>NZ_CP104174.1:7639423-7945000 GCF_025200925.1 Bradyrhizobium sp. CB1015 | reverse complement strand
GCGAGCTCTTTCATGACTGCCGCTGCAATACTGGATCGCCCGGTCGAAGCCGGGCGATGACACTTCCGGCGCGGCCCGTTCATCGCCAAACAAAAAAGCCCCGGAGACATCTCCGGGGCTTTCGTCGTTTCAAGCGCTGCGAACCGTCGTCAGCTTACGTCCGCGTCCGCATCCGCATCATGAAGGTATCGAAGCTGAGCTCGGCCACCTGCATCCAGGCGAGCGACTCGCTGCGAAACGCGGTGAGGCTCGCATACATTTTGCCGAAATGCGGATTGCTCTTGGCCAGATCGGCGTAGATCTCGTTGGCCGCGCCATAGCAGCCTTCGAGCACTTCCTGTGGGAACGGCTTGAGGATGGCGCCGGCGACCAGCAGCCGCTTCAACGCGGGCGGGTTGAGGGCATCGTACTTGCCCGTCACCCAGGTGAATGTGTCGCGCGAGGCGCTCTCGACCGCGGCCTGGTAGTGCTTCGGCAACGCGTTCCACTTCTCCAGGTTCATGATGTTGTGGCCCTGCCCGGTGCCTTCCCACCAGCCGGGATAGTAATAGTACTTCGCGACCTTCACGAAGCCGAGCTTCTCGTCGTCATAGGGACCGACCCATTCGGCCGCATCGATCGTGCCCTTCTCCAGTGCGGGATAGATGTCGCCGCCCGCGATCTGCTGCGGTACGCCGCCGACCTTGGCGATGATCGTGCCGGCGAAGCCGCCGACGCGGAATTTCAGCCCCTGCAGATCGGCCATCGACTTGATCTCCTTCCGGAACCAGCCGCCCATCTGGGCGCCCGTGGAGCCGGTGGGGATGCCGATTGCCTTGTGCTCCTTGAGGAGATCATTGAGGAGATCCTGTCCGCCGCCCCATTGGAGCCAGGAGATGTGCTGGCGCGTGTTGAGACCAAACGGCAGCGACGTGCCGAACGTGAAGGCGGGATTCTTGCCCCAATAGTAATACAGCGCAGTGTTGCCCATCTCGACGGTGCCGTTCGAGACCGCATCGAGCACCTGCAGGCCCGGGACGATCTCGCCCGCGGCGAACGGCTGAATCTGGAAGCGGTTGTCGGTGATCTCGGCGACGCGCTTACAGAAATATTCGCAGCCGCCATAGAGCGTATCGAGAGATTTCGGCCAGCTTGCAGCGAGCCGCCACTTCACCTCGGGCATCGATTGTGCGACGGCCGGCGCGGCAACAGCAGTTGCGGCCAGGCCCAATCCACCTGCCGTCAGGAATTTACGACGTTCCATGCACTTCCCTCCTGTGATGTCGTGTCCTCGACGAGGGATCGCGGTCTTGACGCCGCTTGGTCTTCGCCGGTGGCCGACGTTTCTTGGTGTCCGAAATTCAGTATTCCCGGATCGCGGTCAGGATGACCAAAGGGGAACTGCAAATCAAGCGCACTTTGGTTGCGTGACCGCTAATGCCTATCAATGCTGCGCTGCGAACGCTGCCTCCATGGCCTTGCGGGCCTTCACCGTTTCGTTCCCCGGATCGAATTCGACATCGCTCCAGCGCACCACCGCGCCATGGGCGACGTCATGTTTCAGCTTCACGCGGTGTGCGAGTCCGATCGGCAGGGCGCCGGCCTTGAGGCTCGCGGCCGCCAGTAACAGCTTGCCCCACACCGTGTAGCCGCCTTCGCCGTCCAGCATCTCCCCGGCGTGCAAATTGCGTTTGGCCACAGCCGCGACGTCGCCGCGGAAGCCGTAAGGCTGCCCGGTCGGCTCGCCCCGCAGCGCGGCCGCCAGCACCGAGATGTTCAGCTCGAGCCCGATCAGATGATAGGGCTTGTACATGGCGGCGAAGCGTCCGCTGGCATCGGTCTTCAGGCCATATTGCCGGAAGCAGTCGGCGGCATAGTCGTTCGGTGCCTCCAGCACGACATAGACGCCCCAGCGCAAGTCGCGAAACACCGGCCGGCCGTCGCGTTCGAGCGAGGAGACGACTTCGACGAGGCCGGATCGCTCCAGCACGCCGCCGCGCGAGCGCGGCCGTAGGATGTGCGGCAGGTCGTCGACGCCGCAGGGCGGAAACGATAGGCCGTCTGCGGGCACGTCGAGGCCGCAGGCATTGGCGATCGCGGCCATCTCGATCGCCGATTTGGTGCCGTCGAGGAAGGAGTTGAACATCTGCGGATTCATGCCGGCCGACTGCGCCTCGCCCGCGGTCAGGCCGTAATGCTGCCAGACACCGTCGGGCGTCACGTCGTGATAGGCCGGCAGGTACTTTGTGCCCTTGCCGGCGGCAACGACGCGAAAGCCGGTGGCCCGCGCCCAGTCCACCATCTCCGCGGTCAGTGCCGGCTGGTCGCCATAAGCGAGCGAATAGACCACGCCCGCCTTGCGCGCTTCCTCGGCGAGCAGCGGGCCCGCCAGCACGTCGGCCTCGACATTCACCATCACGATATGCTTGCCCGCCGCGATCGCGGCGCGCGCATGGCGGATGCCGACGGCGGGATTGCCGGTCGCCTCGACCACTACGTCCACGGCGCCGCGCGCGATGGCGCGCGCGCCGTCATCGGTGAACAAAGTTGCGGCGATGCGCTCGGCGTCCCAGCCGACGGTGCGGCAGGCCTCGCGCGCGCGCTCGCGGTCGATGTCGACGATGATGGGTACCTCCAGCCCCGGCGTGTGCGGCACCTGTGCGAGGAACATCGAGCCGAATTTGCCCGCGCCGATCAGCGCGACGCGAACGGGCTTGCCGGCGCTAGCGCGGGCCTGGAGGAGGCGGAACAGGTTCATTTTGTCACCCGATAAGTGTCGTGTCCCGGACGCAGCGCACCGCTGAAGAAGCGCTGCGCTGCGTCCGGGGCACGAAAGCAATCTACTCCGCCGCCTGCCGCGGTGTCCGTGCCAGCCGCAGCAGCGCGTCATCGTCCACCGTTTTGATCGGCGTGAAATCGCGATGCGCGATGTAGTCCGGCCGCGTCGGTGTGCGGATGTAGTTCGAAACGGCGTTCAGCGTCAGGTACACGATCTTGCGCGGATAGGGCGTGATGTTGCCGCTCGATCCGTGCACGAGATTGCCGTGGAACATCAGCATGCCGCCCGGCTTGCCCGTGGGCGCGACGATGCCGCCCTGCTTGACGAGGCGCGTCACCGTGTCCTCGTCCAGCGTCCACAGTGGATAAGAGGTGGTGGCGAGGTCGTGCGAAGCCTCGAGATCGCCGGCATTCTGGCTGCGCGGCACCAGCATCAAGGGGCCGTTGATCGGCATCACCTCGTCGAGGAAGATCGCGATGTTCATCGCCCGCGGCTCCGGCATGCCGTCGTCGCGCTTCCAGGTGCCGTAATCCTGGTGCCATTGCCAGACGTCGCCGGTGAAGGCCGATTTCGCGTTGATCTTGAACTGGTGCATGTAGACGGGCTCGCCGAACACCTGCTCGACCGGCTCGATCATGCGCGGATGGGCGCCGAGGATTGCGAACGCCTCGTTGTAGAGATGCGCGGCAAAGGCCGTGCGCGGCGCGCCGCTCTTCTCCCGCCAGACTTCGGGCCGGTTGGCGTCGTAGATAGCGACCGCCTCGCGTCCGAGCAGGTCGACCTCCTCTTGGCTGAACAGCTCGGGCAGGAACAGCCAGCCCTCGCGCTGGAAGAACTCCAATTGCTCCTGAGACAGTTTCATCGGGTCGTCCTCCTGCTTTGATTTTTGTTGTCGTTCCGGGGCGCCGCGCAGCGGCGAACCCGGAACCTCGAGATTCCGGATCGCGCTTTGCGCGTCCGGAATGACGGTGCAAATGGCTACGCCGCCGCCTCTTCCGTTGCCCGCAATCTCTCCTCGGTCATCCGTCCCGCCGTCTGCGCGTGCGCGAGCGCTGCGCGTTCGGCCGCTTTCGCGTTGCCGCTCAGAATGTGTCCGGCAATATCGGCGTGCTCCGCCCAGGCCTTGGCCCGATAGTCGAGCTCCGACAGCACTGTGGCCATCGAGCGCCGCATATGCGGCCATTGCGGCGCCATGGTCTCCTCGATCACGGGATTGCCGGCGAGCTGATAGATCGCGCGGTGAAAATCGACATCGAGGGTGATGAGCTCGGATAGAATCGTGTCGTGGTCGGTGCGGCGCCCGGCGGCGAGCGCTGTCTCCAGGCGCGCGCGTCCCGCCGCGTCGCTGGCCGCGCGCGTCGCCGCAAGCCGGGCCGCCAGCGCGTCGATGGCGCCGCGCACCTCGTAGAGCTGGCGGATGCGCGCAGGATCGAGCTGTGTCACTTCAAAGCCGCGACGGCCGCTCTCGGCGACCAGGCCCTGCCGGTGCAGCAGATGCAGCGCATGCGACACCGGCTGGCGCGACACGCCGAGCCTGTCGGCGAGCTCGTTCTGCCGAATGCGCTGGCCGGGCTGAAGCGTGCGGTCGGAGATCGCTTCCAGGATCCGCGAATAGACCTGGTCGATCAGGTTCGGGAGCGGGTCGAGAGGAATCACGCCGGCAGCTCCAACGGATCGTCAAAACGGAATACGGAATTCCGTATTCGAAGATACCCCCGGAGGGGCAGGGGGTCAAGCGCGGCTCGACCCCCGCTCTGCGATGTTCCTAAGTCATTGATATTGCTGCGGCCGTCTACTGTGCATGGGGTTGTTTTCGTCAGAAAGGGGAGGAGCTATTTCGCCAGGAACCTGTCCACCACTTCGCCGAACTTCAGCGGCGCCTGCTCGAACATCCAGTGGCCGGCATTCGCGATCACCGCCGTTTCAGCGCCCGCGATATGCGCGGCCAGCACGCGCCACATCACCGACAGGCTGCCGGTGGTGGCGCCGCCGCCGATCAGCAGCGTCGGCGTCCTGATGGCCTGCGCATCGCTGAGCGTGTAGGGCCGGCGCTGCTCGTTGATCTGGCCGAGCAAGGTGAGCGCGTTGTCGCGGAGTTGCTGCTTGGCCGCAGCCGGCACGCGCCGCCAGGAGCCGTCGCCCTCGATGCCCTCGTAGAAATTCCGCAGCGCGCCCTCGAGGTCGCCGGCGCGGATCATCTCGACCGATCGCGCCGTGCGCGCCGCCAGCGGCGGATGCGCGGGCGTGCCCTCGGGCACAGGCAGGGATGCGTCGAGATCGCCGCCGGGCTCGGCCAGCACCAGCTTGCGCAACAGATCAGGCCGCGCCTGCGCCACGCGGAAGGCAATGTGGCCGCCGCGCGAATGGCCCATCAGGTCGACGGGGCCGGGCTTGACCTGCGCGATGAAGGCGATCGTATCGGCGACATGCTGCGCCATCTTGTAGTCGTCGCCGACGGCGTCCCAATGCTCGGGAAAGAAATGCCGCAGGCTGACCGAGATCACGCGATGGCTTCTCGACAGCGGACCGAGCACCGAATACCAGGTGCGGAAATCACCTAACGTGCCATGCACGCAGACCAGCGGCGGGCCGCTTCCGACCTCGAGATAGGCCATGTCGTAACCGTTGACGCGGAAGCTCTGCATGGTCAGCTCGCCAGAAAATCCAAAACCACTTCGGAGAATTTCTGCGGCGCCTGCTCGAACATCGGATGCGTTGCATTCGGGATGATCGCCGTCTTGGAATAGCGCACATGCGCCGCGAGCGCATGCAGCACCTTCGGCAGCAGGCCCTTGGTCCGCGCGCCCAGGATGAACAGCGTCGGCATCTTGATGGACTCCGCATCCGCCTTGGAGAACGGCGGGCGGTTGTCGCGGACCTGGCCGATCAGGGTATAGGCGTTGTCGCGCAGGTTCTGCTTCACCATCGCCGGCAGCCGCGGCCAGGTGCCGGGGCCTTCCAGCGTGTCGACAAAGACGGCGAGCCCAACGTCGACATCGCCGGCCGCGATCTTCTCGGCCGAGGCCGTGAAGCGCGCCAGCAGCGGCGAGGGACCGCCGACGTAATCCGGATCGAGACTCGCATCGAGCTCGCCGCCGGGCTCGGCCAGGATCAGCCGGCGCAAGAGATCGGGCCGCTGCTGCGCGACGCGGAAGCAGATATGCCCGCCGCGGGAATGGCCCATAAGGTCGACCGGCCCGAGATCGAGCTTGTCGATGAAGGCGATGACGTCCTCGACATGCTGGGCGATCGAATAGGTGTCACCGACCCCATCCCATTTTTCCGGAAAGAAGTGGCGCAGGCTGACGGCGATCACCCGATGCCGCTGCGTCAGCGGCCCCAGCACGCAGCCCCAGACGCGGAAGTCGTTCAGCGAGCCGTGCACGCAGACCAGCGGCGGCCGGCCCCTGTCTTCGCCCACGTCGAGATAGGGCATGTCGTAACCGTTGACGTGGAGGCTTTGCATTCGGGACTCGCGGGACGGGCGGAACTCCTGTGCAAGATTCCCGGAAACCGGGTGGATCGCAACTATTTCCAAGCCTAGATTTAGGCCGAGAGCACATTGGGGCATGCGACGAGGACGCAAGCTCAGGAACCAGGCCATGACCGACCAGCATTTTGCCCTGTTCGATACCAAGATCGGCCTTTGCGCCATCGCTTGGGGCCCGCGCGGCATCAACGGCACGCAATTGCCGATGGGCGGCGAGCAGAAGATCCGCACCCGCATCAGCCAGCGCCATGCCGACGCCACCGAAGCCGAGCCGACCGCCGAGGTGCGAGAGGCGATCGACCGCATGACAAGACTGCTCGCGGGCGAGCCGGACGATCTCACGGACATCCCGCTCGACCTCGACGGCGTGCCCGAGTTCAATCGCGGCGTCTACGAGATCGCGCGCGCGATTCCGCCCGGCAAGACCATCACCTATGGCGACATCGCAAAACAGCTCGGCGGCGTCCAGCTGTCGCGCGACGTCGGCCAGGCGCTCGGCCGCAACCCGTGCCCGATCGTGGTGCCGTGCCATCGTGTGCTCGCCGCCCGCAACAAGCCCGGGGGCTTCTCCGCGAATGGCGGGGTAGTGACCAAGCTGAAGATGCTGGAGATCGAAGGCGCGCTGGTGAACCACACGCCGAGCTTGTTTGATTGATCTCCGCTTCACCCTCCCCTGGAGGGGGAGGGTCGGCGCGCAGCGCCGGGGCGGGGTGATCTCTCCACTCGGGCAGTGTCTCGTGTGGAGAGATCACCCCACCCCGCTGCGCATTCCGCTTCGCGACACGCGCATCGACCCTCCCCCTCCAGGGCCCTCCAGGGGAGGGTAAGAACACCCTAAATCTTCGCCGTCGTCTTCGGCCAATACCGATCGCGTAGGTGCCGCTTCACCAGCTTGCCGGTGGGCGTGCGCGGCAGCTCGGCTTCGAAGTCGATCGAGCGCGGGCACTTGATCGCGGAGAGACGGCCCTTGCAATAGGCGATCAGATCGGCCTCCAGCGCCTTGCCGGCGCGGCTCATGTCGTGCGGCTGCACCACCGCCTTGACCTCTTCGCCCATCTCTTCGTTCGGCACACCGAACACCGCGACGTCGGCGACCTCAGGGTGCGTGATCAGCACGTCCTCCGTCTCCTGCGGGTAGATGTTCACCCCGCCGGAGATGATCATGTAGGACTTGCGGTCGGTGAGATAGAGGAAGCCGTCCTTGTCGAGATAGCCGACATCGCCGAGCGTCGACCATCCCCTGGCGTTGTAGGCCTTCTTCGTCTTCTCGGGATCATTGTGATAGGTGAACGCGGGCGCGTCGGCGAAATAGACGGTGCCGATCTCGCCGGCCGGCTGCTCCTCGTCGTTCTCGTCGAGAATCTTGATCTTGCCGACCACGGCGCGGCCGACGCTGCCGCGGTGCTCCAGCCATTGCTGCGAGTTGCAGACGGTGACGCCATTGCCTTCGGAGCCGGCGTAATACTCGATCAGGATCGGTCCCCACCATTCGATCATCTTCGCCTTGACGTCGATGGGGCAGGGTGCGGCGGCATGGATCGCTCCCCTCAGCGTCGAGACGTCGTACTTGGCGCGCACCTCGTCCGGCAGCTTCAGCATGCGCACGAACATGGTCGGCACCAGCTGGGATTGCGTCACCTTGTATTTCTCGACCAGCTTCAAGAACTCTTCGGCGTCAAAATGCTCCATGATGATGGAGGTGCCGCCGAGCACGATCGCCATCATGTTGAAGCGCAGGGGCGCCGCATGATAGAGCGGGGCCGGCGACAGATAGGTGCTCTCGGCGTTCATGCCGCACATGTCGGCGCAGAGCACGCGCAGGAAGGCGTTCGGCACGTCGATCCTGTTGCCTTCGAAAGCCTTCTTGATTCCCTTCGGGCGGCCGGTGGTGCCCGACGAATACAGCATGTCGTAGCCGGCGACTTCGTCGGCAATCGGCGTGGTCGGCTGCGCCGCCGCTTCCTTGTCGTAGGAGCGGAAGCCGGGCAGCGGCTCGTCCATCATGTAGAAGATCGGCTCGCCGGGCGTGCCCTTGATCAGGCCCTTGATCTGGTCGGCGCATTTCGGCGTGGTGATCACGACCTTGGCGCCGCAATCGGCGATGATGTAGTCGATCTCGTCCTGCTTCAGGTAGCGGCTGATCGCGGTGTAATAGAGCCCGCTGCGTTGCGCGGCCCAGCACAGCTCCATGAAGGCGAGGCGGTTCTCCATCAACAGCGCGATGTGGTCGCCGGCCTTGAGGCCAAGCGAGCGAAACAGCTGCGCGCCCTGGTTCGAGAGCTCGTCGAGCTCGCGATAGGTGATCGCCTTGCCGGTGCCGGCCATCCGGTAGGCGATCTTGTCGGGCGTCGTGCGGGCATGGATGGAGGGGTGGGTCATGGCGTTTCCTCAAAATGCGAATGGCGAGTAGCGAGTGGCGAATAGGGAAGAAGGGCAAACCGCTCTTCGCCTACTCACCATTCGCTACTCGCCACTCACTACTCGCTTTTGTTTTTCTTACAGCCGCTCCACGATCGTCACGTTGGCCATGCCGCCGCCTTCGCACATGGTCTGCAGACCATAACGCTTGCCGCGCTGGTGCAGGGCGTGCACCAGCGTCGTCATCAGCTTGGTGCCGGAGCCGCCGAGGGGGTGGCCGAGCGCGATAGCGCCGCCGTTGACGTTGAGGCTGTCAGGGTCGGCGCCGGTGGTCTTCAGCCACGCGGTCGGCACCGAGGCGAAGGCCTCGTTGACCTCGAACAGGTCGATGTCGCCGATCTTCATGCCGGCCTTCTCCAGGGCACGCTTGGTCGCGTGCAAGGGAGCATCGAGCATGATCACGGGATCGCCGCCGGTCATTGTCATGTGATGGACGCGCGCGAGCGGCTTGACGCCGAGCTGCTTCAGGCCTTTCTCGTTCACGACCATGACGCCGGAGGCGCCGTCGCAGATCTGGCTGGCGCTGGCCGCGGTCAGCTTGCCGTTCTCGGCGATCAGCTTGACGCCCTTGATGCCGTCGAGCGTGACATCGAAACGGATGCCTTCGTCGATGTGGTGGGTGTCCTTGCTGCCGTCGGCGCGGGTGATGTCGAGCGGCACGATCTCCTTCTTGAAGTGGCCTCCTTGCGTCGCCGCGATCGCGCGCTGATGGCTCTGGTAAGAATATTCGTCGAGCTCATCCTTGGAGAGGCCGTACTTCTCGGCCATCATCTCCGCGCCGGTGAACTGGCTGAATACGATGTTGGGATACTTCTTCTCGATGCCCGGGCTCTTGTAATTGCCAAAGCCGTTCTTGGCCGGAAGCTGCGACGACAGGCCCATCGGCACCCGCGTCATCGATTCCACCCCGGCGGCGATCACGACATCCATCGCGCCGGACATCACCGCCTGCGCGGCGAAGTGCAGCGCCTGCTGCGAAGAGCCGCACTGGCGGTCGATCGAGGTGCCCGGCACGCTCTCCGGCAGTTTCGACGCCATGATCGCATTGCGCGCGACGTTGTTGGACTGCTCGCCGACCTGCATCACGCAGCCCATGATCACGTCCTCGACCTGGGCGGGGTCGACCTTGGTGCGGTCGACCAGCTCGTCCAGGACCTTGGCGGCGAGATCGGCCGGATGCCAGCCGGCGAGGCGGCCCCCCTTGCGCCCGCCGGCGGTACGCGCAGCGGCGACGATGTAAGCCTCGGCCATTTCGGTCTCTCCCTGAATTCTTGATTGGGTTGGTTGTCGGGGACGGATTTAAGGGGCTGGAGATCGTTTAGTCAATCGATCAATTAACTCTTGTGATGAGGCGCTGCTTGCGCTTATCTGCGCCCTGCTTCCAGCGGCCAAACAGGGATCTCCGTGGCGACCAGCGTACCGAACAGGCTTCCGAGCGGGAAAAATTCCACGGCAGAGAAATTGCTGGTGGCCGCGAGCGAGCTGATGATCGAACGCTCCTCGATCGAGATCTCGCTCTCCGACATTGCGCAGAAGTCGGGCGCCAACGCTGCGCTGGTCAAGTACCACTTCGGCAACAAGGACGGTCTCTTGCTGGCGCTGCTCGCGCGGGATGCCGCCACCGAGATGTCCAATCTCGAATATCTGCTGGCGCAGCCGATCACGTCGACAGCGAAGCTGAAGCTGCATATCGCCGGCATCATCCGCGCCTATCACCGGTTCCCCTATATGAACCGGCTGATCCACTATCTCTTGCACGAGACCAGCGCGAGCTCTGCCGACGAAGTCTCGAAGTTCTTCGTTGCGCCGCTCTTGGACTTCCACCGCCGCTTGCTGGCTGAAGGCGTCAGCCGCGGCGAATTCCGCCCGACCGATCCGGTGCTGTTCTACACCAGCCTGATCGGTGCCTGCGATCATCTGTTCTTCGGCCGGCACGCGATGTCCCGCGCCACCGGCGTCGGCCCGGTCACCGACGATGTCTGCCGGCAATATATCAAGCACATGGAAACGCTGATCTGCGGCGGCATCCTCACGCAAGCCGAGGAAGCTGCCGCGACCGGATAGTCCGGCCGATACTTCACAAATCTAGAGAAGAAACGCCCAAGGAAAAGGTAGAGGAAAGGTACACGCAATGCAGTTGAAAGACGTAGCCGTTCTCATCACCGGCGGTGGTTCGGGCCTTGGTGCCGCGACCGCCCGCGCCATGGCGGCCAAGGGCGCCAAGATCGGCGTGATCGATCAGAGCAAGGAAAACGCCGAGAAGGTGGCCGCTGAGGTGAAGGGCGTCGCGCTGCACGCCGACGTCACCAGCGAGGAGCAGATCAAGGCTGCGATTGCCAAAGCGGAAGCCGCACACGGCGTCGCCCGCGTGCTGATGAACTGCGCCGGCATCGGCGGCTCGCAGCGCATCGTCGGCCGCGACGGCGTCTATCCGCTGGAAAAGTTCGCGCGCATCATCAACGTCAACCTGATCGGCACCTTCAACTGCCTGCGTCTGTTCGCCGAGCGCCTGGTCACTGCGGAGCCCATCGGCGAAGAGCGCGGCGTCATCATCAACACGGCGTCGGTTGCCGCTTACGAAGGCCAGATCGGCCAGATCGCCTATTCGGCGTCAAAGGGCGGCGTCGTCGGCCTCACGCTGCCGGCCGCGCGCGATCTCGCCAGCCAGAAGATCCGCGTCAACACCATCGCGCCCGGCCTGTTCTTCACCCCGCTGCTGATGGGCTTGAACGAAGAAGCCCGTAAGAGCCTCGGCGCCCAGGTGCCGCATCCCTCGCGTCTCGGCGACGCCGCTGAATACGGCATGCTGGCGGTGCACATCGTCGAGAACCCGATGCTGAACGGCGAGACCATCCGCCTCGACGGTGCGATTAGGATGGCACCGCGGTAAGCGGCGCTCTTCTAACCCTTCCCTTCCAGGGGAGGGTCGCAGTCCGGCTCACGACCGATGCACGAGGCCCCATGTCCCAACCGCTGCTGATCGAGCACAACGACGGCGTCGACCGGGTGACGCTCAATCGGCCCGAGCACCTCAACGCGCTCGATCCTGCGCTGATCGATGCGCTCAACGACTATTTCCAGGGCCTGCAACGCAATCGCGACACGCGCGTCGTCGTGCTCAAGGGTGCCGGCAAGAATTTTTGTGCGAGAGTTTTCGGAAGGCATCAGGGCCTTCCTTGAGAAGCGAAAGCCTGTCTATATCAGGCGCTGAACGATGAAGATCCGCAAAGGACAGTAATTCCGGGAGACGCAAAATGAGTGGAAGCGCGGCGGTGATGATGACGAAGCCCGCCTTTCGCAGGGTCCAGTGGCTCGAGCGCGACATCGAGGTCGAGCGTCGTGGCAACGGCACGGTGGTGTTGAAGTCGCGCATTCCGCTGCAGCCTTATGAGAAGCACATCCCGGCCTCGCTGGCGAAATGGGCGAAGGAAGCGCCCGAGCGCATCTGGCTGGCGCAGCGCGGCGGACCGAATCGCGAATGGCGCAAGGTATCCTATGGTGAAGCCAAGCGCATCGTGGACGCGCTGACGCAGGGCTTGCTCAATCTCGAGCTCGACGGCCGGCCGGTCACGATCCTCTCCGGCAATTCGATCGAGCATGCGCTGATGACGCAGGCAGCAATGCAGGCGCGCGTCCCGGCAGCGCCGGTATCGCCGGCCTACTCGTTGATGAGCCACGACCACGTCAAGCTGAAATATTTGTTCGACCTGATCAAGCCGGCCGTCCTGATGGTGCAGGACGGCCCGACCTTCGAGAAGGCGCTGAAGGCGCTCGACCTCCGCGGCGTCACCGTCGTTCACGTCGCGCGGCCCTGCGAGGGCATCAAGAGCGTCAGCTTCGCCGAGCTCGCGGCAACGCCTGTCACGGCCGATGTCGAGGGCTCGATCGCGAAGATCACGCCGCAGACCGTTGGCAAGCTGCTGTTCACGTCGGGCTCGACCGGCATGCCCAAGGCCGTCATCAACACGCAGGAGATGATGTGCGCCAATGCGGCGATGATGATGCAGGTGCGGCCGCGCGATCCAAACGGGCCGATCTCGACCATGCTGGACTGGATGCCCTGGAACCACACCATGGGCGGCAATGCGGCGTTTCACCCGATCCTGGTCGACGGCGGCACGCTCTATATCGACGACGGAAGGCCGATGCCGGGCCAATTCGAGGAGACGCTGCGCAATCTGCGCGAGATCTCGCCGACCTATTATGCCAACGTGCCCGCCGGCTATGCCGCGCTCGCCGCCGCCATGGAGAAGGACGATACGCTCTGCCGCTCGTTCTTCAAGAATCTCTCGATCATGGCCTATGGCGGCGCGCGCCTGCCCGACGATCTCTACGAGCGCATGCAGGCGCTGGCGGTGAAGACCACCGGCGAGCGCATCGTGTTCTACACCGGCTGGGGCTCGACCGAGACCGCCCCGACTTCGACCGGCACCTATTGGGACACCGAGCGCGTCGGCCTGATCGGTCTGCCGTTCCCGGGCGTCGAGCTGAAGATGGTGCCCTGCGGCTCGAAATACGAATTGCGCCTGCGCGGTGTCAACGTCACGCCCGGCTATTTCGGCCAGCCTGAATTGACGAAAAAGATGTTCGACGAGGAAGGATTCTATTGCATCGGCGATGCCGGCATCTTCGTCGACGATTCCGATCCGGTGCAAGGCATCATCTTTGCCGGCCGCGTGGTCGAAGACTTCAAGCTCACCACCGGCACCTTCGTGCATGTCGGCTCGCTGCGGACCGATGCGATCGCGGCCGCAACGCCAGTCGTGCACGACGCGCTGGTCGCCGGGCAGGATCGTCCCTTCATTGGCCTCTTGGCCTGGCCGAACCTGCACGCCTGCCGCCAGCTCGTCGGCAACCCCGATCTGAGCTTTGCCGATGCGGTGAAGCATCCCGAGGTGATCGCCTGCGTCAGGCGCGGGCTGGAAGCCCACAACCGTGAATGCGAGGGCGCCAGCAGCCGGGTCATCGCGCGCGCGATGCTGATGGTCGAACCGCCTTCGATCGACGGCAACGAGCTCACCGACAAGGGCTACATCAACCAGCGCGCCGGCCTGGAACGCCGCGCCGCGCTGGTCGAGCGGCTCTATGCGGACAAGCCGGATGAAGATGTGATCGTGCTGAAATGAGTTCGTCATTCCGGGGCGGCGCGTAGCGGCGAACCCGGAATCTCGAGATGAGTAAGTGACCTCTAGATTCTCAGATGTGCAACTGCACATCATAGTTCGCGACTGCGTCGCGCCCCGGAATGACCGCAAGAAAAAGGTAAGCCCGCCATGAACTTCGATTTCTCCGACGATCAAAAGCAGCTCCGGGACCAGGCGCGCAAGTTCCTCACTGAGAAATGCTCGCCCAAGGCGGTGCGAATCGTGCTCGACGGCAAGGCACCTTACGACAAGGAGCTGTGGAAAGGCCTCGCCGAGATGGGCTTCCTCGGCGTCGCGATCCCGGAGGAGTTCGGCGGCGCGGGTGCCGGCCATCTCGAGCTTTGCGTGATTGCGGAAGAGATGGGCCGGGCCAACGCGCCGGTGCCGTTCTCCTCGACCGTGTACCTCGCCGCCGAAGCGCTGCTGATCGCGGGCAGCGACGCGCAGAAGAAGAAATGGCTGCCGGCGATTGCTTCCGGAGAGGCCATCGGCACGCTGGCGCTGTTCGAGGGCAAGGGCAACCCGTCGCCGAAGAACGTCAAGTTGACGGTTGCGAACGGGGTGCTCAATGGCGTCAAGAAGCCGGTCGCCGATGGTGCGATCGCCGATTTCGCGGTGGTTGCTGCCCGCACGGGATCAAGCGCGCGCGACAGCGACATCTCGCTGTTCCTGGTCGATCTCAAAGCCGGCGGCGTCGACGTGAAGAGCCTCACCAATCTCGATCCGACCCGCGGGCAGGCCGAGATCACCTTCAAGAACGCCAAAGCCGAGCCGCTGGGAGCTGCCGGCGAAGGCTGGAGCATCCTCACCCAGGTGCTCGACCGCGCCGCGGTGCTGTGCGCGTTCGAGCAGGTCGGCGGCGCCGACCGCGCCTTGGAGATGGGGCGCGACTACGCGCTCGACCGCATCGCCTTCGGTCGCCAGATCGGCTCGTTCCAGGCCGTCAAGCACATGCTCGCGGACATGTACGTGTCGGCGACGCTGGCGCGCTCCAACAGCTATTACGGCGCCTGGGCGCTCTCGACCAATGCGGCCGAGCTGCCGGAAGCCGCCGCCGCCGCGCGCATCAGCGCGACGCAGGCGTTCCAGCACTGCGCCAAGAACAACATCCAGGTTCACGGCGGCATGGGTTTCACCTGGGAGTTCGATTGCCACATGTACTACCGCCGCGCCAACGCGATGGCGCTGGGCCTCGGCAGCCTCACTTATTGGGAGGATCAGCTGATCGACCGGATGCGGAAGAAGAACGCGGCGTAGCGATTGGTGATTTGTAGGATGGGTAGAGCGAAGCGAAACCCATCATGACGCAGGTGGTCTAGGAGATGGGTTTCGCTTCGCTCTACCCATCCTACGACGCCGGCGAGGGATGAGAGACCATGAACTTCGACGACACCCCGCAGGAAGCCGAGTTCCGCGCCACGGCCCGCGCCTGGATCAGCGCGAACGCGCCCAAGCAATACGAGGAGGAGCTGCGCAAATCCTCGCTCGGCCGCACCGTGCTCAAGAACGCCAACATTCTCGAAGTGGCGAAGGCCTGGCAGAAGAAAAAGGCCGACGCCGGCTGGGCCTGCCTGCACTGGCCGAAGGAATATGGCGGCCGCGGCGCCTCGCCGATCGAGCGCGTGATCTGGCAGCAGGAGGAGGGGCCGTTCGGCCAGCTGTCCCGCATGTTCATCATCGGCCATGGCATGTGCGGGCCGACCATGATGGCGTTCGCGCGCGAGGAGCATAAGCGCACCTATCTGCCGCCGCTCGCCTCCGGCGAGAAGGTCTGGTGCCAGCTGTTCTCCGAGCCCGCCGGCGGCTCGGACGTCGCAGGCTTGCGCACGCGCGCGGAGAAGGACGGCGACGAATGGGTGATCAACGGCCAGAAGATCTGGACCTCGGGCGCACATTATTCCGACTACGGCATTTTGCTCACGCGCACCGATCCGACCGTGCCCAAGCACAAGGGCCTCACCATGTTCTTCCTGGATATGAAGAGCCCCGGCGTCGAGGTGCGGCCGATCAAGCAGGCGAGCGGCGCCTCCGACTTCAACGAGGTCTATTTCACCAACGTCCGCATCCCCGACCATCAGCGCCTCGGCGAGGTCGGTGACGGCTGGAACGTCTCGCTGACCACGCTGATGAACGAGCGCAGCGCGATCGGCGCGGCCGTCTCGACCGGTTTCCCTGAACTGCTCGAGTATTGCTCCAGCCTGATGCTCGACGACGGCCCGGCAATCGAGGATCGCGCGGTACGCTCAAAGCTGGCGAACTGGGCGGTGAAGGCGAGTGGCCTGAAATACACCAGCATGCGCGCGATCTCGGCACTGTCGAGGGGCGAACGGCCGGGGCCGGAGAATTCCATCGGCAAGCTGGTCGCGGGCTCCATGATCCAGGACGTTGCTACCTACGCACTCGATCTGCAGGGCGCGGCCGGCGTCGTCAGCGGCGAGGATGGC
The DNA here is from genome assembly GCF_025200925.1 of Bradyrhizobium sp. CB1015. Lineage (GTDB taxonomy): Bacteria > Pseudomonadota > Alphaproteobacteria > Rhizobiales > Xanthobacteraceae > Bradyrhizobium. The sequence continues at coordinate 7,928,746 of NZ_CP104174.1, read as the reverse complement.
GAGCTGGCGGGCCGTTTCCAGGCCATGCTGCTGCGTGCGCCGGGCACCCGCGTCGAGGGCGGCACCGACGAGATCATGCGCAACATCATCGCCGAGCGGGTGCTGGGCCTGCCCGGCGACATCCGTGTCGACAAGGACGTGCCGTTCAACAAGATCCCGACGAAGGGAAGAGGCTAGCCGTCATTCCGGGGCGCCGCGCAGCGACGAACTATGGTGCGCAATTGCGCACCTGAGAATCCAGAGATTGTGGTTCGAGATTCCGGGTTCGCGCGTTGCGCGCCCCGGAATGACAAAAAGGGAAGCGCCATGAACTTCGACGACACCCCGCAGGAAGCCGCGTTCCGCGAGACCGCGCGCAAATGGATCGAGGCCAATGCGCCGAAGGAGCTGCATGCTGAGCTGTCGAAATCCTCGCTCGGCCGCATCCGCCTTGCCAATCACGACATCGTCGATGTCGGCAAGGCCTGGCAGAAGAAGAAGTTCGAGGGCAATTGGGCTTGCCTGCACTGGCCTAGGGAATATGGCGGCCGCGGCGCGACGCCGATCGAGAAGGTGATCTGGCAGCAGGAGGAGGGCGTCTACGGCAAGCTGACGCAGCCGTTCCAGATCGGCGAAGGCATGTGCGGCCCCACCGTGATGGCGTTCGGCAGCGAGGAGGCCAAGCGCCGTTACTTGCCGAAGCTCGCATCGGGCGAGGAGATCTGGTGCCAGCTGTTCTCCGAGCCGTCTGCCGGCTCGGACGTCGCAGGGCTTCGCACCCGCGCCGAGAAGAAGGGCGACAATTGGGTCGTCAACGGCCAGAAGATCTGGACCTCGGGCGCGCACTATTCCGACTATGGCCTTTTGATCGCGCGCACCGATCCGAACGTGCCCAAGCACAAGGGCCTCACCATGTTCTTCCTGGACATGAAGAGCCCCGGCGTCGAGGTACGGCCGATCAGGCAGGCCAACGGCATGCAGGAGTTCAACGAGGTCTATTTCACCGATGTCGTGATTCCCGACAGCCAGCGGCTGGGCGCCGTCGGCGACGGCTGGAACGTTTCGCTGACCACGCTGATGAACGAGCGCATGTCGATCGGCGCGCGGCTCGCGACCGGGGTGCCTGAGATGTTCGAGCTCTGCTCGACCCTGATGCTGGAGGATGGCCTGGCCATCGACGATCCCGCCGTGCGCTCGAAGCTCGCGAGCTGGGCGGCCAAGTCGAACGGGCTGAAATACACCAGCTACCGCACGATCTCGGCCTTGTCGAAGGGCGAGCGGCCGGGCCCGGAGAATTCGATCGGCAAGCTGGTCTCGGGCATGATGCTGCAGGACATCGCGACCTACGCCATGGACCTGCAGGGCGCTTCCGGTGTTCTCACCGGCAACGACGAGGAAACGGCGCAGGGCCAATTCCAGCAGATGCTGCTGTCCTCGCCTTCGATGCGCATCGCCGGCGGCACCGACGAGATCCTGCGCAACATCATCGCCGAGCGCGTGTTGGGCCTGCCCGGCGACATCCGGGTCGACAAGGACGTGCCGTACAACAAGATCCCGACCAAGGGGCGGTGATCGCGCGTCGCGCTTGTATCCCGGGTGGGCAAAGGCGCCAAGCGCCGTGCCCACCCTTGCCTGCTCCTCACTCCATCCCGATCGTCGTCAGGTCCTGGAACCAGTGCTGCGCCTGCACGAACTGCTTGATCTTCGGTGACAGCGCGTGCGGGTTGGTGTCGTGGACGACCCACACCAGCGTGGCATCGTCCACGATCAGCGCGTGCGCCTGCGCCAGCAATTGATCCTGCTTGGTGCTGTCGAAAGTCTGCTTGGCCTCGTCGATCAGCGCGTCGACCTTCGGGTTCTTGTAGCCGCCCCAATTGACGCCAACCGGCGCGATCTGGCCGGAATGGAAGAAGCGGACGATGGCGTAGAGCGGATCCGAGGTGACATAGGCGATGTTGTTGGAAGTGATGCCGGCGTTCATCTCGTCGGCGGCGCCCTTGCGCCAATGCGTATAGAGCGTCTCCAGCTCGACCACCTTGAAGTCGATGTCGATGCCGATCTCCTTGAAGCTCTGCTGCAGGAATTCGTTCATCGGCAGCGACAGCATCTGTCCGGTGCCGCCTTGCGCGATGATGAAGGTGGTCTTCAGCGGCTTTGCTTTCGAATAGCCCGCTTCCTCCACCAGCTTCTTGGCGGCGGCGAGATCGTATTTCAGCTCGAAGCTCGGCTTGCCGAACCACGGGCTCGACGGGTCGACCTGGCCCTTGGCAGGCTTGGCGAGGCCGTTCATCAGGCCGACGACTTCGTCGCGGTTGATCGCAAGGTTCAGCGCCTTGCGCAGGCGGATGTCGGTCCAGGGCGAGCCCGGCAGCACGCTGAGGTGATAATTCCAGACATGCGGCGTGACGTTGTCGACCAGCTTCATGCCGGCCGCCTTCAGCTGCGGCACGGCATCCGGTGCCGGCGTCTCGATCAGGTCCACCTGTCCGGCAAGCAGCGCGTTGGTGCGCGTCAGCGCTTCCGGCATCGGCACCAGCACGATCTTGTCGGCCTTCGGAATGCGCTTCTTGTTCCAGTAGTCCGGATTCTTGGTGAGCTCGGCGAGCTCGCGCGGCACCAGCTTGGTCAACTTGAACGGGCCGGTGCCGGAGGGCTGGCTGGCGAACTTGTCCCAATCCTTGCCGAGCTTTTCGTACTGCGCCGGGCTCGAGACCAGGAACCACAACATCTGATAGGGGAAGAAGGAATCGACCGTCTTGGTGGTGATCTCCACCGTGAAGTCGTCGATCTTGGCGTAGCTGGCGACGGAGGGAAGGCGGGTCTTCACCTGCGCGCTCTGCCGCTTGTCGAATTGCGGCGCCTTGTCGTTGAGCACCTTGTCGAGATTCCAGATCACCGCATCGGCGTTGAACTCGCTGCCGTCGTGAAACTTCACGCCCTTGCGCAGCGTGAAGCGCCACTTCGTCTTGTCGGCATCGTCCACCTTCCATTCGGTGGCGAGGCCCGGCACCAGCTTGCCGGGGCGATCGGCGACGTCCATCTCCCAGGCCACCAGCGGATCGTAGATGGTATAGGCCGTGAACTGATAGGCGCCGGCGCCGCGATCGGGCTGGCCGGTTGTGAGCGGAATATCCGCCATCGAGATGCCGTAGCGCACAACGGTTTCGGCGCGCGCCGAGATTGCGGACACCGTCAGCGCAAGCACGGCGAGACAGGTCGATAGACGAATACGCATGGCCCAAGCTCCCAGGAGATTTCGGGGCCAAACCTGCAATCTTGATGCCAGAATAGGCAGCGCGCAGCCTTCGTCCGTGCGTGATCACAAGGACTTGTCGTCGCATGGGTAATTTGCAGAATAAGTTTCTCCTTGGCATAGCCATTGCATACGATTGCATCAAAATTAATCATCGAAAGCCAAAGAAGGATCGAGGCGATGCTTATCAAGAACAAGAAGACACGGGCGGCGCTGATCGCGCTCTTGGCGCTTGGCAGCGCGGCTGCATGGCCGCGCGTGGTCGCTGCGGAAACTGTGCTGCGCATCGGCATGACTGCTGCCGATATTCCGCGCACGCTCGGCCAGCCCGATCAGGGGTTTGAGGGCAACCGCTTCACCGGCCTTACCATGTATGACGCGCTGACCAGCTGGGACCTGTCCTCTGCCGACAAGCCCAGCGTGGTGATCCCCGGCCTTGCCACTGAGTGGAAGGTCGATGATGCCGACAAGACCAAATGGACCTTCAAGCTGCGCCCTGGCGTGACTTTCCATGACGGCTCGCCCTTCAACGCCGACGCCGTGGTGTGGAACGTCGAGAAGGTGCTGAAGCAGGACGCGCCGCAATTCGACGCCAGCCAGGTCGGCGTCACCGCCTCGCGCATGCCGACGCTGGCCTCTGCGAAGAAGATCGACGACATGACCGTCGAGCTCACCACCAAGGAGCCCGACAGCTTCCTGCCGATCAACCTCACCAATTTGTTCATGGCGAGCCCGGCGAAGTGGCAGGCCTTCTACGACAAGGCCGAAGGCGCGGACGGCAAGGCGAAGTCGCAAGCCGCCTGGACCGCATTCGCCAAGGACGCCTCGGGCACCGGCCCGTGGAAGATGGCGAGCTTCACCCCGCGCGAGCGGCTCGAGTTCGTCAAGAACGCGAGCTACTGGAACAAGGATCGCGTGCCCAAGGTCGACAAGATGGTGCTGCTGCCGATGCCGGAAGCCAATGCGCGCACCGCAGCGCTGCTCTCGGGCCAGGTCGATTGGGTCGAGGCGCCGGCGCCGGACGCGCTGCCCGAGCTCAAGCAGCGCGGCTTCAAGCTCTACGCCAATGAGCAGCCGCACGTCTGGCCGTGGCAATTCTCCCGCGTCGAGGGCTCGCCCTGGAACGACATCCGGGTGCGCAAGGCGGCGAACCTCTGCGTCGACCGCGAAGGCCTCAAGGATGGCCTGCTTGCGGGGCTGATGGTGCCGGCGACCGGCACCTTCGAGCCCGGCCATCCCTGGCGCGGCAATCCCACCTTCCAGATCAAGTACGACAAGGCGGCTGCGCAAAAGTTGATGCAGGAGGCAGGCTACGGTCCCAACAAGAAGCTGACCGTGAAGACGCAGACGTCGGCGTCCGGCTCGGGCCAGATGCAGCCCTTGCCGATGAACGAGTATCTCCAGCAGGCGCTGGCCGAATGCTATTTCGACGTAAAGCTCGACGTCATCGAGTGGAATACGCTGTTCACCAACTGGCGCCGCGGCGCCAAGGATCCCAGCGCCAACGGCTCCCACGCGACCAACGTCACCTATGCGGCGATGGACCCGTTCTTCGCGCTGGTGCGCTTCCTGCAATCGGGCATGGCGCCACCGGTCTCGAACAATTGGGGCTTCATCAACAACCCCAAGTTCGACGAGCTGGTGAAGAAGGCGCGCCAGACCTTCGATCCCGCCGCGCGCGATGCCGCACTTGCCGAATTGCACGCAGCCTCGGTCGATGACGCCGCCTTCCTCTACGTCGCCCACGACGTCGGCCCGCGCGCGATGAGCCCGAAGGTGACCGGTGTCGTGCAGCCGAAGAGCTGGTTCATCGACTTCTCGCCGGTGTCGATCGCGCAGTAATTCGCGCCGCAAACTCGGTGCACCCTCTCCCCATGTGGGAGAGGGTGGCTCGCCGCAACAGCGGCGAGGCGGGTGAGGGGTCTCTCTCCGCGGATTCCCCTCTCGCGTTCGGCAAGACTGTATCCGCGGATAGAACCCCTCATCCGGCGCTTCGCGCCACCTTCTCCCACAAGGGGAGAAGGGAAGAAAAAGAAACAACGTGCTCGCCTATACCGCCAGACGCATTGTCTACGTCGTCCCGATCGTCATCAGCGTGGCGCTGGTGTGCTTCCTGCTCGTGCACATCACGCCGGGCGATCCGCTAGTCGCCGTGCTGCCGGCCGATGCGTCGCAGGAGCTCGCGGCGCAGCTGCGCGCCGCCTATGGCTTCGACCGTCCGTTGCCGGTTCAATTTGGCCTGTGGCTGCTGCGTGCCCTTCATGGCGATCTCGGCAATTCCATCGCCACCGGGCGTCCGGTGCTGGCCGAGGTCATGCGCGCGGTCGGCAACACCGTCACGCTCGCGATTGCCGCCGCCATCATCGGCTTCACCATGGGCATCTTGCTCGGCCTGATCGCCGGCTATTTCCGCGAGACCTGGATCGACAAGGTCGCGACGTCCTTTGCCATCGCCGGCGTCTCGGTGCCGCATTACTGGCTCGGCATGCTGCTCGTGATCATCTTCTCGGTCCAGCTGAACTGGCTGCCTGCGGTCGGCGCCGGCCCCAGCGGCTCCAATTCCTGGGCCTGGGACTGGGCGCACCTCAAATATCTCGTGCTGCCGGCGATCACGACGTCGGTGATCCCGATGGGCATCGTCACCCGCACGGTACGCGCGCTCACCGGCGACATTCTCTCGCAGGATTTCGTCGAGGCCTTGCGCGCAAAAGGCCTGCGCGAGCGCGGCGTGTTCCGTCACGTCATTAAGAACGCCGCGCCCACCGCGCTCGCGGTGATGGGGCTTCAGCTTGGCTACATGCTCGGCGGCTCGATCCTGATCGAGACCGTGTTCTCCTGGCCGGGCTCGGGCTTCCTGCTCAACTCGGCGATCTTCCAGCGCGACCTGCCGCTGCTGCAGGGCACGATCCTGATCCTGGCGCTGTTCTTCGTGTTCCTCAATCTCCTGGTCGACATCGCCCAAGCCGCGATCGACCCGCGCATCAAGCGGGGCTAGCCGATGAGCGAGCTTCCGTTGTCCGCCACCACCGATGCCGCGCTGCAGGCTGCGCCCGCCACCAAGGCGCGCGGTTATTGGGCGACCGTCGGCCGCCGCATCATGCGCGACAAGGTCAGCATGGCCTGCGCGCTGGTGCTGTTGCTGATCTTCCTCTCCGCGATCCTCGCGCCGTGGCTCGGCCTCGAAGACCCCTACAAGGGCTCGATGATCCGCCGCCTCCGTCACATCGGCACCACGGGTTATCCGCTCGGCACCGACGAGCTCGGCCGCGACATGCTGGCGCGGCTGATCTATGGCGGCCGGCTATCGCTGGTGATCGGCATCCTGCCGGTGATCCTGGCCTTCTGCCTCGGCACCTCGCTCGGCATCATTGCCGGCTATGTCGGCGGCAAGCTCAACACCGCGATCATGCGCACGGTGGACGTGTTCTACGCCTTCCCGTCGGTGCTGCTGGCGATCGCGATCTCCGGCGCGCTCGGCGCCGGCATCCTCAACTCCATCGTGGCGCTCACCATCGTGTTCGTGCCGCAGATCACCCGCGTCGCCGAGAGCGTCACGACAGGCGTGCGCAACATGGACTTCGTCGAGGCCGCGCGTGCGTCCGGCGCGGGCGCCTTCACCATCATGCGCGTGCATATCCTCGGCAACGTGCTGGGCGCGATCTTCGTCTATGCCACCAGCCTGATCTCGGTCTCGATGATCCTGGCGGCCGGCCTCTCCTTCCTCGGCCTTGGCACAAAACCGCCGGAGCCGGAATGGGGCCTGATGCTGAACACGCTGCGCACCGCGATCTACGTCAATCCCTGGGTCGCGGCCTTGCCGGGCGCGATGATCTTCGCGGTCTCGATCTGCTTCAACCTGCTTTCGGACGGCCTGCGCAGCGCCATGGACATCAGGAACTAGAGATGATGATGCGGAAGCACACTGTCGCGGCGTCCTCCGTACACCTCTCCCGTAGGGAGAGGCATAGGCCGCCTTTGGCGGCCGTTCTTAACGCCGAAGCGAAGCTTCGGCTATGTCGCATCGTCAGATGCGATCCGGGTGAGGGGTTACGCTCCACCGAGTCTGCCGCGCCCCCTCACCCGGCGCTGCGCGCCGACCTCTCCCCGATGGGGAGAGGTGGGAGAGCGCGGCCATGAGCGAGACCAACACTTCCGTCGCCATGCTGGAGCCCGTCGAGGACCGCGGCGGGCTCGCGCAGCCGCTGCTTCAGGTCAACGGCCTGACCAAGCATTTTCCGGTGCGCGGCGGCCTGTTCGCCGCAAAACGCACCGTGCGTGCCGTCGATAACGTCTCCTTCTCCGTCGCCAAGGGCGAGACGGTCGGCATCGTCGGCGAGTCCGGCTGCGGCAAGTCCACCACCGCGCGCCTGTTGATGCACCTGATACCGCGCGATGACGGCGACATCATCTATGACGGCATGACCGTCGGCCAGTCGCTGAGCTTGCGCGAGCTGCGCCGCGGCATGCAGATGGTGTTCCAGGATTCCTACGCCTCGCTCAATCCGCGCCTGACAATCGAGGAATCCATCGCCTTCGGACCGAAGGTCCACGGCATGGCCGATGGGGCGGCGCGCAACCTTGCGCGCGAGCTGCTCGGCAAGGTCGGCCTGCGCCCGGAAAACTTCGCGAGCCGCTATCCGCACGAGATCTCCGGCGGCCAGCGCCAGCGCGTCAACATCGCGCGGGCGCTGGCGCTGTCGCCGCGGCTGGTGATCCTGGACGAAGCCGTCTCCGCGCTCGACAAATCGGTCGAGGCGCAGGTGCTCAATCTGCTCGCCGATCTCAAGCGCGAATTCGGCCTCACTTATCTCTTCATCAGCCACGACCTCAACGTGGTCCGTTACATCTCGGACCGCGTGCTGGTGATGTATCTCGGCGAGGTCGTCGAGCTCGGTCCGGTCGACCAGGTCTGGGACAGTCCGGCGCATCCCTACACGCGCGCGCTGCTCGCCGCGATGCCGTCCTCCGATCCTGATAGGCGTACCGAGACGCCGCCAATCACGGGCGATCCGCCCAATCCGATCGATCCGCCCTCGGGCTGCCGCTTCCACACCCGTTGCCCGTTTGCGGAGCCGCTCTGCGCAAATGCGACACCAAAGCTCACAGCGCTGGATAATATGGGCCACGAGGCCGCGTGCTACATGGCGATACCGGGTTCAGGACACAGCCGCGCCCCCAGGGGAGAAACCGCATGACGAGACCGACACCCAAAGAGATCAAGCCGATCGCGCATATCGCCGGCGTGCCTGTGGACGACGAGATCGCAACCCGCATCTCCAATGCCATCGGCCCCGCCTTCGAAGGCTTCGTCGCCATCGCCGGCACGCTGCCGTTCGATTTGGAGCCCGCCACCTATGTGCTCGCGCAGACGCAGAAGGTGTCGAAATGAGCCGTGAGCCTGCCTTGATGACGCTCACCGAGATCGCGCGCGCGATCGCGATGAAGCAGGTGTCCTCGCACGAGGCGACGCGCGCGCTGCTGCAGCGCATCGCGCAGTGGCAACCGCATCTCAACGCCTTCATGTCGATCGAGGCCGAGACTGCATTGAAAGCGGCGGATGCCGCCGATTCCGAGCTCGCCAAGGGCAATGTCCGTGGTCCTCTGCATGGCGTGCCGCTCGCGCACAAGGACATGTATTACGATGCCGGTCACGTCGCGACCTGCGGCTCGCTGATCCGCCGCGATTTCGTGCCGACCGTCACGTCCACGGCCTTGCAGCGGCTGAAGGACGCCGGCCAAATCCGGCTCGGCACGCTGCATCTCGCCGAGTTCGCCTATGGCGCGACCGGGCACAACAGCCATTATGGTCCGGTGCGCAATCCATGGAACGTGGCGCACATCACCGGCGGCTCGTCCTCGGGCTCCGGCTCGGCGGTCGCCGCGCGCCTGACCTATGCCGCGCTCGGCTCCGACACCGGCGGCTCGATCCGCATGCCCGCGCATTTCTGTGGTGTCACGGGGCTCAAGACCACCTGGAGCCGCGTGAGCCGCGCCGGCGCCATGCCGCTGTCGCAATCGCTCGACACGGTCGGCCCGCTCGCCCGCACCGCGGAGGATTGCGCGCTGCTGCTGGCGTTGACGGCCGGCCCGGATCCGGAGGATCCGACCGCGAGCCGCGAGCCTCTCTCGGACTACGTCGCCGCGACCAAGGCATCCCTGAACGGCCTCAAGATCGGCGTGCCCGCGACCGACTATGTCGACGATCTCGACAGCGAGGTCGCGCGCGTGCTCGACGAGACCATTGCGGTGCTCAAGCGCGAGGGCGCCGACATCGTCAAGGTCGAGCTGCCGGACCAGCGGCAATTGCAGGCGGCGAGCCAGCTCGTGCTGGCCGCTGAAGCCGCCGCCTTCCACAAGCGCTGGTTGATCGAGCGTTCGCAGGATTACGGCGCGCAGACATTGATGCGCCTCCAGAACGGCCTGGCCGTTCCCGCCATCACGTATCTCGAGGCGATGCGTTGGCGCGGGCCGGCGCTCGCGGCCCACAATGCCGCGACGGCAGGCGTCGATGCGGTGGTCGCGCCGGCGTCCCCGGTGCCGGCGCCGACGATCGAGGAGAGCGACGTCGGCGGCGGCCCGAACGCGCCGGCGCTGTTGCAGCGGCTGACGCTGTTCACCCGCCCGGTGAATTTCCTGGGCCTGCCGTCACTGACCATTCCTTCGGGCTTCACCAAGACCGGCCTGCCGGTCGGCATGCAGCTGATCGGCCGCTCCTTCGATGAAGCGACTCTGCTGACCATCGGCGCCGCGTTCCAGCGCGTCACCGACTATCACGACCGATTGCCGAAGCTGCCTTCATGACAAACCTCGTCGAGATCTCAGGCCTCAACATCCGCTTCACCGGCGAGCGCACGGTCTATGCCGTGAACGATCTCAGCCTCTCGCTCGGCAACAGCGAGGTGCTGGGCCTGCTCGGCGAGTCCGGTTCGGGCAAGAGCGTGACCTTGCGTGCGCTGATGCGCCTGTTGCCGAAGAAGCGCACGCAGATTTCAGGCGCGGTCAACGTGCTGGGCCGCGACGTGCTCGCCATGAACGACGAGGAGCTGTCGTCGTTCCGCGGCCAGACCGTCTCGATGATCTTTCAGGAGCCCGCGCTGGCGCTCGATCCGGTCTACACGATCGGCGCGCAGATCGCCGAAAGCGTGGTGCGCCACGAGGGTAAGAGCTTTGCGGAAGGGCGCGCACGCGCGCTCGAAATGCTCGATGTCGTGCGCATTCCCTCGGCCAAGCGCCGGCTCGATGCCTATCCGCACGAAATGTCCGGCGGCATGCGCCAGCGCGCCATGATTGCGCTGGCGCTGGCCTGTCGTCCCAAAATCCTTCTTGCGGACGAGCCGACCACCGCGCTCGATGCCACCGTGCAGATCCAGATCCTGCTCTTGCTGCGCGAGCTCCAGCGCGAGTTCGGCATGTCCGTCATCTTCGTCACCCACGACATCGGCGTCGCCATCGAGATCTGCGACCGCGTCGCGGTGATGTATGCCGGCCAGATCGTGGAGCAGGGGACCTTGCGCGACATCGTCCGTTCGCCCGTGCATCCCTATGCCAAGGGCCTGCTCGCCTCCACCATCCACGGCGCCAAGCGGGGCCAGCGACTGGAGACCATCCCCGGAACGCCGCCGTCGCTGGCCGAGAAGCCGCACAATTGTTCCTTCGCCCCGCGCTGCAAGCTCGCCGAGCCGCGCTGCCTGGAGCAATTGCCGGCGAATGTCGAGGTCGGGCCGGGTCGGGCGGCCAGATGCGTCCTGGCGGAGCCGGTCACCGTAGTGTCATAGTTTCGGATGAGTTGAGCCGGGCCGCGCGAGCCTTCCCAGCATTCACACCCCATTCATGCCGGTTCCCGTTCCATGGCTCCCGTTCACGGAGAGGGACCTCACTGATGTACATTTCCAACGAAGGCCTGCTCGTCATCCTGTTCGTCGGCCTCGTTGCCGGCTGGCTCGCCGGCAAGATCGTTCGGGGCGCCGGGTTCGGCATTATCGGCGACATCGTGATCGGCATCTGCGGTGCGCTGGTGGCGAGCCTCTTGTTTCCAAAGCTTGGAATCCGCCTCGGCACCGGCTTGATCTCCGAGATCGTCTATTCCGCGATCGGCGCGGTCATCCTGCTGTTGGTGGTGCGGCTGGTGCGCGGCGGGGGCCGGCTCTAGCCCTGCCTTCGGCTGAGAGGAACTTGAGCGGCACCCGGAAGCGGCTGAAAGCCTGCAAGAAAAAGCCGCAAGCCTGTGAAATTCCGGACTTGCGCGGAGGGCTGTCGGGGGTAGATGTGGCCCATCAGGCCTCGGATTAAATTCGACCGCATCGGACGGCCGGAAAACAGATGTTAATCCGAGGCGAGTACTCCTTGAATCGCCTTTGAAATCAGGGCCTTGCCCTTTAGCCGAAAGAGATCAGACTGATGGCAGCGATCCCTGGCGTCCGCCGTTCGGAGCTCGGTGACGCCTTGCGCGCTTGTCGCACGGCCTTCATCGGCGTCGGCCTGATGAGCTGCATGATCAACCTGCTCTATCTGACCGGGTCGATCTTCATGCTGGAGGTCTACGACCGGGTGCTGCCGAGCCGCAGCATCCCGACCCTGGTCGGCCTGATCATCCTCGCCAGCTTCCTCTACATGGCGCAGGGCGTGCTCGACATGATCCGCAACCGCATCCTGGGGCGGATCGGCACCGCGCTGGACGAGGCCCTCAACAAACGCGTTTTCGACACCATCGTGCGCCTGCCGCTGCTGGTCGGCAGCCGCAACGAGGGCCTGCAGCCGCTGCGCGATCTCGACAATGTCCGATCCTTCCTTGGCGGCATGGGCCCGAGCGCGTTCTTCGATCTGCCCTGGCTGCCGCTCTATCTCGCCATCTGCTTCGCCTTCCACGTCCTGATCGGCGTCACCGCGCTGGTCGGCGCCGTCATCCTGGTCGGGTTGACGCTGGTGACCGAGTTCATGTCCCGCCAGCCGGCGAAGGAGGCGATGGGCCTTGCCGCTCAGCGCAACGATCTCGCCCAGGCCAGCCGCCGCAACGCCGAAGTAATGGTGTCGATGGGAATGGCCGGCCGAATGAACCAGCGCTGGAGCGAGGCCAACGAAAAATACCTCGCGGGAAATCAGCGGGCGAGCGACGTCGCCGGCGGTCTCGGCGCGGTCGCAAAGGTGCTGCGCATGATGCTGCAATCGGCCGTGCTCGCGGTCGGCGCCTATCTCGTCATCCACCAGGAGGCGACCGCCGGCATCATCATCGCCGGCTCGATCCTGTCCGCCCGCGCGCTCGCGCCGGTCGATCTCGCGATTGCGCACTGGAAATCCTTCGTCGCGGCGCGCCAGAGCTGGCAGCGTCTGACGCGCCTGTTGGAGCAGATGCCGGCGCAGGCGATGCCGACCCAGTTGCAGGCGCCGACCAGCCGGCTGTCGGTCGAAGGCGTCGCCATGGTGCCGCCGGGCGATCAGCGTCTCGTGGTGCAGGATGTCACGTTCGCGCTCGCAGCCGGCAACGGCCTCGGCGTGATCGGCCCGAGCGGCTCCGGCAAGTCGTCGCTGATCCGCGCGCTGGTCGGGGTCTGGCAGCCGGTGCGCGGCAAGGTGCGGCTCGACGGCGCGGCGCTCGATCAATGGTCGAGCGACGCGCTCGGCCGCCACATCGGCTATCTGCCGCAGGACGTCGAATTGTTCGGCGGCACCATCGCGCAGAACATCAGCCGGTTCGATCCCGAGGCCACCTCCGACGCGATCATCGCCGCGGCCAAGGAGGCCGGCGTGCACGAGATGATCATCAAGATGCGCGAGGGCTACAACACGCAAGTCGGCGAGCAGGGCGCCGCGCTCTCCGCAGGCCAGGCCCAGCGCGTGGCGCTGGCGCGCGCGCTCTACGGCAACCCCTTCCTGATCGTGCTCGACGAGCCCAATTCCAATCTCGACACCGAAGGCGACGAGGCTCTGACCCGCGCCGTCCGCTCGGCGCGCGAGCGCGGTGCCATCGTCATCGTGGTGGCGCACCGGCCGATCGGCGTCGAGGCGGTTGACCAGATCCTGGTGCTGCGCGACGGCCGCATGCAGACCTTCGGCCCCAAGGAGCAGGTGCTCGCCCAGGTGCTGCAGCCGCGCGTGACGCCGCCGGCCCCGATCAAGATCGTCAGCGAAGGCGGAGTGGCCAAACCATGAGCACGAAGCCATGAGCACGATGGCCATCGGCGGCACGAAGGCGGCCGCGAAGAAGACCGTACGCGACTCCATCAAGTTTCACCTGATGCTCGGCCTTGTGATCGTGGTGGTCCTGGTCGTCGGCCTCGGTGGCTGGGCCTCGACCGTCCTGATCTCGGGCGCGCTGATCGCGCCGGGCCAGATCGTGGTCGAATCCAACGTCAAGAAGGTGCAGCATCCGACCGGCGGCGTGGTCGGCGAGGTGCGCGCCCGCGACGGCGACCTGGTCAAGTCCGGCGACATCGTGGTGCGCCTCGACGACACCGTCACCAAGGCCAACCTTGCCATCGTCACCAAGAACCTCGACGCCGCGCAGGCGCGTGCGGCGCGACTGCAGGCCGAGCAGCGCGGTCTCGACCGGATCGAATTCCCGCAAACGCTGATCGAGCGGGCGGGCGATCCTGACGTCAAGGCGCTGCTCGCCGCTGAAACCAAGCTGTTCGACGTCCGCGTCAACGGCCGCACCGGGCAGAAGGCGCAGCTGCGCGAGCGCATCACGCAGCTCAACGAGGAGATCGCCGGTCTCAGCGCCCAGGAGAAGGCCAAGGACCAGGAGATCGCGCTGGTGCAGAACGAGCTGACCGGCGTGCGCGAGCTCTACGACAAGCGCCTGGTGCAGATCTCGCGCCTGACCCAGCTCGAGCGCGACTCGGCCCGCCTCAACGGCGAGCGCGCGCAGTACATCGCCTCGCGCGCCCAGGCCAAGGGCAAGATCACCGAGACCGAGCTGCAGATCATCCAGATCGACAAGGACGTGGTCAGCGAGGTCTCCAAGGACCTGCGCGAGACCAACGACAAGATCGGCGAGCTGATCGAGCGCAAGGTCGCGGCCGAAGACCAGCTCCGCCGCGTCGACATCCGCGCGCCGCAGGACGGCATGGTGCTGCAATCGACGGTGCACACGATCGGCGGCGTCGTCACCGCCGGCGATACCTTGATGCTGATCGTGCCGCAGGCCGACGATCTCCAGGTCGAGGCCAAGGTCAATCCGGTCGACATCGACAAGCTCCAGATCGGCCAGAAGACGTTGCTGCGCCTGTCCGCATTCAACCAGCGCACCACGCCGGAGCTCAACGGCGTCGTCAGCCGCGTCTCGCCCGACGTCACCACCGACCAGCGCACCGGCCAGGGCTATTACACCATCCGCGTCTCGATGCCGGCCGAGGAGCTCGCCCGGCTCGGCGACGTCAAGCTGATTCCCGGCATGCCCGTGGAAGCCTTCGTCCAGACCGGCGACCGCACCATGCTGTCCTATCTGATGAAGCCGCTGCACGACCAGCTGATGCGGGCGTTCCGCGAGAAGTGACGCGCGAAAGCGCGTCATCTTCCCTCGTCATTGCGAGCGTAGCGAAGCAATCCAGTCTGTCTCCGCGGCGAGATTTCTGGATTGCTTTGCTGCGCTCGCAATGACGACTTGGCTGTCAGTTTGCTATACTGCGATGGCAAGCAGCAACACGGCGGTCGAACCATGCAGTCCCCTCCCTCCATCGCCACCCAATCCTTCACCGACGCGGACCTCGCCGTTGCCCGCCTCGAGGAAATCTACGAGCGCAACACAAAATTCCTGCGCGACCGGTTCGATGCTTACGTCAACGGCGAAGCGATCACGACGCGGGTTCGCGCCTATTATCCCTTCGTCCGTCTCACCACCGCGACGCATGCGCGGCTGGACTCGCGTCTCGCTTATGGCTTCGTCGCCGGGCCCGGCGTGCATGAAACCAGCGTGACGCGGCCGGATCTGTTCCGCAGCTATCTCACCGAGCAGATCGGCCTCTTGATCCAGAACCACGGCGTGCCCGTCGAGATCGGCGAATCCGCCGAGCCGATCCCGATCCACTTCGCCTATCGCCGCGACATCAATATCGAAGCCGCCATCACCACCAGCGAGAATTCGCTCGTCACACGCTCGCTGCGCGACGCGTTCGACGTGCCCGATCTCGCGACCATGGACGATTCGATCGCCGACGGCACCTTCGAGCTCCAGCCGGGCGCGCCGGAGCCGCTATCCCTGTTCCGCGCCGCCCGCGTCGATTACTCGCTGCGCCGGCTCTATCACTACACCGGCACCGATCCCGAATATTTCCAGAACTTCGTCATCTTCACCAACTACCAGTTCTATGTCGACGCCTTCGCGCAAGCGTGCCAGCAGCGGCTGCAGTCCGGCGAAGCCGGGCTCGATGCTTTCGTCGCGCCGGGCAACGTGATCACGAACAGCGGCGGCGCCATCACCGGCACCGCGCCGGCTCGCGCACCGCAGATGCCGGCCTTCCACCTGGTCGCACCCGGCTATCGCGGCATCACGCTGATCAACATCGGCACCGGTCCCTCCAATGCGCGCAACGTCACCGACCACGTCGCGGTGCTGCGGCCGCATGCCTGGCTGATGCTCGGCCATTGCGCCGGCCTGCGCAACACGCAGCGCCTCGGCGACTACGTGCTCGCGCACGGCTATGTGCGCGAGGACCATGTGCTCGATCGCGAGCTGCCGCTGTGGGTGCCGATCCCGGCGCTGGCCGAGATGCAGGTTGCGCTCGAGGAGGCGGTCGAGGACGTCACCGGGCTCGAAGGCTTCGAGCTCAAGCGCCTGATGCGCACGGGCACGGTCGCGAGCGTCGACAACCGCAATTGGGAGATTTCCGGGCGGGAGGTGATCCGCCGCCTGTCGCAGTCGCGCGCGGTCGCGCTCGACATGGAATCGGCCGCGATCGCCGCCAACGGCTACCGCTTCCGCGTGCCCTACGGCACGCTGCTGTGCGTCTCCGACAAGCCGCTGCACGGCGAGATCAAGCTCGCGGGCATGGCCAGCGAATTCTACCGCCGCCGTGTCGGTCAGCATCTCGAGATCGGCCTGAAGGCGCTGGAGCGGCTCAAGCAGCAGGAATCGGAGCGGCTGCATTCGCGCAAGCTCCGCAGCTTCGCCGAAGTGGCGTTCCAGTAGGGCAACAGAGCTGTCGTACGAACGCTGACGTCTCCGTGAATGCAGCGCCTGGAATATTGTCGCCAAGGCAGGGTTATCACCTCGTCCGGGGCGCTCGAAGCAGTACAGGAGACAGACATGATCACAGCAATGATCAGACTCGTCGCGCTGGGTACGTTTGCGGCAGCATTGTTGAGCCCGCCGGCCCTTGCCGCGGGGGGCGGCGGTGGCGGAGGTGGTGGCGGCGGCCCCGGCACGGATCCTTTTGCCAGCACCTATTCGGATCAGAAGCCGGAGCCAACCTATCCGAAGCGCCCGGCCGCCAAGTCCACACACAAAGGCAAGAAGCCGAACAACCAGTCCAGCATCGGCGATCCTGCATTCGCGGCCGGCTACCGTATGGCCTATGACACCATCTACGGGCGCAACGACTATGCTGCCGCGATCGCGCAATTGAAGTCGCTTGGCCATGACGACCATCCGAACGTCGCCAACCTGATTGGTTACTCTTATCGCAAGCTCGGCGACTACGAGCAGTCCCAGGCCTGGTACGAGCGCGCATTGAAGGCCGATCCGAACCACGTGCTGACGTGGCAATATTATGGACTGTGGCAGCTCGAGCGCGGCAATCGCGAGCAAGCGCTCTATCACCTCGGCCGGATTGCGTCGATCTGCGGAACCGATTGCCAGGAGTATAGATCCCTGGCTGCGGCACTGGATCAGCCGACAGGCTCTGCGCTCGTCTACTGAGGCTGGAGCGCAGCCGGCTCATCGAGCCGTGCTGCTGACGGGTTTCAGATGATAGCCATGTCCTTTGGCTCCGATAGTGACAAGGCGCCAGATTTTCCGCATTGTCCCGTTCGGGGGCTCGACCGGGACGATTTGATGCCGCTCACGCGCGACAAGATCATTGGCCATGATCTGGAACGGCTGGCCTTTCGCTTCACCATGCTGAACGACGGTGAGGTCGTGCAGTGCCAGATCAGCGACGCCGCGATGGACGAGCTCGCGGGCATGCAGGGCACCGAAAGCAGCGCGCGTCAGGCGCAATTCCTGTCGCTGCGCGAGACCATCGAGCGGATCGCGTCGGATCTCTATGACGAGGCGCCGCGCTTCCCGGGCTATGTGGTGCGGATTTTCATGCGGCATTTGGGACGGTGAATGGACCTCGCCGCGAGCACAATCCCTCGCCGTCACCCTGAGGCGGCCGCTTCTTCAGCGGCCCTCGAAGGGCGACGGCCCGGCTGTATCTGGGCCGTTCATCCTTCGAGGCTCCCCACGTGTCGCGTTGCGCCACGTGTCTCGCACCTCAGGATGACGGTTCTAAAAGTGCACTCGCTGCCAACAGCGGCTCACCCCTCCAGCTTCCTCAACAACAACCGCAGCGCCGTCGCGGCAAACACCTGCATGTTGCCGAACCGGTCGTTGCTTCCCGTCTCCAGCGTCATCACCTCTGACGCAGGTCCCGCAACCGCCATGCAGCTGTGGCCGGCGGCATCGCCATAGCGGTTGCCGGTGGGGCCGGCAGCGCCGGTCTCGGACAGGCCCCAATCGCTGTCAAAGCGCGTTCGCATCTGCTCGGCCAGCAATTGTGCATAGGGCTCGGACGAGGACCGAAAGCCCTTCATTCCTTCGTCCGAAATATCCATCAGCACGCGCCTGGCATCGCGGGTATAGACCACCGCGCCACCGAGGAAATAGGCGGATGCGCCGCGCACCGCGAGCAGGCTGGCGGCGATCAAGCCGCCGGCGGAGGATTCCGCGACGGCAATGGTCTGTTTGCGCGCGATCAGTTTGGCGGCAACCTGTTCCGCAATGCCGACGAGCTCTTTCATTTCGCAACCCCTCATTCGTTCGCAACCGAGCTCAGCCTTCCTAGCATATGACAGGAGGCTTGGCCGAGTTGCGGGCGGCGGGCAGGCCTGCTTGAATGGAGGGGACAAGAGACATGCGAGGAAACGTGAGAAGGGAGACGTGATGGCGTCCCTGATCGCCGGCGGCATCGATTGCGACGTGCATCCGGCCGTGCCGCATCTGACCAGCCTGCTGCCTTACCTGAACGATTATTGGCGCGATCAGGTGACGACGCGCGGCATGGTCGACCTTATCTCGCAATCCTATCCGCGGAATTCGCCGATCACCGCGCGGCCGGACTGGCGGCCCGAGACCGGCAAGCCCGGCGAGAGTCTGGAGGCCATGCAGCGTCACGTGCTCGATCCTTTCCAGCTGAAGCATGCGATCTGCAATCCGCTCTATGGCGTGCAGATGGTGTTTTCGGAAGACATGCAGGCGGCCTTCTGCCGCGCGCTGAACGATTGGCTGGCGAAGGAATGGCTCGATCGCGATGCGCGGCTGCGTGGCTCCATCGTGATTCCCACGCAAAGCGTCGAGAAAGCCGTTGCCGAGATCGAGCGCTGCGCACAGGACAAGCGCTTCGTGCAGGTGCTGATGCTGGTGATGGGCGATACGCCGCTCGGCAAGCGCGCGCTGTGGCCGATCTACGAGGCCGCGGAACGTCTGGAACTCCCGGTCGGCGTCCACGCCGGTTCCGCCTATCACAATCCGCCGACCGCCGTGGGCTGGGGGTCCTATCACATCGAGGATTATGTCGGGCAGGCCCAGGCGTTCCAAACCCAGCTCACCAGCCTGATCGTCGAGGGCGTGTTCGCCAAATATCCGCGGCTGAAAATGGTGATGCTGGAGTCCGGCGTGTCCTGGATCGCGCCCTATCTCTGGCGCCTGCACAAGTTCTGGCGCGGGGTGCGGATGGAGACGCCGTGGGTCGATCGCGCGCCGCTGGAGATTGTGCGCAGCAACATCCGCTTCTCGTTACAGCCATTTGATGCGCCGCCGGAACCGGAGACATTAATTCGCCTGTTTGAGCATATGCAGTCGGACGAATTGGTCTTATTCTCCACGGACTATCCGCACTGGCAGTTCGACGGCCAGGACGCGCTGCCCGAAGGTCTGTCCCCCGATCTCGTGCGCAAGATCATGATCGACAATCCGCATGCAACCTATCCTCGCCTGAAATGAGCCCGCTGCCAAAGGAGGCAAGGCGATGAATATCCAGTTCCGCGAGAACCAAGAAGCCGCTTCCCCGCTGACCGTCAAAACCGCAATCGCGGACTGCGACATCCATCCGGCACGCGCGACCCGAACCGAGCTTTATCCCTACCTCGCCAAACGCTGGCAGCATCATCTCGAAGTCTACGGCGTCCATGCCTATCAGGGCATGATGGAAGGCCCGCCCTATCCGAAGGCGCAGCCCAACGCCTCGCGCCGCGATGCCTATCCGCCGGAAGGCGGCCCGCAGGGCTCCTCGCTCGCCTTCATGCAGAAGCAGCTGCTCGATCCCAACAACGTGCAGCTGGGCGTGCTCAATCCGCTCAACACCGGGCAGGGCATCCGTAATCACGAGCTCTCGGCAGCGTTATGCTCGGCGATCAACGACTGGCAGATCGACAAATGGACCAGCAAGGACAAGCGGCTGAAAGCCTCCATCGTCGTCGGCAATGAGGATGGACTTTCGGCCGCCGCCGAAATCCGCGAGCGCGCCGGCGACAAGAACTTCGTGCAGGTGCTGCTGCTCAGCCGCAACGTCGAGCCGCTCGGCCAGCGCCGCTATTGGCCGATCTATCAGGCCGCGGAAGAAGCGGGGCTCCCCGTTGGCGTGCACGCCTTCGGCTTCGGCGGCAACCCGATCACGCCGTCGGGCTGGCCGTCCTATTACATCGAGGAGATGGTCGGGCATTCGCAGTGCCAGCAATCGGCGCTGGCGAGCCTGGTTTTGGAGGGCGTGTTCGAGCGCTTCCCAAAACTGAAGATGGTGATGATCGAGGCCGGCTTCGGCTGGGCGCCGTCGCTGGCATGGCGGCTCGACAAGGCCTGGCAGCGGCTCAGGAGCGAGGTGCCGCATGTGAAGCGGCCGCCGTCGGAGTATATTCGCGAGCAGGTGTGGTGGACCACGCAGCCGATGGAGGATCCTGAGAGCCGCGAGGATCTGTTCGACGTCATCAAATGGATAGGCTGGGACAAGCTGCTGTTCGCGACCGATTATCCGCATTGGGACTATGACGAGCCCTCGCGCGTGCTGCCGGCGGGCGTCAGCGAAGCCAATCGCGAAGCGTTCTATCTCGGCAACGCGAAGAAGCTGTACGGAATCAATTGATGGCGCGGCACGTCATTGCGCCAGTGGATGAACTTCCGCCCGGCACGCGAAAATTCCTGGAGATCGACGGGCGGCCGATCGCGGTCTTCAACATCAAGGGCGAATATTTCGGCCTGATGAACCGCTGCCCGCATCAGGGCGCGGCGCTGTGCGAGGGCCCGCTGATCGGTCTCGCACAGTCGAGCAATCCCGGCGAGATCGAATACACCAAGTTAGGTGAGATCATCCGGTGCCCCTGGCACGGCTGGGAGTTCGATATCCGCACCGGCCAGTCCTATTGCGATCCCCGCCGCTTCCGCGTGAAAGCCTATCCCGCCCATGTCGAGCCGGGCGCAAGCGTGGTGAAGGGACCGTATGTCGCCGAGACGATTCCGGTGAAAGTCGAGAGCGATTACGTGGTGGTGGAGCTGTAGGCGGCATCTGTTCACCCTCCCCTGGAGGGGGAGGGTCGATCGCGCGAAGCGCGAGCGGGGTGGGGTGATCTCTCCCCGCGGGCAGTGCTCGATGCGGAGAGACCTTCACCCCACCCCGCTTCGCATTTCGCTTTGCTCCATGCGAAGCGACCCTCCCCCTCCAGGGGAGGGTGAAGGGCGGCGACAGAGACAACCGCTTTTCCGGAGGAATGATTTTCAGGCTTTATTCTGCGCCGCCGCGAGCACCCATTGGCGGAACGCGGCAAGCTTCGGCGCCTCGCGGCGGCCCTCGGGTGCAACCAGGTAGAAGCCGGCGTCCGCGGGAAGGGCGATCTTGAACGGCACAACGAGCCGGCCTTTGGCGATGTCGTCCTGCACGTAGGAGGTCCGTCCCATCGCGACGCCGATGCCGTCGATCGCCGCCTGGATGGTCATGAAGATCATATCGAAGGTGATGCCGGGATGCCGCGCGATATCGGCCGGCAGGCCCGCCGCGGTCAGCCACAGCCGCCAGTCGTCGCTGTTAGTGCTCGAAGTGTGCAGCAGCGGATGGTTGCGCAGGTCCTCGGGGCGGCGCAGCGGCTTGTCGCCGCGCAGCAGCGCGGGGCTGCACACCGGAAACAGCTCGTCCGCCATCAGCCAGTCGGCGCGCACGCCCGGCCACTGGCCGCGGCCGTAGCGGATCGCGGCATCGACATTGTCGCGTTGGAAATCGACGAGGCTGGTCGAGGTGGTGATGCGCACGTCGATGCCGGGATGCTGCTCCTGGAAGTCGGTCAGCCGCGGCAGCAGCCATTTGGCCGCGAGCGAGGCCAGCGTCGACACCGTCAGCACCTTGTCGTCGTCCTTGCGCAAGAGACGGTCGGTGGCCAGGCGCAAATCGTTGAAGGCGGCGCGCACGCCCGGCAAATAGTCGCGCGCCTCCGGCGTCAGCGCCAGCGCGCGGTTCTGCCGGATGAACAGGCGGATCCCGAGCTCCTCCTCCAGCCTGCGGATCTGATGGCTGATCGCGGTCTGGGTCACGTTCAGCTCGCTGGCTGCGAGCGTGAAGCTGAGATGGCGCGCGGCGGCCTCGAACGCCCGCAATCCGTTCAGGGAAGGCAATCTGGCAGTCATCTGGCAGCAGGATGCATGACGTTATTTCATGCGAAAAGGTACAAATTGTCGTTTGTCGCGGCGCAGCAGGAGGCAGATATTAGCGGACAACTTAGCTCCAGGAGCTGAAAATGTCTACATTGACCGACAATTCGATGACAAATCATCATGTACCCGGCCTGCTCCAGCAGATCGGCGGGACCCTGCACGTCTGGCATGAGCGCTACCGGACCCGGCGCGAGCTGACCCATTGGACCGCCCGCGACCTCCACGACGTCGGGCTGTCCTGGTCCGACATTGCCTACGAGGCCGACAAACCCTTCTGGCGGGCCTGATAGGCCGTCAGGCCGGCGCCGCCTGAGTACAGGGGCGCCGGCGGTCCCTTTTCCGCATGGCATGTGTCATGAGCACCCTCCGCCTCGAAGACCTGAAGCAATATTCGGACGTGCTGCGCACCCGGCACGGTGAGCAGCTCAATGTTCGCTTCGTCGAGCCGCGCGACACCGACGAGCTGCAGCACTATTTCCGCGCGCTCTCGACCCGCTCCCGCTACAACCGCTTCTTCGGCGCGATCAGCGAATTGCCGAAGGGCCTGCTGCATGATTTCCTCGAGGTCGGCGAGCGCGATCGCTTCACCATCGTGGCGACCATGATGGTCGACGGCTTCGAGACCATCGTCGCCGAGGCGCGCTATGCCTTCCATGCCGAGACCGCGACGCTCGAGTTCGGCCTCTCGGTCGACGACCGCTGGCAGGGTCACGGCATCGCCACCGCGCTGATGAAGAACCTCGAATGCCGCGCGGCTGCGCTCGGCGCCGAGCACATGTTTGGCGACACGCTGCGCTCCAACGAGACCATGGTCTCGCTTGCACGCAAAGCCGGCTTCACGTTCGTCAACCACCCCGATGACTGGAAGCTGGTGCGCTTCGACAAGGAGATCAACCTCGCTCCGCAAGACATTCCTTGTGCGAGCTGGCGCCTCGCCGCTTTTTCCCGTCAGGCCGACAGCCCCTCAGCCTCGGCCTGACATGACTGCAGCCCGGCCTGGCCAAGCCAGAGCCGGGCGTTTTTTGGCGCTTTGCAGATCCGTCATCCTGAGGTGCTCGTTCTGCGGCCTTCCGCAGAACGAGGCTCGAAGGATGAAACGGCCCGGCTGGTTGTTGGTGTCTATTTCGCCGCGGCGGCAGTCGGGCCGTCGCCCTTTGAGGCTCTTCCTGCGCTTGCGGCACAGGAAGAGCACCTCAGGGTGACGGTGAGACGTTTCGGCGCGCAGAAAATCCCGCGGCCGCTACTTCCCCGTGAACACCGCCTTGCGCTTCTCGATGAAGGCCTGTACCGCCTCCTTGTGATCGGCGGTCGTGGTGAGGCGGACCAGTCGTTCGGCCTCGTGGTCGCGCGCGGTCTCGAAGTCGAACAGCAGGGCTTCGTCGAGATTGTCCTTCATGTAGCGCAGCGCGAGGCGCGGGCCTTCGGCGAGCGATTTGGCCAGCGCGAACGCCTCGGCCTGCAATTTGTCGTCGGGCACGACGCGGTTGACGAGGCCGATCGCTTCGGCGCGTTCGGCATCGACCCGGTCGCTGGTGAACATCAATTCGCGCGCCCGCGCGGTGCCGACGAGGCGGGTGAGCAGCCAGGCGATGCCGTAATCGCCGCTGAGGGCGATGCGGGCGTAGCCGGTGGCGACGAAGACGGATTGCGCTGCGATGCGGATGTCGCAGGCCATGGCGATGGCGAGCCCGGCGCCGACCGCGGGGCCGGGGAGCGCAGCGATGGTCGGCTTGCGCACCGACACCAGCGCGCCGGTGAGCAGCCGCTGCCGCTCCTGCAGGTCGGCGACCTTGTCGTCAAACGACATGTCGAGCTTCGCCTTGTCGCGATGTGCGCCCATGCCTTTGACGTTGCCGCCGGCGCAAAAGGCTTCGCCCGCGCCGGTCAGCAGCAGCGCGCCGACATCGGGATTCTCGCCGCAGCTCCGGATCATTGTGCGCAGCGCCGGCGTCAGCGCATCCGACAGCGAATTGCGTGCCTCCGGCCGGTTCAGCGTGATGACGGCGACGCGGTCGCGGATCGTGCAGAGGAGCTCGTTGGTGCCGGTGTCGATGGTGGTTTCGCTGGTCATGTCGCCTCCCCTTTTTGTTGTCATTCCGGGGCGATGCGAAGCATCGAACTACGTGCGCAGTTGGGCACCTGAGAATCTCGAGATTCTCAAGTGCGCAAGTGCGCACCATGGTTCGGTCCTGCGGCCCGCCCCGGAAGGACGAACTGAACTCAAAACCTCTCCACCCAGGGCCGCAGCTCCAGCTCCCAGCTCCAGGCGCTGCGCGGCTGCTGCAGCACGTTCCAATAGCTCTGTGCGATCGCATCGGGGGCGAGCATCGAGTCCGGCCTATCCGCCGGCTCGCTTCGCGTCGCGCTCCTGATGCCGCCGTCGATGACGAAATGCGCGACATGGATGCCCTGCGGCGACAATTCGCGCGCCATGCTCTGGGCAAGTCCCCGCAGCGCGAACTTGCCCATCGCGAAGGGGGCGGACTGGGCATAGCCCTTGACGCTGGCGGAGGCGCCGGTGAACAGGATCGCGCCGTGCTGGTTCGGCAGCATGCGCTTGGCCGCCTGCTGCCCCACCAGGAAGCCGCCATAGGCACTGACCGCAATCGCCTGCGCGACGTCGGCCGGCACGAGGTCGACGAACGGCCCGCGCGTGCGGCCGCTGGCGTTGTAGACGACGAGGTCTGGCGTGCCGATCTCGCGCTCGACCAGGCCGAACAGCCGCTCCACCTCGTCGGGCTCGGTGGCGTTGCAGGCATAGGCCTTGGCGCCGGTCTCGGTGCAGAGCGCGCCAAGCTTCTCGATCTTGCGCGCGGCGAGCGCGACGCGGATGCCCTGCGCCGCAAGCAGGCGCGCCAGCGATGCGCTGAGGCCTTCGCCGGCACCGACGATAAGGGCGATCTTGTATTTCGGACGTTCCATGGCGTGATCTCTCGCAGACAGGGAGCCGCTGATCTAGGCATGGTCCGCGCAAACAACCAGCCGGCGCGGCCACAATTCCGCAGGGCGAATTGCTCCCTCGCGGCGATCATGCCGCCCTGACATTTTGCGGCTTTATCGCTGTCCGCGACTGGAGCATGATCGACATCATCCAAAGCGGCAAGCGCAAAGAATTGCCGCGGGGCGGAAACGAAGAGGACGATCATGCCCAGACCGGTTAAAGCGCAGCCAAAAGATATCGCGGCCGCACCCTCCGGCCTGCTGGCGCCCGATACGTCAGGCATGAATTTCTACCGCGCCGATCCCGCGCTCACGGACCTGCTCCGCATCCATCTGCCGGAGAAGCTGTTCCGCCACATCGAGCCGCATCTCGACCGCCTCGGTGAGCTCGCCGGCGGCCATCTCGACGAATGCGCGCGGCTTGCCGACCGGCACACGCCGATTCTGTACCAGCGCGACAAGTTCGGTCGCGACGTGCAATGGATCGAATATCACCCGGCCTATCGCGAGCTGGAGAACGCCGCGTTCGGCCAGTTCGGCATCCACGCGCTCTCGATCGGCAAGGGCATCATGGGCTGGCCGGACAAATACCCTGTTGTTGCCAAGCATGCCTTCACCTTCCTGTTCAACCAGACCGAATTCGGCATGGGCTGCCCGATCAACGTCACCGACGGCTGCGCCAAGCTGTTGGCAAATTTCGGCAGCGAGGCGTTGAAGGCGAAATATCTGGACGGCCTGACCTCGACCGACATGAGCAAGCTGACCCAAGGCGGCCAGTTCATGACCGAGAAGGAGGGCGGCTCCGATGTCGGCACGCTGACCACGCGCGCGGTGCAGGAGGGCGACCATTGGCGCCTCTACGGCGAGAAATGGTTCTGCTCGAATGCCGATGCGAAAGTCGTGATGCTGCTGGCGCGCCCCGAAGGCGCCGGTCCCGGCACGCGCGGCGTCGGCCTGTTCCTGATGCCGCGCTTCCTCGACGACGGCACGCAGAACCATTACCGGATCGTGCGCCTCAAGGACAAGCTCGGCACCCGCTCGATGGCCTCGGGCGAGATCAAGCTCGAAGGCGCGATCGCGTACGCGGTCGGCAAGCTCGACCGCGGTTTCGTGCAGATGGCCGAGATGGTGAACTCCTCGCGGCTCTCCAACGGCGTCAAGTCCACCGCGCTAATGCGCCGCGCCTATCATGACGCGATGACGGTGGCGACCAACCGCGTCGTGTTCGGCCAGCGCATCATCGATCTGCCGCTGGGACGGCGGCAGATGCTGAAGATCATGCTGCCGGTGGAGCAGGGCCTGTCGATGAGCTTTCTCACTGCGGACGCGCTCGACCGTGCCGAGGCCGGCAGCCAGGACGCCGCGGCGCTGCTGCGCATCCTCACTCCGACGCTGAAATTCCGTGCCACGCGTGACGCGCGAAAGGTCTGCGGCGATGCGCTCGAGATGCGCGGCGGCATCGGCTACATCGAGGAATTCGCCACCGCCCGCCTGCTGCGCGATGCCCATCTCGGCTCGGTCTGGGAAGGCACCGGCAACATCGTCGCGATCGATGCGCTGCGGCGGGCAGTCGGTCGTCACGGCGCTGAGTCCGCGCTCGCGGCCGATCTGCACGCCCGGCTCGACGACAGCGGCTCGGTACCGCAGGCCTGGCGCGACAATTTGCGTGGCCTCATCGATCGCGCCGTCGGTTTCGCACGCGAGGTCGCGGCCGGGTCTGAAAACGAGGCCGATGCGCGCCGCGCCACCAGCGTGCTCTATCACGTCGCCAGCGCAGTGGCATTCGCCTGGGAAGCACACCGCATTCACGACATGCGCGGCGATGCACGCCGGCTGCTGCTCTCGCGCCTCGTGATCGACCATCGCGTGGCGCCGAGCGATCCGTTCCGGCTGGCGGAAAATGCCGCGCAAGCGAAAATCGCCGAACTGCTGCTCGGCGATCGCGCAGCTGGCATGAGCGAGGTTGGCGAACTGGTTCTGACAGCGTAGGCTTCTGTCTTCACCTCTTCCATAGGGAGAGGTGGAGTCCCTGCACGCAACGACATCAAAAACAACGAGGAAACACCGATGAAGGCCGCCGTCCTCTATGAAGTCAACCAGCCGCTCGTCATCGAGGACATCAGCCTGCCGAAGCCGGGACCGCGCGAGGTGCTGATCCGCACCGCAGTCGCCGGGCTCTGCCACTCCGATCTACACTTCATGGAAGGGCTCTATCCGCATCCGCTGCCTGCGGTGCTCGGGCACGAATCCGCCGGCGTGGTCGAGCAGGTCGGCTCCGATGTCACCTACGTCAAGCCGGGCGACCACGTCGTCACGTGTCTCTCGGTCTTCTGCGGCACCTGCGACAATTGCACCACCGGCCGCACCGTGCTGTGCACGGACGCGACGGTGAAGATGCTGCCGGGCGTCTCCAACCGCATGCAATGGTCGAAGCCGGAGAAGCTACACCAATTCCTCAACCTCTCCTCCTTCGCCGAGCAGATGCTGGTGCACGAAAACGCCATCGTGAAGATCCGCAAGGACATGCCGCTCGATCTCGCCGCGCTGATCGGCTGCGGCGTCATCACCGGCTATGGCGCGGTGGTGAATACGGCGAAAGTGACGGCCGGCGAGACCGTGGCCGTGATCGGCTGCGGCGGCGTCGGCATGGCCGCGATCAACGGCGCGCAGATCGCCGGTGCCGGCCGTATCATCGCCATCGACACCAATCCTGCAAAACTCCAGCTCGCGACCAAGCTGGGCGCGACCGACATCATCAATCCGGCCGACGGCGATGTCGTGAAGCAGGTCCGCGACCTCACCAATGGCGGCGTGCATCATTCCTTCGAGGTGCTCGGCCGCAAGGAGACTGCCGAGCAGGCTTTTGCGATGCTCGCCTCTGGCGGCACTGCCACGATCGTCGGCATGATCCCGTTCGGTCAGAAGATCGAGCTGCACGGCTTCGACTTCCTGCGCGAGCGCAAGATCCAGGGCTCCTCGATGGGCTCGAACCATTTCCGTGTGGACATGCCGCGGCTGGTCGATTTCTACCTGCGTGGCCGGCTGCATCTCGAAGACTGGATCTCGGCCAAGCTGAAGTTGAGCGAGATCAACGAGGGCTTTGCCAACATGAAAGCCGGCAAGACGCTGCGCAGCGTGATCGTGTTCGATAGCTAGCCCATGATGTCAATGCGATGGGGCCGGACCGTCGCTCGAGGCGCAGCGCGACTCCTTGACGAGCCGCAGCGCCATGAGCGCGGCAAGGCCCGCGGCGAGCATATAGGCCGGGGATACGTTCAAGCCGGCGCCTGCCACCAGCAAATAGGCGAACAGTCCCGCCGTGGACGCAGCGAAGCCAAGCCAGGCCAAAGTCGGAAGGCGAAATCCACGTTCGCCCTGGCGGAGGTCGAGCACGAGGTAGAACACCAGAAAGGTGTTGCAGAGCGCCGCCGGCAACAGGCCCATGACGATCTCGCTCTCGAATGCGAGATAGGATAGCACGCCGTCGACCTGGGCAATGACCGCGAACGGCAGATAGCGCGGGTTGAGGCAGGCGAGGGCGATGCTCGCAAGCTCGAATCCATAGAAATAGCGCTCGTGCATCTTGGGAAGCAGGTACGGCATCAAGATGAGCGACGCGCACGCGACGAGCAGAATGAACTCCGGCCCGGTCCGCTTGGACTGTGCGATGAAGATCGATAGGGCAAGGCCGCTCGCTGCCGCGAGCACGAGGCCAATGGCGACTCCGGCTGTGTACGGCGTTCCTCCTGCGAACACCCAGACGTTCGCCGCATTCATGGTCAGGTGATGATATGTGTTGGCCTGGCCGAGATAGACGCCGAGCACGGACGCCAGGGATCGGCCCGCAACGAGGACCGGAATGGCGAGGATCACATAGACTCCCGGAATGGCGGCAAGCCACGCCAGGTGAATCTTGCGGCGTAAAATCATGCCGAGCACGAACGGTCCCAGGAACACGCCCTGAGCCTTCACCGAACAGCCTACGGCGAAAGGCAGAATGCCATTTCGATTGCGCATGAACATCGCCACGGACAGCAGCGCAAAGAAGGTCCAGATCGAATCGGCCTGCCCCCACATTGCGCCATTGAAGAGCACCGTCGGTGCAAGCCAAGCCGAGCAGAAGGCCATGGACGCGCGCAATGGCACTCTTGTCGCTCGCCAGACCATCTGGGCGACGACGACCGCGCAACCGAGCTCGAACATTGCCGAAATCGCCTTCACCAGGGAAAGCGGCTGGCCGAGCCAGTCGAAGCGGACCGCAATCAGCAGGAGGTAGCTGTAAAACGGCGAATAGTTGGTGAAAGCCTCGGCCAGCGCACCGATGCCGTGATCCCGAGCAAAGACATACCAGGGGATCAGGAACTCGAAGGTGTCGGCAGTGGTGTGCTCCCGGACGAGGTAACGGAGTGCAAGGCCGGCAAATCCACACGCCAGCATGAGGGCGATCGGAATACGCCATCTCCCGGGCAGCGACTGGTTTGGATTGACGCGATGATAGGGCTCGCGGAGCGCGCCTATTTCGATTGAGTCATTTGTCACGCGGTCACTCTTGGATCTGAGCGTTACCCTTCGCCAGGTTCGTGACCTGCAGTTTTGACAGGCGAACGATTGCCAGCCGTATAAATCCCGGACGTGTGCGGTGTGCGCATTGCCCGGGAAAGGATTGTTTGGTTAGCGATTGCTTTACAGGCGGCCATCGAAATGACTTGCAAAGCGCCGCGCCCCCCGCCCGCCGCCAACGCGACGGCGTCTTGAAGGCCTCAATCGTCGAACATCTTCGGCGGCACGAAGCCGCCGAACTCGCGCTCGATCAGCTCGGCGAGCTTGAGCGGCGTCCTATCCTCGAGGAAGGGACCGACGATCTGCACGCCGACGGGCAGGCCGTCTTTCGACAGGCCGTGCGGAACCGCCGTCGCCGGCAGGCCCGGAAGCGTTGCGATGCCCGGCCAGGCGAGCTGGTCGGAATAGGGGTAATCCTTGCCGTCGATGCTGATCGTTCGCAGGCGCTGCTCCGGCGAATGATCATGCGGAAAGGCCGGCGTCGGCATGATCGGGCAGATCACCGCGTCGAAGCTCTTGAATAATGCCCGCCATTGTGCGCGGAGGACGGCGCGGGCGCCTGCGTCGAGCACCCAGGCGCGGTGGCTTGCGGTGATGCCGCGCAGTCGTTCCGCGCCGAGGCTGCGGTCTTCCGGCGAGAGCTGGCTCGCCCGCGCCCGCGCATCCGCCAGCTCGTCGGGAGGTAAGAACGCGCCGAGGAAGCCCAGCAGCATGCGCATGTAGAGCCGCGACGTCTCCGCGAACTCCGGGAGCAGCGCGCTCTCGCGTGCGACGGTGACGCCGGCCTTCGCAAGATCGGTTGCGAGCTTGTCGATCGCGCCGCGCACATCCTGGTCGCTCGGCAGCAGCGGATGGCTGTCGACCACCAGGACACGAAAATCCCGCAGCGACTGATGCCGTGCGGCAGGCAAGTCGAGCTTGTAGGCGATCCCGGCATCGAGCGGGTCGGGTCCCGCCATGACGTCGAGCAGCAAGGACAGATCCGCCGCCGTGCGCGCCATCGGCCCGATGACGGCGAGGTCGCCCTCGCGCGGAATGGCCGGAAACGGCGGCGGGGTCTCGCCACGCGCCGCGCAGAGATTGATGGTCGGCTTGTGCGCGAAGACGCCGCAATGAAAGGCCGGCACGCGCAGGGAGCCGCCGATGTCGGCGCCTGTGGCGAGCGCGCAATAGCCTGCGGCGAGGGCTGCCGCCGATCCTCCGGAGGATCCGCCCGGCGTGCGGCCGAGATCGTAGGGGTTGTTGGTGGTGCCGTAGATGTCGTTGTAGCTCTGCCAGTCGCCGAGCCCGACCGGAACGTTGGTCTTGCCGAGGATCACGCCGCCGGCGTGCTTGAT
This sequence comes from Bradyrhizobium sp. CB1015, assembly GCF_025200925.1. Taxonomy (GTDB): domain Bacteria; phylum Pseudomonadota; class Alphaproteobacteria; order Rhizobiales; family Xanthobacteraceae; genus Bradyrhizobium. The sequence goes on along the minus strand of NZ_CP104174.1, from coordinate 7,897,848 downwards.
GCGGGCCACCGCCAGCGCGTCTTCCACGGGCTTGAAATCCTTCTGCGGCACGAATCCCCAGGTCGTCGGCAGGCCGGCGATGTTGAAGGATTCCTTGATCGTCGTGGGCAGGCCGAGCAGCGGCTTGCGCTCGCCGCGCGCCAGCGCCGCATCCGCCTCGCGCGCCGCGGCGAGCGCGCGATTGAAATCGCGCACGCACACCGCATTGATGCTGCCGTCGTGCCGCTCGATACGGGCGATCGCATCCTGCGTGAGCTCGACCGCCGAGACCTCCTTCGCACGCAACGCGGCCGACAATTCGACCGCACTCTTGAAACTCCATTCTGATCCGGTCACGGCGCTTCTCCCGCTCTGGTTGTTGAGGAATGATGCGCAGTTTGGCCGAACGTCGCAACGGCTGTTTGATGGAGATTGATATGCTGCTAGCCATTAGCGGCACGGCCAACACAAAATCGGTGTCAAGCCGGGGCATGACATCGAGCGCGGAACGTCTACGCCGCCCCGATCACGATTCCCACCGCCAGCACGATGGCGCCGCCGAGCACGATCTGGAACACGGCCTGGAGGAACGGCGTGTCCATGTAGCGCGAGCGGATGAAGGCAATCGCCCACAATTCGAAGAACACGACGACGCAGGCGATCGCCGTCGCGATCCAGAACGCATTGGCCCAGCTGTCGGGCACCAGATACGGCGCGGTATGGCCGAGCCCGCCGAGCGTCGTCATCGCGCCGCAAGTGATGCCGCGCAGCCAGGGCGAGCCGCGCCCCGTCAGCGAGCCGTCGTCGGACAGCGCTTCCGCAAACCCCATGCTGATGCCGGCGCCGATCGAGGCGGCAAGGCCGACCAGGAACGTCTGCCAGTTCTGGTGCGTGGCGAAGGCGGCCGCAAACAGCGGCGCCAGCGTCGAGACCGAGCCGTCCATCAGGCCGGCGAGGCCCGGCTGCACATATTGCAGCACGAACATGCGCCGGCGGGTGCGGTCTTCCTCGGCGCGCACGTCGGGTTTCAGGATCTCGTCGGTCAGCCTGGCGGCGGTGTGCTCGTGGCTCTTCTCGGCCTCGGCGAGATCGCCGAGCAGCCGGCGCACGTTGACGTCCTCGGCCTGCTCGGCGGCCTTCGCATAGAAGCGCTCGGCCTCGAGCTCCATGGTCTCGACTTCCCGGCGGATCGTGTCGAGCGGCAGGTTCTTGGTCAGCCAGATCGGCCGGCGGCGCAGGAAACCCTTGACGTCCTCGCGACGGATCGGCGGCAGATGCTGGCCGAAGCGCTGCTCGTACAATTCCAGCAGCATGTGACGATGGCCGCGCTCCTCCTCGGCCATCTGCTCGAACAGCTTGGCCGAGTCCGGATAGCGCTCCTTCAGATCCTCGGCGAAGGTCATGTAGATGCGGCTGTCCTCCTCCTCGGAGGAGATCGCCACCGCCAGCACCTCGCGCTCGGTCAGATCGGCAAAATTCTTCACAGCAGCCCTGACTTCCAAAATTTAGAACGGTTCTAAATTATATAGGCTGCCGTGGTTCCCCGGTCAAATCAGGCCATGCCCGCCTTGGCGAGGAAGTCGAGCAGTAGCCGGCTCACCGCGGCCGGCTGCTCCTGCTGGACCCAATGGCCGGCGCCGTCGACGAGATGGCAGCCGAGCATCTTCGTGCACGCGCTGCGCTGCATCGTCTCGAACACGCCCGGCCGCTGATAAGTGCCCCAATCCTGCTTGCCCGAGATGAAGCAGGAGGGCACGTCGATGCTGCGGCCGGCAAACAATTGCATCTCGTTATTGAGCATGCCCGACGTGCCGTAGCGGTACCATTGCAGCCCGCCCTGAAATCCGGTGCGGCCATACTCGGCGCTGTAGTAGGCGAGCTCGCGGTCCGGCAGCCATTGATTGGCTGCAATCGCGGCCGGCGAGGGCATTTCCTTCGCGACCGTCTCGGCCATGGTCTCGTGCAAGTCCATCACGTAATAGGTCGGCAGCTTCGCAAGTTCCTGCGCCGACCATGCCTGCAGCGGATAGGGCTTGTTGTCGGTCCAGTCCGCGCTCTTCTGATGATAATAGGCACGCAGGAAATCATGCACGCCTTGCGGCGCGCGGTGCATGTCGGCATTCGCCTCGCGCGTCGAATAGTACCATTGATAGTGCTTTCGCGGCCGCGGCAGCGCGCCCAGCTCGCGATGCACGGGGTCTTCCACCGCGGGCTTCACCGGGTTGTCGACTGTGCCGAACGGTAACGGGGGCGGTCCGCCGAACGGCGCGCTCATCAGCGTCACCGAACGAAAAACGTCGGGCCGGATCAGCGCGCACCAGGCCGCGACCGGGCTGCCAAAATCGTGCCCGGCGAGATCGACCTGCCTGTAACCGAACGCCGACACCAAAGCGAGCGCATCGCGCACCAGGTTGAGGAGCGAGAATGGCGTGAGGTCCCCGTCATAATCCGCGCTCCATCCCGTGGTGCGGCCATAGCCGCGCTGGTCCGGCGCGATGACGTGATAGCCGGCCGAGCTCAGTGCCGGCATCACCTTGCGCCAGGAGAAGGCGAGCTCGGGAAAGCCGTGCAGCAGCAGGATGCAGGGCCGTCCCGTGGTCTCGAAACCGGCCTCCAGCACATGCATCCGCAAGCCGTTGATGCCGTCGAGGTAGCGCGAGCGGATGCCGGCGGGCAGGGGAATGTCGGGCAGTGCAGTCATCGTTTTCTCCGTCGGCGTCTCCTACCCTCCCCTGGAGGGGGAGGGTCGATCGCGCGAAGCGCGAGCGGGGTGGGGTGATCTCTCAACGCGGGCAGTTTCAACGAGGAGAGACCGTCACCCCACCTCGGTTCGCATTGCGCTTCGCTGCATGCGAACCGATCCACGGGCGAGCTACGCTCGTCCCGGACCCTCCAGGGGAGGATGGGAGTTCGCGGCGCGAGCCGCGCTAAATCAAACCGCCACACATTCGAACGCGTTGCCCTTGCGCCGGATCTTCCCCACCGACGGCGAGGGAAAATGCGCCGTGCAGCACAGCGTGTCGGTGTCGCAATAGCGCTCCAGGAAGCTGCGGCGCGTCTTCGCGGCGGCGGCCGGATCGACGTCGAACTTGATCGACAGCTCCGGATAGAGCGTCTGCAGCGGCGAATGCATGAGATCGCCGGAGAACACCGCATCGTCCTTGCCGCGGCCCATCGTGATGGCGATATGGCCGGGCGTGTGGCCCGATGTCGGCAGGATGCGGACGTGGTCACCGATCTCGTGGTCGTTGCCGACGAGCTCGTGCCTGTTGGCCTCGACCACCGGCAACACGCTGTCAGCGAAAGGCGGGATCTCCGTCTTCGCATTCTGCGCAGACCAGTGATCGAATTCCTGCTTGGCGAAGATGTAACGCGCCTTGGGGAAGGTCGGCACCCAGCGGCCATTCTCCAGCCGCGTGTTCCAGCCGACGTGGTCGACATGCAGATGCGTGCACATCACGAAATCGATGTCGTCGACCGAAAACCCGGCGGCGCCGAGGCCGCGCAAATAGGTGTCGTCGGTCTTCATGTTCCATTTCGGCCGCTGCGGCCGCGGCTTGTCGTTGCCGATGCAGCTGTCGACCAGGATGGTGTGGTGCGGCGTCTTCACAACATAGGACTGGAAGCACAGCAGCAGCACGTCCTGCTCGTCCAACGCCTTCGCCTCGCGCATCCACGCCCGGTTCTCGGCCAGCACGTCCGCCGTCAGTCCCGGCAGCATCTCCAGCGCCGGGACGAACGAGGTCTCCTGCTCGATGACACGATGGATGGTGAGATCGCCGACCGAGAACTTCAGGCTCATGGCAATTCCCCGATCTATGCGGCCGGCGGCACCGAGATCTTGACCGAGGGCCGCTCCAGCATCTTCTGGTGGAAGGCGTCGAGCTTCGGATAGGCCTTGCGCCAGCCGCAATCGGCGAAGCGGAAGTCGGCATAGCCGAGCACGCAAACGAGGCCGATCTGCGAAATGTCGAATGGGCCGTTCAGCACGTCAGGCATGTTCTCGAAGCGCGCCATGCCGGTCCAGGCCCTGTTCCAGTGATCGTCCGACCAGGCCTGCCATTGCAGGCCCTGCGGCCGCACCATCTTCTCGTAGCGGCACAGCAGCATGGAATCGAGCATACCGTTGATCAGCGAGTGATTGGTCTTGGCTTTCCAGCGCCGCGGGCCGTAATCCGGGATCAGGCTGCCGCCCGCCATCTCGTTGAGATATTCGACGATGACATAGGAATCCAGGATCACGTCGCCGTCGTTGGTGATCAGCACCGGCAGCTTCTTCAGCGGCGTGATCTTCGCATAGTCCTCGTTGGCCGTGCCCGGCGCGACGCTTGCGGGGACGAGCTCGATCTTGTCGATCAGCCCGAGCTCGATCGCGGCGATGCGCACCTTGCGGGCAAAGGGCGAGGCGGGGGAGAAGGTGAGCTTCATGGGAATTCCCTGCAATCGATCTTGTGCGAACGGTGTCTGCTCCGTCATGGCCTGGCTTGACCCGGCCATCCACGCCTCGCCGCGTGGTCAGACTGTGAGACGTGGATGCCCGGGTCAAGCCCGGGCATGACGACGGAGTGCGATGCGCACGGCTTACGCCGCGATGATCTCCTGGCGCTGCTCGCCGAGACCTTCGATGCCGAGCGTGACGACGTCGCCGACATTGAGGAAGGTCGGCGGCTTCATGCCGAGGCCGACGCCGGGCGGGGTGCCCGTGGTGATGACGTCGCCGGGCAGGAGTGTCATGAACTGCGAGACATAGGAGATGCACTTGGCCATCGAGAAGATCATGGTCTTGGTCGAGCCGGTCTGGCGGCGCTGGCCGTTGACGTCGAGCCACATCGACAGGTTCTGCACGTCCTTGATCTCGTCCTTGGTCGCGAGCCACGGCCCGAGCGGGCCGAACGTGTCGTGCGACTTGCCCTTGGTCCACTGGCCCAGACGCTCGATCTGGAAGGCGCGCTCGGAGACGTCGTTGCAGACGCAATAGCCCGCGACGTGGTTCAGCGCGTCGGCTTCCGAGACGTATTTGGCGCGGGTGCCGATGATGGCGGCGATCTCGACCTCCCAGTCGAGCTTGGTTGAGCCGCGCGGCTTCTCGACCGGATCGTTCGGGCCCGACAGCGAGGTGTTGGCCTTCATGAAGATGATCGGCTCGCTCGGGATCTCGGCGCCGGTCTCCTTGGCATGGTCGGAATAATTGAGGCCGATCGCCACGAATTTCGAGATGCCGGTGACGGGCGCGCCGAACCGCGGCTTGCCGGAGACGGCTGGCAGCGAGGCGGGATCGAGCGCCGCCAGCTTCTGCAGGGTATCAGGCGAATAGGCCTCGCCCGTGAAGTCCCTCACATGCGCCGACAGGTCGCGCAACTGGCCGGATCTGTCGATCAGGCCGGGCTTTTCCGCCCCCTTCTCGCCATAACGAACAAGCTTCATTCTCGTTTCTCCCTGGAGATTGGACCGATCGGTTGACAGCTTCATGGAACAGGGCGGCAGGAAATTCAACCGCTCAAAACGGAGATCACCCCAGCGCCACAAACCTGAACGCGTCCCCATCCCGCTTGATATGCCCGGCCGAAAAATGACCGCCGATCACCAGCGTCGGCGTGTCGGCGAAGCGCGAGAACACCGCGTGCCGGCTTGCCGCCGCTTGCGCGGGGTTGGTGTCCACCGTCGAGCACCACTCCAGATGCGCCATCTGGCAGGGATGATGGGCGACGTCGCCGGTCAGAAGCGCCTGCTCGCCGTCGGATTCGATCAGGACGCTCATATGTCCCGGGCTGTGACCGGGGGTCGGGATCAGCTTGATCTCCTCGCAAAGCCGGTGGTCGCTCGGGACCAGCTCGGCCTGGCCGGCATCGACCACCGGCTTCACGGAATCGTTGAACACCGCGACCTTGTCCGGCCCGGCCGTGTCATCGCGCCAATGCTCATATTCGGTCTTGCCGAAGACATAGCGCGCCTTCGGGAAGGTCGGCACCCATCGGCCGTCGACCAGTCGCGTATTCCAGCCGACGTGGTCGACATGGAGATGCGTGCACAGCACGGTATCGATGCTGTCGGGCGGAAACCCTGCCGCGGTCATGGTCTCCAGGAACGGCGAGCTGCGGTTGTTCCAGGTGGGCATGCCGCGGCCCTGCTTGTCGTTGCCGAGGCCGGTGTCCACCACGATGCGGCGCGTCGGCGTCTCCACCACGAGCGAGTGGATCGACATTTTCAGCCGGCCTTCTTCGGTGGCGAAATGCGGGATCAGCCAGGGCAGCTTCTGGATCTCGTCATTGGTCGCCGCCGGCAGGATGAACCGGGTTGAGCCGACCGTCTCCATTTCGACGAATTTGGTGATCCTGACCCGACCTACCTTCCACTGCATCCGCCGCTCCCCGTGTTTTTTGCTTTACCATCCCGGTCATTCCGGGGCGATGCCCACCTTAGTTCGCGACTTCGTCGCGTCCCGGAATGACGCGGAAGGACGCTGGAACATGCACACTCTCTGCCATCGAACGCAATGGATCATCTGACGCGGTGCGGCGTTATCGCCGGAACCTGAGACAGACGCCGAAGAGAGAGCCATGCCCGAGCTTGCGATTTCCGCCGAAAAGGTCGCCTTCATCATCGAGAAGGCGCGTGAATTCGACGTCAAGGAAGGGGATTCCGATCCGGATTCCGGCTCGAACCCGAGCGATGACGATGCGCTCGACGTGCTCGATGACGACGGCTCCGACCCTGTCGTCCAGGAGCTCGGCAGCTTCATGATCGCCTTGAACGAGGACGAGCAGCTCGATCTCGTCGTGCTGACCTGGCTCGGCCGCGGCGACGGCACGATCGATGACTGGGACGATCTGCGCGCCCGCGCGGTGGAGGCGCGGCGTGAGTATCGCAGCCCGCGCCGCGAAACGGTGCACTATCTGCTCGGCGAGCCCATGCTGGGCGACCTGCTCGCCAACGGGCTCGAGGAATTCGGCATCGATTGGACCGATGAGCGCACCACCGCCGATTCCTCCGCTCCGAGCCAGCAGGACGAGGACGAGCCGACCAAGCAGCGGTGATGATCGGGCTCTGACGCCTCCACATCGTCATGGCCGGGCATAGCCGTCCGAAGGACGGCGTCGCTTCCGCTCGCCTATGCCCGGCCATCCACGTCTTACCTTGCCGAACAAAGAACGTGGATGCCCGGGACAAGCCCGTGCATGACGATCTTTCGTGGAATGCACTGTTGCGAATGCGATAATGCGTTACAGCGTTCCCGGGAACGCACCGCCATCGAGCAGAATGTTCTGCCCGGTGATGAAGCCGGCCTTGGCGCCGCAAAGGAAGGCGCAGGCATAGCCGAACTCGTCGGGCTGGCCGAAGCGGCCGGCGGGGTTCTGCTTGGCGCGCTCGGCCAGAATCTGCTCAGGGCTGACGCCGCGCTTGTCGGCCTCGGCCTTGGCGGTGCCGGTGAGACGGTCGGTCTCGAACGGGCCCGGCAACAGGCCGTTGATGGTGACGTTGTTGATCACCGTCTTGCGCGACAGGCCGGCGATGAAGCCGGTGAGGCCGGCGCGCGCGCCGTTGGACAGGCCGAGAATGTCGATCGGCGCCTTCACCGCGGCCGAGGTGATGTTGACGATGCGGCCGAACTTGCGCGCCATCATGCCGTCCACGGTCGCCTTGATCAGCTCGATCGGGGTGAGCATGTTGGCGTCGATCGCCTTGATCCAGTCGTCGCGGGTCCAGTTGCGGAAATCGCCGGGCGGCGGGCCGCCGGCGTTGTTGATGAGGATGTCAGGCTCGGGGCAGGCCTTCAGCACCGCCTCGCGGCCCGCCGGCGTCGTGATGTCGCCGACGATCTCGGTGACGGTCACATCGGGATAGGCTTTGCGGATCTCATCGGCTGTCTTCTTCAGGGCTTCAGCGCCGCGCGCGGTCAGCGTGACGTGAACGCCGGCCTCGGCCAGCGAGATGGCGCAGGCGCGCCCGAGACCCTTGCTGGATGCGCAGACGATGGCGCGGCGACCTTTGATCCCAAGATCCACTGTTTCACTCCCGTAACTATCAGGCAGGTTTTGGACGGGCCGCACTCTAGCCAACTGCGACGCCGCTGATAAGGGACGGGCTCGCACCAAAATGCATGGCGCGTGCTCTGGCGATGCAAATCGCGGCGGAGGCTTCCGGCGGCAGCGCCGGCACGCGCATCCCCGACCCGGCGAAACGAATGAACGCTGAGCCGATCATTCCGGTTTCAGACCGTCCAAATCGTCTGTATTGGTGGCTCCAAAGCTCAGAGAACCGCGCAGAGGATGCGTCATGTCAGACCTGTTCGATGTCAGCCAAGAAACCATCCTCGTCACGGGTGCGAGCCAGGGACTGGGCCGGCAATTTGCCCGGGTGCTGGCGGCGCATGGTGCGGCCGTCGCGCTGGCGGCGCGGCAGACAGACAAGTTGAAGAGCCTGGAAGAGGAAATCCGCGGCAAGGGCGGCCGCGCCGCTGCGGTCGCGCTCGACGTCACCGATACCGCCTCGATCGCCAGGGCGGTCGATGCCGCCGAAGCCGCGCTCGGGCCCGTCACCGTGCTGATCAACAATGCCGGCATCGCCATCGAGAAGCTCGCGACCGAGCAGACCGAGGCCGATTGGGACGCGGTGATCGGCGCCAATCTCAAGGGCGCCTATTTCCTCGCGACCGAAGTGGCGCGGCGCATGATCGCGCGCAAGCAGCCGGGCAACATCGTCAACATCGCCTCCGTGCTCGGCACCGGTGTCTTGAAGGCGCTCTCGCCTTACGCGATCTCCAAGGCCGGCATCATCCAGGCGACGAGAGCGATGGCACTTGAGCTCGCGGGCCAGAATATCCGCATCAACGCACTCGCGCCCGGCTATATCGATACGGAGATGAACCACGCCTTCTGGTCGACGCCATCAGGCGAGCGCCTCGCCAAACGCATCCCGCAACGCCGCGTCGGCGCCGAGTCCGATCTCGACGGCGCGATTCTGCTGCTGGCGTCGAATGCGTCGCGGTACATGACGGGGAGCGTGGTGACCGTGGACGGCGGGTTCCTGCTGAATTGAGCCGACACGCACTGCTCTATCCACGCCGTCATTGCGAGCGCAGCGAAGCAATCCAGAATCCCTCCGCGGAAAGACCCTGGATTGCTTCGCTGCGCTCGCAATGACGGAAGAATTACCGCATCTCTCCCCGGATCATATCCGCCGCCTTCTCCCCGATCATGATGGTCGGCGCATTGGTGTTGCCGCCGATCAGCGTCGGCATGATCGAGGCGTCGACGACGCGCAATCCTCCCACGCCATGCACCTTCAACGCCGGATCGACCACGGCCATCGCGTCAATGCCCATCTTGCAGGTGCCGACGGGGTGATAGACGGTGTCGACGCGGGCGCGCAGAATGGCGCGGATGTCGTCGTCCGTTCTCACGTCGGATGTGAACATGTCCTTCTTCTGTAACGCCCGTAGCGCAGGCGTCTCCATCAGCCGCCGCGTCGTCTTGAAGCCGGCCACCATCGCCTCGAGATCTTCCGCCTCGCCCAGGAAGTTCGGGTCGATCATCGGTGCTGCAAGCGGATCGGCGCTTTTCAGCCAAATGCTGCCGCGGCTCTTTGGTCTGAGCAGACAGAAATGGCATGAGAAGCCCGCCTCCTTGTGCTTCTTGCGGCCGTGGTCGTCGAGCATCGCGATGACGAAGTGGAGCTGGATATCAGGCACGTCGAGATCGGGGCGGGTTTTCAGAAAGCCGCCGCACTCGGCGAAATTGGTGGTCATCATGCCGCGCCGTTCGCGCCGATATCGCTGGATGCCGCGCAGCAGGGAGGGCAGCCGACTGATCGAGGCGTGGACGAAGTGCGGATAATCGGAGGCGTAGACGAACACGAAATCGGGATGGTCCTGCAGATTGCGCCCGACGCCGGGCAGGTGACGGACGACGCCGATGCCGTATGCGGCAAGCGCATCGCCGTCGCCGATGCCCGACAGCATCAAGAGCTGCGGTGACTGGAAGGCGCCGGCGGCGAGGATCACCTCGCGGCGGGCGCGCAGCTGCTTCTTTTGCCTGCCCTGCACATATTCGATGCCGACCGCGCGCCCACCTTCGAACAGGATTTTCGTTGCTTGCGCCGCCGTCTCGACCCGCAGATTCGGCTGCTTGTCTATGTGGGGGGCTACATAAGCGCGCGCCGCGCTCCAGCGCTCGCCGTGGCGCTGGGTCACCTGGTAGCTGCCGAGCCCTTCATGGTCCTCGGCATTGAAGTCCTCGCGGATGCGGAACTGCGCCTCGCGCGCGGCCTGATGGAAGACGTCATGGATCGGATTGTCCGAGCGCAGCCTGTTGACATGCAGCGGGCCGCCCTTGCCGTGATATTCGCCGTCGAAATCGGCGTTGTTCTCGGAAGCCTTGAAGTAGGGCAGCACGTCGGCATACGACCAGCCGGGATTGCCGAGCGCGGCCCAGTGGTCGTAATCCCATTTGTGGCCGCGGATGTAGACCATGGCATTGATCGCCGAGGACCCGCCGAGGCCCTTGCCGCGCGGCTGATAGCCGATGCGGCCGTTCAATCCCTTCTGCGGCACGGTATCGAAGGCCCAGTTGGCCGCGGCGTAGGGCAACGCGAGCCCGAATGGCGTGGTGATCCGCCAGGTGTCGTTCCGTCCGCCCGCATCGAGCAGCGCGACGGATGTCGGCGCATCCTCCGACAGCCGCCCCGCAACGGTGCAGCCGCCCGAGCCCGCGCCCACGACGACGAAATCGAATGTATCGGTCAATGTTGTTTCCCCCCGTTCACCGTCATTCCGGGGCGATGCGGAGCATCGAACCCGGAATCTCGAGATTCTCTGGTGCGCAATTGCGCACCAGAGTTCGCTTCGCGCCCCGGAATGACACTGCGGCGTTTCAGCCTTAATCTTGTTGCCGCAAGCTGGCCCTTTGTGGAACTTCTGGCAAGAGCGCGCGGAACGGCGGGAAATTCCCCTGTCACAAAGTCGAAAAAAACGTTCCCGCAGCCCTTTCCAAAGGCAGCCCGCCTTGATACATACCCCCCGCACCCGACGGGCATTGCCCCTGGGGTCGCCTTCCAAGGAAGCCTTCGGGACGGGAGCGGCAAGCCAGCGCGGCCAGCGCCGGCCTCAACCGACCGTCCCCAGGATTTAAAAGAAGGCGCGCAAAGGTTTAACGCGGGGTGGAGCAGCCCGGTAGCTCGTCAGGCTCATAACCTGAAGGTCATAGGTTCAAATCCTATCCCCGCAACCAAGTAAACTTAAGCCCCTGAAATCGTGAAGATTTCAGGGGCTTTTTATCTCTGGCACTTTTTGAACCCGCGACCAGATAAATTTGATTGGTGCTATTGCGTGCAATGTCACCGTAATGGCCGTCTGTCGGGGATGACATTGAACGTCAGGCGGTCATGCGGGGAATCTTCCTAAAGATGCTGGTTCACCTGAGCGCGCGCGGCTTCTTGGATGTGCAGAGCGATCTCGTCTTCGCTGCGGCCACCGCTGATTGCGTTGCGTCCACCAAAGATGAAATGGGGCACTGAGCGGACGCCTGCTGCCGCAGATCGGACTGCTTCCTGCTCCACGCGCTTGTGCTGGATGGGATCGAGGGCGATTGCGTGTGCTTCCGCACGCTCGAACCCATAGTCTGCAGCAATACCGGCGAGCACATCTGCATCACCGATGTTCTTTGCGCCCAGGAAGTAAGCTTCGGTGATCGCCACCGCGAGCCGATGCTGCGTGCCACGTTCGCTGGCGGCAAGGATGAGGGCGTGGGCAGGCTGCGTGGCATACGCCCAAAGCTGGCGGTTGAGATCGAATTCCAGCCCCGAGACTCGCGCTTCGCCTTCGGGCCGTGCAAACGCCACCTTCGGATCGGTTATGCCGTAGCGCGAGCGAAGCAGATCGGGAATGTAGAGACCTGTGGCAGGCACCCCGGCGAGCAGCAGGACGGGATGATGGTGGATTTTCACGGCAAGATGGGGGAAGCGCTCGGCCAGAACCTTATCAAGCCGGAATTGCCCGACCAGGCACCAGGGGCGAGTGATCTCCGTATAGAGGTCAATGATCAAGGTTTCAGTCATGACGGGAAGCCTTTGAACGAAGTTTCTCACTCGCAAGCACTCAAGCGGCGCCTTCGAGCGCAGTGCGGATCTGCGCTTCAGCCGAGACTATAGCCGCCTTCACGGCGTCAGGGCCGTAAGCGGTCCCCTCGACACGGATCAGCTCGATATCGGTCAACCCGATGAAGCGCAGCAGATGGAGAAGGTAGTTGGTCTGGAAGTCGAACGACGCGTATCGTCCTTTAGAGAAAACGCCGCCGCTCGCCACGACGAGATAGACCTTCTTGCCGGACAACAGACCCTTTGGGCCGTTCTCGTCGTATTTGAACGTGACGCCCGGCCATGTGATGTGATCGATCCATGCCTTGAGTTGCGAGGACGGACCGAAATTGATCATGCCCGAACCGATGACGATTGTGTCGGCGGCCTTTATCTCATTGACCAGCGCTTCGGCGAGCCCGACGGCCTGCGCCTGTTCCGGCGTACGTGCTTCCGGCGACGCTATGCGGCCATTAATGTAGGCCGGTGTGATATGCGGCAGCGGCTCCGCCGAAAGATCGCGTGTAGTCAGCGTGGCTCCCGAATGGGCCTTAAGCCTTTCGGCGATCTCAGCCGCGAAACGGCTGGACAGGCCTTCGGCACTGCGTGGGCTCGAAGTGATGAGGAGGATGTTGCTCATGCTTGCTCCTGGTTTCTTAGTGATTGGCGATTGCAGGAGCCGCGCGAACGAACTCCATGTTTGAAACCTGCTCGACGAGGAACTTCGCGAGATTTCCTCTCGACAGTTTCGTGCTGAGCTTGGATTTTCCGTACCAGCCGACGTCGACGGTCCCGTTGGCCGGGCCATCCTTGAGGTTCGGAATCCTCACCAGCGTCCAGTCCAGCCCTGAATCCCGAACCAATTCGGCGGTTGCTCTGATGTCGTCCACGCCCTTGCGCGCAATCAGCTTGAACAGCATCAAAAACGAATGGGCCTTGAGGTCGAAGCTATCTTTAGGATCGCGATAACTCGCCGTGGAAATTTGAATGAGGCGATGAACACCCAGCTTCTTCATGACCGAGACGATGTTGCTGACACCGTGCATGATCGGCCGGTCGCCCTTGATCTTGAGGCTGTTGGGTCCAAGGGCGCTGATGACCGCCGTAGAACCACGGATGCACTCGGCCATCGCCTTCACGTTCGTCAGGTCGCCGACGACGATTTCGATTTTCCCTTGGTAGTCCTTCAGTTTGCTGGCATCGCGCGTATAGACCGACAGGCTGTAGCCCTGCCTGAGCGCCTCCTCGATGAGGTGCCGTCCGGTCGGACCGGTTGCGCCGAATAGCGAAATTTTCATTGCTCTTCCTCGCGAAATCATTGCTGCGAGGCAGAGCCGCACCGATAGCCGTGCTGGTGCCAAGGTTGGAAAGCGTCATTTTTGCCAGCCATACATGCATCCCTTTGTTGGTATGTTTTGCTGATTAGATGATTGGAGTAGACTGTCCGATAGACAAGAACGTAGATTTTTGAGGCCTAGTCACATGCGTATGACCGACCCCATTCCACTCCAGCCCGGAACGTATCCCGGCTGCGGGCCAGTCAAAGAGGTCCTTGGCCGCATGGGCGACAAGTGGACCATTCTCGCCATCACTGTGCTAGTCGAGCAGCCCCGCCGCTTTAACGAGTTGAAGCGTTTGATAGGCGGGATTTCGCAGCAGATGCTCACCCGTACGCTCAAGGCGTTAGAGCGCGACGGGATGGTGACGCGGAAAGTTCATCCGAGCGTCCCGCCTCAAGTCGAGTACAGCCTTACTGATCTGGGGAAATCGCTTGCCGTACCGTTGATGCAGCTGGCGACCTGGGTGGTGGATCACATGAGCGAAATCGAAAGTTATCGGGCACGACACGATGAAGCAGCTCACCACCGCTAAGTCCGGCGCGAATATGCTAAGGCACGCCTTTTTCCAAGGCCTTACAAAAACAAGGTAATTGCGATCGGTGAAATTCCAGGGGGCCGTCTGCTGCGGGGCCCCGCAACCAAATTCGGATTGACCGGATCCGATGTGAAAACGGCCCGCGCAACGCGGGCCGTTTTTGCTTGGGGCTCCGATGCGTCGCTCCGTGATTTGGTCGAACAGGGTGGCCTCCGACGGACGACGTAGCCGGCGGGCGAGATCGAGATCCGGCCGCGGCGCTCCAGACGATGTTGCGCGTAATCCTTTCGGGACCACTGCGCACGATTGCTCGCCATGCGGGCGCACGATCAGAGATCAGGGTGCAAGGCGCAGAGGCCAGACTACAATTTGAGTCATTCTTTCGGGAAAGCTCCAAGAATCCTTTCCGCACCGGCTGCCCAGTTGAGCGTCTGGCAATCCACGCGCAAGCGAACTAGGTATTCTGGCGCTGTTCGCAAGCGGTAAGGGGTCAAGCCAGTGCATGGGGTAGAAGACGCAGCGGCGCAATCGCCGCTTCCTCATTTCGTTCTCGATACGCAGGGCACCCCGCACAAGCAGGCTTTGGCGATCTGGCACGAGCAGGTCGGCCTTCTCGGCCAGACGCGGCTCAAGGACCCCGAGCGCTTCCATGCCAGGGTCGAATATTATCAGCTCGGCCCACTCGTGCTGGGCACGGCGAAGACACAGGCGCAGTCGTTCGATCGCTCGCGCTACCAGATCGGCCGCGACGGCGTCAGCCATTATGTCCTGCAGTTCTACGTCGACGGGGGCTGCCGCCCGCGGTTCGGCGAGCAGACCGCGACCAGTGCAGCCGGCGATTTCATGACGTTCGATTGCGCGCAGCCGCAGATGACCGAGACGCCGGACTATGCCAGCATCCACCTCTTCGTGCCGCGTCCGCTGCTCGAGCCGCTGTTGAGCGCACCGGACGAGCAGAACATGCGTATCTTCGCCGGCGGCGGCGCGCTGGTCGGCATGTTCCGGGATCATCTGATGGCGCTGTGGCGCCGGGCGCCTCTGCTGACCGTGCGGGAGGGCGAGGCGCTGGCGAAGCCGACGCTCGAACTCGCGGCCGCGGTGATCAACGGCTCGGTGCGCGAGGACGCTGCAGCCGGCGTGCACCTCGCCCTGTTCGACATGATCTGCCGCCATGTCATCGAGCACGTTCTGGACGCAGGATTGACGCCGGAGAGCATCGCGGCGCATTTCGCCATCTCTCCGCGAAAGCTGTCCTATTTGTTCGAGAATGCCGGCGGCATCGCGAGCTATATCCAGGAGCAGCGCATGCATCGCGCGCGGATGGCGCTCGCCGATTCGGCGCAGCGGCACAAATCCATATCGGAGATCGCGGAGGCGCACGGCTTCCTGCATCCGCAGAGCTTCACCCGCGCCTTCCAGCGCCTTCATGGGCTGACGCCGCGCGAATTCCGGGCGCTGGCGCGCGATCACCGCTCCTGGGACCCGCAACTGCTCACGAGGCAGATGTGGTGGAAGTGGATGACCGGCATCGCCCCATGAGAGTCCCGCTGGACTGGCTCGCCTCGTTTGCGCGCTCGGTGAAATTGAAGCCGGGCTTTTGCGCGCGATGAGAAATCGCGACGCGGCCACGCAGTTTCGCTGGCGGCTCGCACGAGGCCCGTGGCATCCCCATACCGGGCGCGCCCAAAGCCATTTCCGGGGGACACTGGAAGCGATGCAATTCGCTGATGTTGTTGCCTAATTGCCTGAAGGCGTGCCCGTGGAAGCGAAGCGGGTTGTCGGATGGGAATGGGACGGTGCTGGACGGTTTGGGCGGCGCTGCTGTTGACAGGCGCTACGGTGCCGGCCGGTGCGCAGGATGCGGGATCGCTGCTGCGGGAGATGCAGCGGCAGCAGGAATTCCAGCAGCCGCAAAGATTGCCGGGCCCCGACGGGATACGTCCGCAGCAGGCGCCCGCCGCGATTCCGGATCGGGGGGAGCGCATCGCCGTGAAGGGGGTCCGCTTCACCGGCAAGGTGGACTTGCTATCCGCTGCGGAGCGCGAGCAATTGGTCGCTTCGGTGCGCGGGCAGCGGCTTGGCCTCAAGGGCCTCTATGCGCTGGCCGATCAGGTGACCGCAACGCTCCAGCGCCGGGGCCGGCTGCTGGCGCGCGCGCTGCTGCCACCGCAGGACGTCACCAACGGCATCGTCACGATCGAGATCGTCGAAGGTGCGCTCAAGACCATCACGCTCGATCGCGCCCAGGGCGTTCGCGTCCGCGAGGACCTGCTGCGCGCCATCATTGAGGGCCGAATCAAGCCCGACGGCGTGACGCGGCAGGATCTGGAGAACGCGCTCCTGCGCATGAACGACCTGCCGGGCGTATCCGTGCACGCCAAGCTCGCCCCGGGCGAGGCGCCGAACACCAGCAAGCTCGTGGTCGGCGTGGCACAAGCGCCGATTCTCGGCGGCGGCATCTGGGCCGATAATTTCGGCAGCTCCAGCGTCGGCCGGGCGCAGGGCAACGGGCTGGTGACGCTGACGGACGTGTCCGGCTATGGCGACCTGACGCGGCTCTCAGGCGCGGTGTCACAGGGCCAGGAATTCGGTGCGCTGGCGACGAGCATGCCGCTCGGCGCGAGTGGCCTCATCGCCAATGCGAGCTACGGCCACCTCGCCTATCGCAACGTCGACGCCACCGGCCGCGCGCTCGGTCTGTCCGGCTTTGCTCATTTCGCCAATGGCGGGCTCGACTACGGCTTGATTCGCTCGCGCGATCTCAACCTCCAGCTCGGCGGCGCGGTGACCTGGAAGGCGCTGGTCGACGACAGCATGATCGGAAAGCTCCAGGACAAGCGCTCCATGTCGGGAACGCTGAGCCTGAACGGCGACAGCCGCGACGCGCTGCTCGGCGGCGGCATCACCAACTGGTCGGTGAGCTGGACGTTCGGCAATCTCGATCTTTCGCGCGTGGCGAGCGCGCTCAATGCGGACCAGGCCGGGCTGAACACGCAAGGGCAATTCCACCGGATCAACGCCACGGTGGCCCGGCTTCAAACCTTGCCCGGGGATTTCGCGCTGTTCGCCCGGCTTTACGGGCAATGGGCGGGCAAGAACCTCGATTCCTCGGAAGATTTTGCGCTGGGCGGGCCGTTCGGCGTGCGGGGCTATCCGGTCGGCGAGGCCCGCGGCGACATGGGCGTCCTCGGCACGCTCGAGCTCCGCTACAACGCGCCGCTGCCCGAGCGCTTCGGCAGCCTGCAACTGGCGGGCTTCGTGGACGGCGGTTACGTCAAGATCAACGTGTCCCCGAACGGCATCCCGCCGCTGAACGTCTGCAACTGCAACGATTACGGGCTTGCCAGCGCCGGCCTTGCCGCGCGCTGGACGCGCGAGTGGCTGAATCTGTCGGCAAGCTGGGCTCACACGCTGGGCGACAATCCCGGCCGCTCCATCGTCACCGGCGCGAATGCCGATGGCGTCAAGGGCAGCGACCAGTTCTGGCTCCAGGCCGGTATTCGCTTCTGAGGTTTCGAGAGGGCACGCCATGACAACGATCCTGCCGAAGATGCGCGCCGCAATCGCCGCCTCCGCGGCCGCGATGCTGACGCCGCCGCTGCTGGCGCAGACCCTGCCGACGGGCGGTCAGGTCGTGTCGGGGCAGGCCACGATCAGCCAGTCCGGCAATGCGATGACGGTCAACCAGTCGAGCGACCGGATGATTGCCAACTGGCAAAGCTTCTCGATCGGCGCCGGCAGCTCCGTGACCTTCAATCAGCCCGGCGCATCGTCGGTCGCGCTCAATCGCGTGGTCGGGCAGGACCCGTCGAGGATCCTCGGCAGCCTCAGCTCCAACGGGCAGGTCTTCCTGATCAACCCCAACGGCATCGCCGTCGGCAAGACCGGCAGCGTGCAGACCGGCGGCTTCGTCGCCTCAACGCTCGGCATCGGCAACGCTGATTTTCTGGCCGGCCGCTACAATTTCGCCGGCAGCGGCGGCACGATCAGCAACGAGGGCAGCATCTCCGGCAAGGTGGTGGCGCTGATCTCGCCGAGCGTCAGCAATTCCGGCACCATCACCGGCAGCACGGCGCTCGCGGCCGGCACCGATGTGCTGCTCGATTTCAACGGCGACGGTCTGCTCTCGGTCGAGGTCAAGGCCTCGACGGTCAAGACCCTGGTCGAGAACAAGGGGCTGATCCGCGCCGACGGCGGCGTCGCCATCCTCAGCGCCAAGGGCGCGAGCGACGCCATGAAGGGCGTCGTCAACAACACCGGCATCGTGGAGGCCGCGAGCATCGGCAGTCGCAACGGCCGCATATTGCTGCTCGGCGACTCCCGGCATGGCGAGGTGAATTCCCGTGGCACGCTGCGGGCGCGCTCAGTCGAAACCTTCGCCGCCAAGGTCAATCTCGGTGCGGACCTGAAAGTCGACACGATGGGGGGGCACTGGCTGATCGACCCCGTCAACATCACCATCGATGCCGGTTACGCAGCGGCCTTGCAAACCGCGCTGGCGAGCGGCGACGTGACCGTCACCACTACGGGCAGCGGCACCGATGCGGGCAACATCGCGGTCAACGCCCCGATCAACTGGGCATCGCATATCCTCACCTTGCGCGCCGACAACGCCATCAGCATCAACGCGCCGCTGACCTCGACCGGCACCAGCGGCCTTGATGGCCTCGTGCTGCAATACGCGCAGACCGCGCCGACGGGCACCTACAGCGTCAATGCGCCGGTCAATCTCGCCGCCGGCAGCCTGTTCCGGACCCAGAAAGGAACGGATGCCGCCATCACCTATGCGGTGATCACTGACGTGAATGCGTTGCAGAACATCAACGCCAACCGGTCCGGCAATTACGTGCTGGGAGCGAACATCGATGCGAGCGCCACGGCAGGCTGGAACGGCGGCGCCGGCTTTGTGCCGATCGGCGGGATCGGCGATATCAGCAGCTATTTTTCCGGCATTTTCGACGGGCTCGGTCACCGCATCAGCAACCTGACCATCAACCGGCCGTCCAGCGATAACATCGGCCTGTTCGGCTACATCGACGGCGCGACCATCCGCAATGTTGGATTGGAAGGTGGCAGCGTGACGGGTAACAATTCCGTCGGCGGGTTGGTGGGCTCGAGCGGCCTCTGGATCTACGCTGGCACGAGCAGCGTCGCTCCCAACACCATCAGCAACGTCTACAACACGGGCAATGTGACCGGCAGCGGCGCCATCGTCGGCGGGCTGGTCGGCGATGCCTATATCACCACGATCAGCAATGCATACGCGACCGGTACAATTTCGAGCTATGGCTCTGCCGGCGGGCTGGTCGGGCGTGCCGTTGCCTCGTCCGTCTCCAACTCATATGCCACAGGCAACGTGTCCGCGGTCGGGGAGGGCGCGGGCGGGCTCATCGGGTACAATATCGGCGTTTGGATGGGACCGGGTCCCGCTGATTATGCCATCGGAACGGTGAGCCACTCTTATGCCACGGGCAACGTATCTGGAGGCTTTAATGTCGGCGGCTTGTTGGGCTACAGCAACCTCGGTCGCATCACCGACAGTTACGCCACTGGCAATGTTTCGGGCACCGGCGCAATTGGAGGCTCGGGCACATCTGCCGGCGGATTGGTGGGGTTCACCTCCTACAGCCAGATCGAGCGGTCTTACGCCACCGGCAACGTCTCCGGCCTCGACGCGGTCGGCGGGCTGGTGGGGGGGAACTGGTACGGCGGCACGGTAAGCCAGTCCTACGCGACCGGCAATGTGTCCGGAACGAGCTTGGTCGGCGGGCTGGTCGGGCACAGTAATGAAGCCGTTTCAGTGCTCGATTCCTACGCGACGGGAGCAGTTTCGGGAACTTCCGAGGTCGGCGGGCTGGTGGGATTGAATCAGGAAAGTCACGTGATCCGGAGCCACTTCGCGGGCACGGTGTCGGGAACGAGCAATGTCGGCGCGATCGTAGGGGTAAACTGGGATGGCGGCGACGTCACCCAAAGCTATGCGAACAGCGACACATCGGGACAGAGCGCCGCCTGCGGCGCCTCCTTCGGCGGTGGCGCCTGCTCGGCGGGCATGCTCACCACGGCGCAGATGCGCGATCCCTTCACCTTCATCAACAACGGTTTTGACTTCGCTGGCATCTGGGGCAAAGCCGTCAACGGCGCCAACAACGGAATGCCGGTGCTGCGGGTGTTCGGCGATACGGTCTATGATGCCTATGTGAATGTGTCGGGCTCGGCGAGCACGACCTATGGCGCGCTGGCATCGCTCAGTGGATTGACCGTGACCGGTGTGAATGCCGGCCATGTCACGCTCGGCTGGGGCAGCGCAGTCACGACGTCGCTCGGAGCCGGCAGCTACAATTTGAGCGGCCCCAACGTCGTCAATCCGAGCAGCTCGGGCGGTGCGGTCTATACCGGCACGGTCGCGGTCGCCCTGACCGTCGACAAGGCGCCTCTCACCATCACGGCGAGCAGCTCCAAGACCTATGACGGCGCGGCGTTCTCGGGCGGCGGCGTTACCTATTCCGGGCTCGTGAACGGAGAGAATGCGTCGGTTCTCTCCGGCTCGCTCAGCTATGGTGGCAGCGCGCTGGGGGCGGTCAACGCCGGGCACTACAGCCTCAGCGTCTCGGGTCTCTCCTCGGCCAACTATGCCATCACCTATGTCGATGGCTCTCTGACCATCAACAAGGCAGCCCTGACCGTCAGGGTCAACGACGTCACCAAAATCTTCGATGGTGTTCCGTTCTCCGGGGGCAGCGCGGTCTATTCCGGCTTCGTCGGTGGCGAGGGGACGTCGGTGCTATCAGGCACGCTGCTGTTCGGCGGAACGGCGCAGGGCGCGGCGAATGCCGGTATCTACAGCATCACGGCATCAGGCCTGTCTTCCGCCAATTACGACATCACCTATGTCGACGGCCGCCTCGTGATCTCGTCGCGCGACATCGGCGGCTGCTCGCTCGGGGCCGGCGGCAACCCGGTCTGCGGCGCCACAGCGCCCGATCCCGCCGTGTCGCTCGGACACAACGACCTGGTGCCGATCGAGATCGTGCCACCTCCGCCGCCGACGATCGCGGATGCGAGCAAGATCACGTTCGGCCGGGTATGTGCCGAGGGCAACGGAACGGCATGCCCGGCCGTCTCGCGTTGATGTTATTACGGTGGCAGTGCAAAAAATTGGCCCCGGCCCGGACAGCGCGTCGTGCGGGGAGCACCGCCTCCGTAATTCCTTACGGCCAAACCCGAACGCCGCTTTGAGGGCGCAGCTGATGGCTTGCCTTCGTGTAAGTGACTCTGCTTGATGTAGAGCGCGCAGCGCACCCACCTGATCGAGCTTCGCGCCAACGCGAAGCGGGCCGTCTTGTTCTTGGTGATTCAGAAGTTTGATGGCTCGGAAGGCGCGGCATGCCTTTATCGGCTCGACGAAGCTCTGCGTTGCGCTTTTGACGCCCGGCGCGGCAATGTGCGCATATCGCCCGGTCCGAGCACGCGTCCATCTCGCGCCTTGAGTTCGAGCGGCTGAAACGGCTTCTGCGTCTCCCTGTCGACCATGTCATAGGTGAGCTCGCCGGGTGCGAAGCAAAATTCTTCGCCCCACTGCCAGAGCGCAGCCAGGACCAGATAAAGTTTCTTCCCCTTGGGGGTGAGGACATATTCCTTGTAGGCGGTGCCATCCGAAGCCGGGGCGGTGGCGAGAATGCCGTGCTCGACGAGCTTCTGCAGCCGGACCGACAAAATGTTCTTTGCCATCCCAAGGCTTTTCTGAAACTCACCGAAGCGCCGCTTTCCAGCCAGCGCATCGCGGATGATGAGGAGCGACCACCAGTCGCCGATCACGCCGAGGGATCGCGCAATGGCGCAGGCCGAAGCGTCAAGGTTGGTCCGCTTGCCCTTCATTCCGTTTCTCGTCTGCGACCGCGCCGCGGCGATCCGATGAAATATCGGTTGCAAACTTAAACCATTTCCGCCATGTTGTCGACGTGGTTTCAAAATTAAACCAGAATGAGAGGTTGTCCCTCGGGATTCCTGCTCGTTCACAGCCGAAGGATCAGGTCATGAGTTCCGCGCATTTGTTCGCCCCGCTCAAGCTCGGCCGCTACACGCTCTCGCATCGCGTCGCGATGGCGCCTCTGACGCGGATGCGCTCGACCGGCAACCTGCCGACGGACCTCGCCGTCGAGTATTATTCGCAGCGCGCATCATCAGGCGGGTTGATCATCACCGAGGCTTCGCAGGTCACGCCTTATGGCCAGGGCTATCCGGCAACGCCCGGCATTCACTCGGCCGAACAGGTCGCGGGATGGAAGAAGATCACCGACGCAGTTCACGCAAAGGGCGGCATCATATTTCTACAGCTCTGGCACACCGGCCGGATTTCCCATTCGAGCTTCCAGCCCGGCGGCGTGCAGCCAGTCGCGCCGTCGGCGATCGCCCCGGCGGGCAAGGCGTTCACGCCCTCGTTCGCGATGGTGCCGTTCGAGACGCCGCGCGCGCTCGATCTCGCTGAAATTCCGGGGATCGTCGAAGCCTACCGTGAAGGCGCGCGCAATGCGCTGGCTGCCGGCTTTGACGGCGTCGAACTTCACGGTGCGAACGGCTATCTGATCGAGCAATTCCTTCACAGCAAGACCAATCGGCGCACCGACGCCTACGGCGGCTCGGTCGAAAACCGGTCTCGCCTGCTGATCGAAGTGATGACTGCGCTGGTCGAGATCTGGGGCGGCGATCGCGTCGGCGTCCGGCTGTCCCCCTTCGGCGTGGTCAATGATGCCGGCGAGGCGGACCCGATCGGACTCTACAGCCACGTTCTGACCCGGCTTGCTCAGCTCGACATCGCGTATGTCCACCTGATCGAATCCCGCAACACCGATGCGGGCGAGGCCGGAGCGCCGCTCGCGATCAACGATCTGCGTCCGTTCTGGCCCGGTACCTTGATCCTCGCCGGCGGTTTCATTGGCCCGTCGGCCGATGCAGCGATCCGCGCCGGGCAGGGCGACGCCGTTGCGTTCGGGCGACACTTCATCGCCAACCCGGATCTGCCGCGCCGCCTGCAACTCGGCGCCGCGCTCAATCCCTACGATCGCGCGACCTTCTATGGCGGCGGCGCGCCCGGTTACGTCGACTATCCCGCGCTTGAATCGGTTGAAGCTGCGGAGTGAGCCCAATGAAAGTCGCGCGACTGCATGAGTATGGCGGCCCGGACGTTCTCGTTTACGAGGACGCTCCGAAGCCCGCTCCCGCGGCCGGTGAAGTCCTGATCAAGGTGGAATCTGCGAGCGTCAATTTTGCCGATGTCGTCAGGCGCAACAACGATCCGTATCCGTTTCCTTCGCCGCTTCCGTTCATTCCCGGCAGCGAGGTCGCGGGCGTGGTCGAAGCTCTCGGTGACGGAGTGACGACGATCCCGGTCGGAGCGAAGGTATTTGCCTCGCTCGAAAATGGCGGGGCCGGGGGCTACGCCCAGTATGCGGTGGCCAAGGTCGGGAAGGTCATTCCTCTCCCGGACGGCCTGACACCAGACCAGGCCTGTTCGCTGGTGGTGGCCGGCATGACCGCATTTCAAACGCTTGTCGATTGCGCTCAGTTGCGGCCGGGCGAAACTGTTCTGGTGCAGGCGGCCGGCGGCGGTGTCGGCACTTACGCGGTGCAGCTTGCCAAGCTGCTTGGCGCCGGCAAGGTCATCGCTGCGGCCAGCACACCGGCCAAGCGCGACCTCGCATTGAAACTCGGTGCCGACGCCGCCATCGACTACACCAAACCCGATTGGGTCAAGGAGGCGCGCGAGCTCACCGGCGGCAAGGGCATTGACGTGGTCCTCGAGGCAACCGGCGGTGATGTTCTGAACCAGAGTCTTCAGGCAATGGGAGCGTTCGGCCGTATCGTGGTATTCGGCGCGGCGTCCCGCGAACGTAAACCGGTCAATCCCTATGCCATGCTCGGCCTGAATCAATCGTTGATCACCTACTATGTTGGTGGCTGGTTTCAGTCACGGCCGCAACGAGCGGTCGCCGCTTTGCAGAAGCTGATCGGCTTCATCAGGTCCGGCGAAATCGACGTTCAGATCGGGCACACTCTGCCCCTGAGCAAGGCGGCAGACGCGCATCGCATTCTCGCCGAGCGAGCCAGCGCGGGCAAAATCATCCTGAAACCTTGGGACGAGGTCGAATAAAGCACAAAAATCATGAGCTGGGCTTTGCGGTCAAGCTCATGAAGCGATCCCGAAAGCCTACCGGCAAGTTCAGTGCAGTGTCACCGCAATCCGCTTTGGCCATGGGATCGCCGCGCTACCTCGCCGCGGTCTGCCAGGCGAGTAGCCGCTGCTCGACCAGCGACATCGCAATCGACGTCAAATATCCGGTCGCACCGAGCAGGATGACGCCGGCGAAGAGGTCGGCGGATCGGAACGCGCGTGCCGAGAGCAGGACCCAGTGACCAAGGCCGTCGAGGCCGGCCAGGATCTCGCAGACCACCGAGAGGATCAGCGCGACCGTCAGGCTGAGCCGCATGCCCGCGAGGATATCCGGTAATGCCGAGGGCAGGGCGATCTTGGCGATGATTGCGGTGCGCGACATCTGCAGCGACCGGGCGACCTCATACAGTCGCGGCTCGACTGCGGCAAAGCCGTGAATGGTTGCGAGCATGATCGGCCAGATCGCGCCGAAGGCGATCACGAACAGCGCCATGCCTTGCGTCAGCCCGAGCATCGCGATCGCGACCGGGATGATCGCCGAGACCGGCAGGGGTCGCAGAAATTCCAGCGACGGCGCGACATAGGCGCGCATCATCTTGGACGAACCGATCAGCGCGCCAAGCGCAATGCCGGCGATCGAGGCGGCGAACCAGCCATAGGCCATGTGCTCGAGCGTGCCGATCAGCTTGCCCGCGAGATCGCCGCTGGAAAAGCCGCGCACCAAAGCGGCCCATGCGCGGTCCGGACCGGGCAGGAACACCGGCGACACCAGCTTCAGATTGGCGATGAGCTGCCACGCCGCGATGAAGCCGGCTGCGACGAGGACGCTGGCGACACGCCAGAAGATCGTCGCGCGGTTCATGGATTGTCTCCGGCGAGCGCGGCGCGGCCGAACAGGCGGCGCTGGGCGACGATCAACAGGATGTTCAGGGCGTAGCCGATCGCGCCGATCCAGACGAGATAGGCGAGCATCAGGTCGGCCCGCAGTGCCTGCTGCGCCAGCATGATGCCGGCACCCAAACCAATCGGGTTGATGGCGATCTCGACGGTGACCGCGACGATCAGGGCGATCCCGGCCGACAGGCGGAAGGCGACAAAGATCCGCGGCAGTGCGGCCGGGATCACGATCTTCGCGATCCGTTGCGGCGCGCTCAGCCGCAAGGCCCGCGACACTTCCATCAATCGCGGCTCGATGCTGCGCACCGCGCTGCGCGTCATGATCAGCATCGGCCAGACGCACGCGAACGCCACGATCACGATCTCCATGCGGTAGCCGAAGCCGAGCGCGATCAACGCAATCGGCAGCAGCGCGATCGAGGGAATCGGGCGGATCGCCTCGACCGTCACCTCCATCAGCCGGTCGAGGGGACGCGAAATGCCGAAGGCGATGCCGAGCGAAAGCCCGATGGCGCTGCCGATGGCGAGACCCGCAAAGGCGGCGAACAGCGTGTCGCGGGTCGCGATCGGGATCGAGAGATCGGCGAGCGCCGTGGCCAGCGCCGCGAGGATTGCGCTCGGCGGGGCCAGGCTGTCGCTTTGCAGATGGATGAGGCGCGCCCACAGCTCGCAGGCCAGCATCAGCGCCAGCGGCAGCAGCAAGGGCCTCGTGCGATCGAGCCTCAATGTTCGGTCGCCTTGATGAAGTCGAACAATTGCCGGCGCAGCCGCAGGAATTCCGAATGCTCGCGGGTGGCGAGCTGGTCGCGCGGACGCGGCAAGTCGACGTCGAGCTCGATCCCGATCCGGCCCGGATGCGGCAAGAGGCCGATGACGCGGTCGCCGAGATAGATCGCCTCGTCGAGATCGTGGGTCACGAAGATCACGGTGGTCTGGCTCGCCTGCGTCAGCGACAGGACCTCGTCCTGCAAGCCCTGCCGCGTCATCGCATCCAGCGCGCCGAACGGCTCGTCCATCAAAAGCGTGGTCGGCTCCTGCGCAAGGCAGCGCGCGATCTGCAGGCGTTGCTGCATGCCCCCCGACATTTCCGTCGGATATTTGTCAGCATGGCCGGGCAATCCGACCTTGCGCAGCAGCGCCTCGATGCGCGCGCCGCGTTCGCGCGCCGGCACACGCGAGGCTTCCAGCGCCAGCGAGATGTTTCCGGCCGCGGTCCGCCACGGCAACAGCGCCTTGCCGTAATCCTGGAACACGATCGCGACCTCACGCCGCGGCGCGGTGATCGGCTCGCCCTCAAACGTTACCGCGCCGCTCGTCGGGCGATAAAGGCCCGCGGCGAGCCGCAGCGCCGTGGTCTTGCCGCAGCCGGAGGCGCCGACGATACAGAGGAATTCGCCCGGCCGCACCTGAAGATCGAGATTCTCGATGATGGTCTTGCCGCCGAGCCGCAGCGTCGCGGCGTTGAACGCGATCAGCGTTTCTTGCCGCCGCGCGACGCGCGCCTCATCGAGCTTGGCAACGACGCTCATGATTGCTCCCCGCTTTCAGGCGGATAGACGAACTTGATGGTCGAATGCAGATGCGCCGCTAGCGCCGTCTGCGCGGCCGGCAGGTCGCGGGCGAGCACGAGGTCGGCGAGCATCTGGTGACTGCGGATGAATCCTTCGCCGCTATCGATGGCGCCCATCATCACGCGGCGGTAGCGGTAGGCCTGGTCGTAGAGGTCGGAATGGGCGGCCAGCATGCGCCGCGAGCCGCAGGCGGCGAGCAGCGCGGTGTGGAAGCCCTTGTGCAGCCGGTCGAACTCCGCCGCGCCCTCCCGGAATTCATTGCCGGTGCGTTCGATGTGTCGGCGCATCTGATGCAGCGCGCTGATGATGCCGGCCTCCCAGGCGGCATCGCCGTGCAGGATCGCGAGCCTGACCGCCTCGATCTCGACCGCCGTCCGCATGCAGGTGATGTCGGCGAGATCCTCGCGACTGACCTCGGCGACGCGAAAGCCGCGCTGGCCGATGCCGACGATCAGGCCGCGCGACATCAGCCGCGACAGGCCTTCGCGCAAGGGGGTGGCGCCGATCTCGTAGCGCTGCACGAGGTCGATGATGCCGAGCCGCGATCCCGGTGCGAGATCTCCGGCCAGAATGTCCTGCTCGATGAGGTTTGCGGCACGCTCGCTCAAGGTGCCGGCTTCCGTCGGCAGGCGTTCGAGAGTGCGCTCGGGAGCAGGCATCGTCGATATCCCCTAGTTCAGCACCAGTTTCGCGGTGTCGAGCTTTGATTGCAGCATCTTCTGCGACGACATCACCTCGATCCACCAGCTGAGGTTTTGCGGCTTGAGGTTCGGCTCGGACTGGTTCGGCGGCGTCGCCTTGACGAGATCGAGCGGCTGCTTGGTGAACTTGGCGATCGAGGCCGAGGCCTTCTCGGGGTCGCTGTTGACGATGACGGCGGCCTCCGCGATGGCTTCGCGGAATTTCTTCACAGTCGCCACATTCTTCTCCGCCCAGTCGCGCGATGCGGCATAGAAGATGATCGGATCGGTACGGCCGAGCTCGGCGCCGTACCGCGCGCCGACCGAGCCGAGCCCCGCATTGCTCATGCGCGCGACGAACGGCTCGGCCGTGAGCACGGCATCGACGCCGCCTGATTTGATGATGTCGGCCATGGTCGGGAAGGTGACTTCGACGAAATTGACGCTTCGGGGATCGACGCCTTTCTCGACCAGCCATTTCACGAAGAGCACGTGCAGGAAGGCGTTCAGGCCGGGCGCGCCGACCTTCTTGCCGATGAAGTCCTTGGGATCCTTGATGGTGATGCCGTTGCGGACGAAGGCCGCGATCGCGGTGTTGGAGGTCGGGTTCATGACCGAGGCGCCGGCGATCGCGACGAGGTCGAGGCCGCCGTCGACGGCCTGCAGGAAGACGGTGGAGGTGGGGCCGCCGACCTGAATCGAATTCGACAGGATCGCCGCCGGGATGTTGGAGTTGATCGCGATCGGCGTCATCTCGACCTCCAGCCCGTGCTTTTTGAAGATGCCTTCGTCCACTGCCACCATGGCCGAAGCGCAGTCCGAGGTCGCTGTGCAGCCGATCTGGATCTTGGCCTGCGCCAGCACGGGCGCCGCGGACGCAACGGACACCCCAAGGCCCACCGTAAGACCTGCCAATACCGCCTTGACCTGTGTTCGTCGCACCGCGCTCTCCCCGATTTGTATTTTTCTGTCTTGTTTATCGATATTTTATCTGATCATATATTTCACACGATAGCAAGGGGAGTCCAGGGTGAAGCTCGCAACATTCCGATCGGCCGGTCAGGAGAAGATCGGAGCCGTCCACACCAATGACAGCCAGGTGTTCGACCTCGCCGCCGCGGCCGCACGGGACGGCGGGGCCGATCCGGCCTTCGGCTCGATGCTGGCACTGATCGACGCCGGGCCCCGCGCGCTCGATCGGGCCCGGGCTCTGCTGGATAAGCACGGCCATGACGCGACGCTGTCGGCGGCGGTCGGCGCCGTCGACATCCTCGCACCGGTGCCGGAGCCCAGGCAAATGCGCGACGGCATGTCGTTCCCCCTGCACATCCTGCAGGCGCCGCGCGGGCAGCAAAAGCTCGCCGCGCGCGCCAAGGGCGACATGGCGGAATTGGCGCGCATCGACGCCGAGCCGCTCGGCAAATTGCCCGAGGTCTATCGCAAGCAGCCGATCTTCTACATCACCAACCGCTTCAGCGTCCGCGGCACCAACACCATTGTGAAATGGCCGCGCTACAGCAAGGTGATGGACTACGAGCTCGAATTCGGGATCATCACCAAGAACAAGGGCGCCAACATCACGCCTGCGAAGGCGAAGGATCACATCTTCGGCTACACCATCTTCAACGATTTCTCCGCGCGCGACGCCCAGCGCATCGAGATGGAGGGGCGGCTCGGCCCTGCCAAGGGCAAGAGCTTCGACGGCGGCAACGTGATGGGGCCCTGGATCGTGACGCCAGACGAGATCGGTGATCCATACAAGCTGAAGATGGAAGCGCGCGTCAACGGCGAGACCCGCTCGAAAGGCGTGAGCGAGGGCATGCTGTTTTCCTTCGAGGAAATCATCGCCCACGTCGCCCAGGACGAGACGCTGATGCCCGGTGAATTCATCGGCTCCGGCACGGTCGGCAATGGCTGCGGCCTTGAGCTCGGCTGGTTTCTCGAGCATGGCGATACGATCGAGCTCGAGGTCGAGAAGATCGGTATTTTGAAGAACCGCGTCGAGCGGCAAGAAACCTGAAAGGGGCGTCTGAAGCGACGCCTGACGGCCGCCAACGAGAACAATCAACGAGGAAGCGCCATGACGAGCAAGCTGGTCGACATTTCCGTCCCCCTCCAGAACGACGTGCCGGCCGATCCGCCCGGCAATCATCCGACGATCCAGTATATCAATCACCAGCAGGGCCTGCCGCGCATGCTGCAGTTCTTCGATGGACTGAAGGCCGAGGATCTGCCTGATGGCCAGGGCTGGGCGGTGGAGCAGGTCAGTCTCTCCACCCACAACGGCACGCATCTCGACGCGCCCTGGCATTTTCACCCGACCATGAATCGTGGCGAGCGGTCCTGGACCATCGACGAGGTGCCGCTGGAATGGTGCTTCCAGCCCGGCGTGAAGCTCGACTTCCGGCACCTGCCGGACGGCTATGTCGCAACGGCCAAAGACGTCGAGGCCGAGCTCAAGCGCATCGGCCATGAGCTGAAGCCGCTCGAGATCGTCGTGGTCAACACCAGCGCTGGCGTCAAATACGGCCGGCAGGACTACGTCACCTCGGGCTGCGGCATGGGCTACGAAGCAACCATGTACCTGCTCGAGCGCGGCGTGCGCTTGACCGGCACCGACGGCTGGAGCTGGGACGCGCCGTTCGTTCACACCGCGAAGAAATATGCCGAGACGAAAGACGCCAGCCTGATCTGGGAAGGCCACAAGGCCGGGCGCCATATCGGCTATTGTCATCTCGAGAAGCTGCACAATCTCGAATTGCTGCCGCCGACCGGCTTCAAGGTGTCATGCTTCCCGGTCAAGATCGAGCGAGCCTCGGCGGGATGGACGCGAGCGGTCGCGATTTTGGAAAGCTAGCTTCTTGAGGCTTGCGCTGGGCGCCATCGATTATGGTGACAGTCCAGCACTGTCACCGTAATCAGTAGTCTCGCAATCTTAGCTGCCCTGTAGGCAACTCATGATGACCTGACGCATCGAGAGCGGACCATTTTCGTCCGGCAGGCGCGTGA
Organism: Bradyrhizobium sp. CB1015; assembly: GCF_025200925.1. Classification (GTDB taxonomy): domain Bacteria; phylum Pseudomonadota; class Alphaproteobacteria; order Rhizobiales; family Xanthobacteraceae; genus Bradyrhizobium. The sequence continues at coordinate 7,867,597 of NZ_CP104174.1, read as the reverse complement.
GCCTCGGGCCTCGTTGCCTTCCGGGCTGCGCCCGACGGCGCCGGCATTGTGCTTGCGAGGGGACCAGCGGGCCAAATAGCGGCCTCTGCAAGAACAATGACTTAGCTACTGTGCATGGGGTTGTTTTCGCATTATTTGAGGTCCGGCTCGCCTATTGCAGTGCGAAGGCGCGGTTGGCTGCTCCACAAGTCCCTTGCGTGCGTCCCATGGTCGGCTACCGTTGCCGGGCTAGCCATTGCGGCAGTCGACCTGTTGATTCACGTTTTTTAGCATCCGATTGTTCGGCGCCGCTTTTTGGCGCGACGCCCAGCGAAAGAGGCGGGGCCATGATCACACGGGACCAGTCGGCATTGTTGGCGCCGGTCGAGCGCGATTTGCGACTCGATCTGTTCCGCGGCATCGGCTTGTGGATGATCTTCCTCGACCACATCCCGCACGATGTCGTGGCCTGGCTGACGCTGCGCAATTTCGGCTTCAGCGATGCCGCCGAGTTCTTCGTCTTCATCTCCGGCTATCTCGTCGGCTGGATCTACGGGCCGATCGTCGCCGGCGGCTGGTTCCTCGCCGCGCTCAAGCGGCTGTGGCGCCGCGCGGCGGAGATGTACGTCGCCCACATCATGCTGTTCCTGTTGTTCACCGCGCAGATCGCCCGCACCGCGCGCCGCTTCGACAATCCGATGTACGAGCACGAGTTCAACGTGTTCAATTTCCTGGCGCATCCGGACGAGTTGATCGGGCAGGCGATCCTGTTGAAATACAAGCCGGTCAATCTCGACGTGCTGCCGCTCTACATCACGCTGGTGTTCGCCTCGCCCTTCATCGTCTGGTGCCTGGTGCGGCGGCCGAACCTGACGCTCGCCGGCTCGGTGGTGCTCTACATTCTGTCGCGCTGGTTCGACTGGAACGTGGCGTCCTATCCGCCCGGCAGCCACTGGTACTTCAATCCGTTCTGCTGGCAGCTGATGTTCGTGTTCGCGGCTTGGTGCGGCATCGGCCAGATCGACAAGATCGCCCGATGGGTGTGGTCGAAGCCGGCGATGGCGCTGGCCGCGGCCTGGCTCGCCTTTGCGCTGCTGATCGTGATGACCTGGCACGTCCACGCGCTGGAAGCCCTGATCCCGAGATGGATGATCAAGGCGATTTACCCGATCGACAAGACCGACCTCGACATGCTGCGCTTCACCCATTTCCTGGCGCTGGCGATCTGGGTGACCTACTTCCTGACGCGCAAATGGCGGGCGCTGCGCAGTAGCTGGCTGCGCCCAGTGATCCTCTGCGGCCAGCATTCGCTGCCGATCTTCTGTTTAGGCGTGTTCTTGTCGTTCTCGGCGCACTGGATCCTGACTCAGTACAACAAGGGCGTCTGGGAGCAGCTTGCCGTCTCCATCGCCGGCATCGTCATCATGATTGGCGCGGCCTGGCTGCTCGACCGCGCCAAGCGGGTGCCGAACCTGTTCGTGAAGGTGATCGAGGTCGAGGAGCCGGAGATGGCAGCCGAGAGCAGCGCATCGGCCGCAACCGCCACCGTCGCCCCTGCGAGCCGCTGAAGCATCGCGCCGCGTGCTGTGGAGAGGTCCAACGGAGAGCTCAATGTCCAGACGTTTGTTGATGATCGCCGGAACTCTCCTGCTTCTCGTCTGTGGCGCAGCGGCACAGGCGCCGTCGCCGGAGGCGATGAGCGCGGCGCGCAAGCTCGTCGTCACCTTGAAGATCGCCGACCAGTACCGCGCCTTGCTGCCGCAGCTTCTGCTCAAGCTGCGGCCCGTGGTCGCGCAGGACAGGCCGGAGATCGAGCGCGACTACGATGCGGTGACGGCCCCTGGCTCCGAGATCTACGTTCCGTTCGTCGCATCCATGATCGAGCAGATCGCGGCGCTCTATGCCCAGACTTTCACGGTGGATGAGCTGCGCCAGATCGATACATTCTACGCCCAGCCTGCGGGCCGCAAGTTCCTGGAGAAGTCGGATGCGCTGGCGCAGGCGAGCGAGCAGATCAGCCAGGACGTCAGCCAGAAGGCCGCCGATGAATTGAAGCGGCGCCTCATCGAGGCGCTGCGCCAGAAGGGGCACAAGCTCTGAGCCGCCTGGCCCAAGCCTAGGCGAGAAAGGCGCGAAACCGCCGCAGCGCGATCAGGAAGAAGACGCTGCCGATCAGCGTGAGCGCGACGAGCTGCGACCAGACTGCCTCGAGGCCCGCGCCGCGGAACAGGATGGCCTGCGCCAGCATCACGAAATGCGTGTTGGGCGCGGCCAGCATGATGTCCTGGACGAATTGCGGCATGCTCTCGCGCGGCGTCATGCTGCCCGACAGGGTCTGCAGCGGCAGCAGGATCATGATCAGGAGCAGCCCGAACTGCGGCATCGATCCCGCGACGGTGGCGAGGAAGATGCCCATGCTGGTGGTGGCAAACAGCTGCAGCGCCGCGCCGACGAGGAACAGCGCCACCGATCCGTCGATCGTCACCGCCAGCCATCCCTTGACCACGAACAGGATCGACAAGGCGGAGGCGATCAGCACCACGGCTCCCATCGACCAGACCTTGCTCACCATGATCTCCAGCGGCGTCACCGGCATCACCAGGAGGTGCTCGATCGTGCCGTGCTCGCGCTCGCGGATCAGGGCGGCGCCGGTCAGGATGATCGAGAGCATAGTGATCGAGGTGATGATGTGGTCGATCGCGCCGAACCATGATTTCTTAAGCTCGGGATTGAAGCGCGCGCGCAGCGCCAGCTCGATCGGCGCCGCCTGCGCATCGCGCGTGCGCGCGAGGAACTCCGCGATCTCAGCGCGGACGATCTGCTCGACATAGCCGCCGCCGTTGAACGCCTGCGAGATGCGCGTCGCATCGACGTTGAGCTGGATCGCCGGCGATTTGCGCGCCGACAGATCGCGCTGAAAATCCGGCGGAATGTCGAGCGCGAAGGTGTCGAGGCCGGCATCCATCCTGCGGTCCATCTCGCATTGCGAGATCAGGCGCGGCGCCGAGAAATAGGGTGCGGTAAACGCCATCCCGATCCGGGTCGAGACCGGCGAATGGTCCTCGTCGACGATGGCGATCGCGGCGCGGTTCAAGGTTTCCGGCAGCGCCTTCGCGCCGGCATAAACCGCCAGCGTGAACGAATAGACGATGAGCACGAGCAGCATGGGGTCGCGCACCAGGCCGCGCAATTCCTTGATGCCGAGCTGAAACACGTTGTCGAAGCGCATGATCAGCGGGCCTGTTTCTTCAGCAGCATCGCGCCGGCGATCACCAGGAGGGGGACGATGACGGCGAGGACGAGGAGATCGTTGTGCAGCGTGTCGAGCGCCAGAGCCTTGGAGAAGGTGCCGCGCGAGATCGTGACGAAATAGGTGGTGGGGTAGATCCGTCCGATCAGCGCGCCCGCCCCCTGCAGCGACGACACCGGATCGATCAGCCCGGAATACTGGATGGCCGGTATCAGCGTGATCAGAACGGTGCCGAACAGCGCCGCGATCTGGCTGTTCATGAAGGCCGAGATCACCAGCCCGATGCCGGTCGTGGCCGTCACGTAGAGCAGCGCCGCCAGCGCGTAGGTCGGAAAGCTTCCGGTGAACGGCACGCGGAACACGGTGAGGGCAAATCCGACGAGGAGGAGGAAGTTGCCGAAGGCCAGCACGACATAGGGCAGCTGCGTGCCGAGCAAAAACTCCAGCCGCGTCACCGGCGTCACGTAGAAATTGACGATCGATCCGAGCTCCTTCTCGCGCACCACCGCCAGCGCGGCGAGCACGGCCGGAATCATGATCAGCAGCAGCGGGATGATGCCCGGCGCCATGGCGACGACGCTTATGACGTCAGGATTGTAGCGGTAGCGCAATTGCAGCTGGTAGGCGCCGGCGAGTGCCGCCTCGCCATAGAGCTCGCGGCCCTTCTGCGCAAGCCAGGTCGCGTGGATGGCCTGGGCATAGGAGCGCAGCGTCTCGGCGCGGGTCGGGTTGGCGCCGTCGACCCAGGCGCCGATCTCGACATGACGGCCGCGGCTGACGTCGCGACCGAAACCGGGCGGCAGCTCGATGGCAAGGCCGATCTCGCCGGCGCGCATGCGGCGGTCGAGGTCGGCGTAATCGGTGATCGGCGATTTTTCGGTGAAGTAGCGCGAGCCCGCGATCTGGAGGCTGTAGTCGCGGCTGATTGCGCTGTCGTCGCGATCGAGCACGGCGAAGGTCAGGTTCTCGACGTCCATGCTGATGCCGTAGCCGAGCACGAACAGCAGCAGCACGCTGCCGAGGATCGCGAGCGTGGCGCGGATCGGATCGCGCCGCAGCTCGAGCGTCTCGCGCCGGGAATAGGCGAGCATGCGCGTCGGACTGAAAGTCGTCCCGCGCTTGCGGGGAAGCGCCGCGGTCGTCGCCGCAGGCGGCGATGCGAGCGCAAGCGGCCCGGCTGAGTCCCCGCTGTCCGCGATCGCCTGTTCCAGGCAGGCGATGAAGGCCTGCTCCAGCGTCGCCGTGCCGCGCGCGGCTGTGATCGCCGCGGGCGTGTCCGATGTCAGCACCTTGCCGGCGTGCATCAGCGAGACCCGGTCGCAGCGCTCCGCTTCGTTCATGAAATGGGTCGAGACGAAGATGGTGACGTTGTCCTTGCGGGAGAGCTCGACCAGGATCTGCCAGAAGCGGTCGCGCGCCACGGGATCGACACCGGAGGTCGGCTCGTCGAGGATGAGGATATCGGGCGCATGGATCATGGCGACCGCCAGCGACAGCCGCTGCCGCAGCCCGAGCGGCAGGGCATCGGGCAGGGCGCCTGCGACATCGGCAAGATCGAACCGAGCGATCATCTCGTCGATGCGCGCGGCGATGGTCTCGGGCCGCAGCTCGAACAACCGCGCATGCAGATCGAGGTTCTGGGCGACCGTGAGCTCCGAATACAGCGAGAAGCCCTGCGACATGTATCCGATGCGCCGCCGCACCGACATGTCGCCGGCATCGATGGCCTTGCCGAACAGCCGCGCCGTGCCCTCGCTCACCGGCAAGAGGCCGGTCAGCATCTTCATCGTCGTGGTCTTGCCGCAGCCGTTGGAGCCGAGAAAGCCGAAGATCTCGCCCTTCCTGATGCGGAAGCTGACGTCGTCGACGGCGACAAAGCCGTTGAACCGTCGGGTCAGGTGGTCAGCCTCGATTGCGATCTCGTCATGGTTATTGCTGCGCGGGGGAATGACGACGCTGGCGTGCTTGCTGCGATCCTCCTCCGGCAGGAGATGGATGAACGCATCGTCAAGTGTGTCGGCACCGGTCTGCCGCAGCAGCGCGGCGGGCGTTCCCGTCGCCAGCACCTGCCCGGCGTTCATTGCAACGAGAAGATCGAACTGCGCGGCTTCTTCCATGTAGGCGGTCGAGACGATCACGCTCATGCCGGGCCGGCTTTGGCGGATCGAGGCGATCAATTCCCAGAACTGCCGGCGCGACAGCGGATCGACGCCGGTGGTCGGCTCGTCCAGGATCAAGAGTTCGGGATCGTGGATCAGGGCGCAGCACAGCCCGACCTTCTGCTTCATGCCGCCGGACAGTTTTGCCGCCGGCCGGTCGGCAAAGGGCGTCAGCCCGGTGTCGCGCAGCAGGCCGGCGATCCGCCTGTTCCGTTCCGCCTTGTCGTGTCCGAACAGGCGGCCGAAGAAGTCGATGTTCTCGAACACCGACAGCGTCGGATACAGATTCTTGCCGAGGCCTTGCGGCATGTAGGCGATGTCGGGGCACACGTTGCGGCGATGGCGCGCGCTCGCCATGTCGCCGCCGAGCACGTGGATGCGCCCATCCTGGATCGCGCGCGCGCCTGCGATCAGCGCGAGCAGGCTCGATTTGCCGACACCGTCGGGGCCGATCATCCCGACCGTGCAGCCCGACGGCAGGTCGAGCGTGATGGACTCGAGCGCCCGGGTCTTGCCGTAGCTCAGGCCCACGCCTTCCAGATGCACCACGCTGCCGGCGGCAGCCGGTGCTTCGGCTGCGGCTTGCGTGCTCATCTCGTCAGCTTGATCTTGAGATTGTCCGGCCATGGCGCGGCCGGATCGAGCTGCACATAGGCCATGCCGGGCAGGCCGGTCTTCACCTGCTCGATATGCTGACGCAGCAGGTCCGGCGCGATATGCGCCTTGATGCGGAACATCAGCTTCTGGCGCTCTTCCTCCGTCTCGACCGTCTTGGGCGTGAATTGCGCGACATCGGCGACGAAGGTGGCCTTGGCGGGGATCACATATTGCGGGATGGCGTCGAGCACGAGGCGGACCTCGGCGCCGATCGCGACGCGGCCGGCATCGGCCGTCGGCAGGAAGAACGTCATATAGACGTCGCCGAGATCGACCATGTTGAGGACACGGCCACCGGCGGCGAGCACCTCGCCGGGCTGCGAGACGCGATACTGCACGCGGCCATCGCGCGGCGCCTTCAGCACGCTGTCGTTGAGATCGGCGTTGATGCTTTCGATTGCCGCGTTGGCCGCGTCGACTGCGGCCTTCGCATCGATCACCATGGCGCGGGCGGAGCTGATTGCGGCTTCCGATGCTGCGACCTGGGCCTGGGACGCAGCGAGCGCCGCCTTCGCCGTGGCGTTGGCGGAGCGGTCGTCGTCCAGGACCTGCTGCGACACCGCACTCGTCCTGATCAATTGTTCGGAGCGGTCGAGCTTGCGGCTCGCGGTGTCGAGCTGGGCGATGCGCTGGTCGACCATGGCCTCGGCCGCCTTGCGTTCGGCCTCGCGCTGGTTCACCAGGCTCTTCGCGGTTTCGACATTGACCGTTGCGCGCTGGAGCTGCGCTTCGGCCTGGCGGCGCTGGGCCTGCAGCTGCTCGGTCTCCATGCGGGCCAGAACCTGGCCCGCGGTGACGAAGTCGCCTTCGTTGACCAGGATCTCGCGAATGCGTCCCGGCGTCTTGGTGGCGATGTCGATCTCGACTGCCTCGATGCGACCGTTGCCGCGGGAAAACCCCGGTGGCAGCGCGTTGGTGTCGCGGTGCTGCCAATAGTAGTAACCGCCGCCTGCGAGCAGGATGGCGAGCGCGGCGACGACGCGACCCGGTGTAAAGTTCATCTGTTCATCACGCCGTGCGGCGGCACCCACTGTTGACACGTACGCCCGGCCGCTGATCGCGCGATAGGGCGAACTCAACAATGTAGCGAATTTTGCATCGCAAATTGATGCAGATCAGACCACGGCGTGTTGCCTCTATTTTGGGCCTGCGTCCAGTGCGCCGTGCAGGGCGAGCGGGATTTTCCGGTGACGTCGGAGCTCGCCGGAACCATCACGATCGTGATCGTCTCTTACTGCTTCGACAGCTCCATCACCACGAGCGCAGTGGCCGAATTGACGCGGCCGATCGCGCCGATTACGCTTTGCGCAACATCGGAAGCCTGCGAATGCAACGGCATGGCCACTGCTCGCGCTGGGATCCAGGCAAATTCCAGACTCAAGGGGAAGGAAATGACCGTCGACACCGCAGCCACCATCTCGAAAGCGCGCGAGCATTCCATCGGCGATCTCCTGCGCCGCTCTGCGGGCCGCGAGCCGAACAAGCTCGCTGTGAGCTGCGGCGATGTGAGCTGGACCTTTGCGGAAATGGACGCGATCTGCAACCGGCTCGGCCGCGGCCTGCTCGGGCTCGTCGTGAAGAAGGGCGACCGCCTCGCCGTGCTGTCGCGCAACTCGCACGCCTTCGCGGCGCTGCGCTTCGCCGTGGCCCGGATCGGCGCGGTGCTGGTGCCGATCAACTTCATGCTCAATCCGGACGAGATCAATTTCATCCTGAAGAGCTCCGGCGCCAAGCTGCTCGCGACCGGTCCCGACTTCGTCGAGCCGGCACGCGCGGCGAGCGCGAAGGATTGCGCAGTCGAGAAGATGATCTGGCTGCCGGGGGAGGATCCCGCCACCGCGCCCGCGGGCCTCACCAGCTTCGACGATCTCTTGCATTCAGACGGCTCGGTCCTGGACGCGTCGGTCGATAGCCGCGATCTCGCGCAGATCGTCTACACCTCAGGCACGGAATCACTGCCCAAGGGCGCGATGCTCACCCATGAAGCGGTGATGTGGCAGTATGTCAGCTGCATCATCGATGGCGGCATGAGCGCGGAGGACAACTTCCTGCACGCGCTGCCGCTCTATCATTGCGCGCAGCTCGACGTGTTCCTGGGCCCGCAGGTGTATCTCGGCGCCTCCGGCGTGATCACGGGCAAACCGACCGCCGACAACATCCTGGCGCTGATCCAGGCGCACAGGATCACCTCGTTCTTCGCGCCGCCGACGATCTGGATCGCGATGCTGCGCTCGCCGAATTTCGACAAAACCGATCTGTCGAGCTTGCAGAAGGGCTATTACGGCGCCTCGATCATGCCGGTGGAAGTGCTGCTCGAGCTTCAGCGCCGCCTGCCCGCCGTGAAATTCTGGAATTTCTACGGCCAGACCGAGATCGCACCGCTCGCGACCGTGCTGCGGCCGGAGGATCAGCTCCGCAAGGCCGGCTCCGCCGGCAAGCCCGTGCTCAATGTCGAGACGCGCGTCGTCAATACGGCGATGGAGGACGTCAAGGTCGGTGAAGTCGGGGAGATCGTGCATCGCTCGCCGCATCTGCTCTCCGGCTATTACAACGATCCGGTCAAGACCGCGGCGGCGTTCGCTGGCGGCTGGTTTCACTCCGGCGATCTCGCCACCGTCGACGAGGAAGGCCACATCACCGTGGTCGACCGCGTCAAGGACATGATCAAGACCGGCGGCGAGAATGTCGCGAGCCGCGAGGTCGAGGAGATGGTCTACCGCATCCCCGCCGTCTCGGAGGTCGCGGTCGTCGGCCTGCCCGATCCGCGCTGGATCGAGGCGGTCACCGCCATCGTCGTGGTCAAGGCCGGGGAAAAGCTCGACGAAGACACCGTGATCAAGCATTGCGCCGGCCAGATGGCGCATTTCAAGGTCCCCAAGCGCGTGATCTTCGTGGATAGCCTGCCGAAGAATCCGAGCGGCAAACTGCTCAAGCGCGAGCTGCGCCAGCGCTTCGGCGGCGGCGAGACGCTCGACAAGGCGGTGCAGAAGAGCTTTGGGACATAGTGGGCACCGTTCCGGCCCGTCGCGGCGGGACTCGCCTAGTCGGCCCCGCTGGCCAGCTTCCTGATATCGTCGGGCGTCGCTCCGAAACGGCGGCGAAACGCGCGATGGAAGTAGGAGACGTCGTGAAATCCCGCGAGGTGCGCGATCTCGATGATCTTGCGCGAGCGCAGCCCCGGGTTCCTCAGCAGCCGCTCGGCGCGCAGCAGACGTTGCTCGAGCACGAAGCCGCTATAGGTGATGCCGGCCTTCTCGAACAGCAGCTGGATTGTGCGCGCGCTGATGCGGTGCGTGGCCGCAAGGTCGGACAGCGACAGTGCGGCGCTGTCCAGCTGCGCCAGGATGTCGGCCTTGATGGCTTCGAAGCGCGCTGCCGCAAGGCCGCGCAGTCGCGCCTCCTCGGCGACATCGCCGCGCGCTCCGATCATCAGCACGGCGAGGTCGAACAGGTGCTGCGAGACCGCATCGAGCTCCGCGGGTGCGAGCTTGTCGGCATGCGCGTGTGCGAGGTCGTAATACCGCAGGAACATCGACGTGATCGGGCTGGCGCCCGGGATGGCGCGAGCAATCAGGTCCTCGGCGTTCGGGCACGCGCGCAGCAGCGCTTTCCGCGGCAGCAGCGCGGTCTGGAAATTGCCATGCGCCGTTTGGGTGATGTGGGCGCCCCTGATCGAGGGATCGCCGATCGTCACGTCGCCCGCGGCGATCTCCAGCCGGCGCTTGCCCATGGCTCCGCTCAATGCGGAATTGGGTGACGTCGTGATCACCAGCTCGTCGTTCGTTCCCAACGACACGAAAGACACCGGCGTGCCGAACGATGCCGAGAGCCTGAGGCGGGGAAGAATGGCCGGCGCAATGACACGGTGAACTCGTCCTTCGCCCACCGGCACGAAATCGACGTTGGCCACCTGACGACAAAACTGCTCGCGCCATTGTTCATAGGCCGCACCGTTCGGGTCGCCATCGAATGAGAGCTGCGGCTGGGTCATCGATCGCCGGAACGCCTATTGCCGATTCATTGCGGTTCGCACTTTCGTCGGCGCGCCCGGGATGCGGCAACCAGAAAAGCGCCGGATTGCGCGAAAAGCCACTCGCAACTACGCGCTGAGCCAGCGACCAGGTGCCGCAGCCTGCCTATTGGGCAGATCGAAGGCGGGCACGTTGCGCCGCGACCGCCATACGGCGCTGTGGCTCAATACTTCTTCACCGCCGAGCCGAAGGCCAGCCACAGCGCGATCGACGCGAGGCCGAAGCCGCCGAGCAGCAGGAAGGTCGGCCCATAGCCGATCCATTGCGCGATCCAGCCGCCGAGGGCGGGACTGAGGCTCGCGCCGACCCCCTGCACCGTGATCACGGCGCCCTGGCCGAGATTGATGCGGCCGGTGCCGTTGAGCGAGCGCGCGACCATGCCGGGGACGGCGACTGTTTGCAGTCCGGTGCCGATGCCGTCGAGCACCTGCATCGGCACCACGCCCCACCATCCCGTGACGAAGAAGGCGAGCACGCCGCGGACCGGCAAGAACATGAAAGACACCAGGATCACCGGCCAGTAATTGCGCTTGCTCGCGGCCTTCATCGCGATCAGCGACGTCACGATCATCACGCCTTGTGCGATCACCACGGTGGTTGCGACGAAGCTCGGGCCGTTGGCCTGTCCCTCGGCGACCGCGGCAAGTCCGTACAGCGGCACGATCGCGGCATTGCCGAGATGGAACAGTGCGAGGGCGAGAGCCAGCACGAGCAGCGCCTTGTGCTTCAGCAGCATCGTCATCGCATCCGGCGGCGCCTTGGAATCGTCCTCCTTGCTGCCGCGCGCGGCACGGTCGTCGATCGCCTCCGCCGGAATCATCATGACGCAGGCGATGGCGATGGCACCGAACACGGCCGCCAGCGCGAACACGGCGACATAGCCGAACTTGTAGCCGAGATAACCCGACAACGCGGCGCCAACCATGTTGCCGGCATGGTTGAAGGCCTGGTTGCGGCCGTTGAGCGCATTGAAGCCCTTCTGCTTGGCGATGCCGAGCGTGATGCCCGTGACCGCCGGCACGATGGCGGCGCTCGCTAGCGATTGCGCGACTTGCGAGAACGTCACCGCCCAGAAGTTTTGCGAGATCAGGATGATCGCGGATGCCGCGACCACGCAGATGCCGGGAATCACCACCCACAGCCGCTTGTTGCGGCTGGAATCGATGAAGCCGCCGATCGGCGTGGTGATCAGCATGCCCGCGACATTGCCGATGGTCATGGCGGTGCCGATCAGCCCGCTGGCCCAGCCACGCTCCTGGAGAAATACCCCGACGAACGGCCCGATGCCCGACTGCATGTCGGCCATGAAGAAGTTGAGCGCGAACAAAGGCCAGATATGGGACGAGGAGGGGGACCGCGATGCCATCGATACCTGAACTGCTCCGCGTGCGTCGTGATCCCGTCGGCCAATCGATTTGGCGTGGGCCTGAACGTAACGGGCGCTCGCCGCGTTGGTTCCAGGCGCTGCTCCGGTCATCGATCTTGCCGGGAGCCTGACCGCAATGTCATCCTGCGATCTTCCGACGGAGCACGAGTCATGCCTCTCTGGACTTGCGAAACCTGCGGCGCTCAATTTCCCTTACACGAAGCACCGCCCGATTCCTGTCCGATCTGCGAGGACGAGCGCCAGTTCGTCGGCTGGAGCGGTCAAGCCTTCCTCACGCGCGAGAAGCTCGCGCGCAAGCACCGACTGATGGTGCGGGACGATCTCGGCCTAACCGGGATCGGGATGGCGCCGAGCTTTGCCATCGGGCAGCGCGCGCTGCTGGTGCCCGACGGCGACGGCTGCGTGATGTGGGATTGCATTCCGCTCGCGACCGACGAGGCTATCCAGCACGTCGCAGCACTCGGCGGCCTCAAGGCCATCGCGATCTCGCATCCGCACTACTATGGCGCGGTCGCCGACTGGAGCGACACGTTCGGCGGCGTGCCGGTCTATCTGCACGCCGACGATCGCGCCTTCGTCACGCGGCCTCATCCGGCGATCGTGCACTGGACCGGCGAAAGCCATCGCCTCTCCGACGACGTGCTGCTGCTGCGCACCGGCGGCCACTTCGCCGGGGCCACCGTGCTGCATTATGCGCGTGGTGCGGACGGCAAAGGCGCGCTGCTCACAGGGGATATCGCACAGGTGACGATGGACCGGCGCTTCGTCAGCTTCATGTATTCCTATCCGAACTACATGCCGCTCAACGCCGCTGCGGTGCGGCGGATTGCATCAGCCGTCGAGCCGCTCGCCTTCGACCGGATCTACGGCGCTTGGTGGGGCCGCAACATCGCCAGCGGTGCCAAGGCGGCGTTCGCTGCGTCCGTCGCGCGCTATCTCGCCGCCATCGCCTGAGCCGGGCTGCGGATCGGATTTATCTTGCCGCTCCCAAATAACTGTACTAAAAGTACATTATAAGGCGAGCGGCATATCTGCGAAGCCGGCATGATCGATGCATCGTGGACGCCGGGAAGGCCGCCGTGAGCGGGAACTTAAGTGCATGACGGCGCAACGCGATTACGAAATGTTCGAGGCCGGCGACGTCACGCTCCAGTCCGGGACCGTGTTTCCGGCGCTGAAGCTCGCCTTCAAAACCTACGGTACGCTGAGCGCCGCCAGGGACAACGTCATCCTCTATCCGACCTCGTTCAGCGCGCAGCACACCGACATTGAATGGCTGATCGGTCCCGACGGCGTGCTCGATCCCACGCGTTACTTCATCGTCATCCCGAACCTGTTCGGCAACGGCCTGTCGTCCTCGCCCTCGAACACGCCCGGGCCCTTCCCCGAGGTGAGCTATCACGATGCCATCGCGGTCCAGCACCGGCTGCTCACCGAACGCTTCGGCATCTCCAAGCTTGCGCTGGTCTATGGCTGGTCGATGGGCGGCATGCAGGCCTATCACTGGGCGGCGCTGCATCCCGACATGGTCGCGCGCGCCGCGGTCGTCTGCGGCAGCGCCCGCTGCGCACCCTATAATCAGGTCTTCCTCGAAAGCGTGAAGGCCGCGCTCACGGCGGATCCCGCCTTCCGCGACGGCCGTTTCGTGGAAAAACCTGTCGCCGGCTATCGCGCCATGGGGCGCGTCTATGCCGGCTGGGCGATGTCGCACGGCTTCTATCGCGACGAGCTCTGGCGCGAAGCGGGCTTCACCTCGCTCGAGGACTATCTCGTCCGCGCCTGGGATGCGACCTTCGCGTGGCGCGATGCCAACGATCTCCTGGCGCAGATCGGCATCTGGCAGCGTGGCGACATCAGTCGCTGTGCGGCATCCGCCGGCGATCTCGATCGCGCGCTGGCGGCGATCAAGGCGCACATGCTGTTGATGCCGGGCGCGACCGACCGCTATTTCGACTTCCGCGACAACGAGGACGAACTCGGCAAGCTCGTCAACGCGAGATCGGCGGTGCTGCATCCGATCCCATCGCTGCATGGCCATCGCGCCGGCAACCCCGTCAACAATCCGCGCGACCGGGCTCTCATCAAGGCCGAGATCGCCGAGCTTCTCCGCAAGTAGGGCACGCAACCAATCATGAGCGACGCAACCATTTCGGACGCCGGTCATCGCCTGAAGCCACTGACGCCGGCGACGCTGCGCGAATTGTCGGTTCGCTCCAACGTCAGAGGTGCGGTGCAGAGCCTCGGCCATTACGGCGTGATTGTGCTGGTGGGCGCGCTGATCTGGCTCGTTTCGTCGAACTGGGGCGTGCTCTGGGCGCTGCCGCTGATGGTGGTGCAGGGCTATGCCGTCGCCTTCCTGTTCATGGCGGTGCATGAGACCGCGCACAAGACCGCGTTCAGGAGCCGCGGCCTCAATCTCGGCGTCGGCTATCTCTCGGCATTCATCATCGGGCTGCCTTACGAATATTACTGCCTGTTTCACTGGGACCATCATCGCTACACGCAGGACCCGGAACGGGACCCCGAGCTGATCGTTGGGGTGAAGCCGAGATCCGACGCGCAGCTTGCGATCGCCTATAGCGGCTTGCTCCAGGTCGCCGGCCGTCTGCGGCTGATGCTGGGCCATGCGATCACCGGCAAGGTCGTCCTGCCATGGATTCCCGAGAGCAAGCGCAACACCATCGTGGCCGAGGCGCGCGCCTATGCCGCGCTCTACGCCCTGCTGCTTGCGCTCTCGCTGTGGTTCTCGTCAGCGCTGCTGCTCTGGGTCTGGATCGTCCCGCTGATCATCGGGCAGTTCTTCCTGCGGCCCTACCTCTACGCCGAGCACACCGGCTGCGACCGCACCCGCAGCGCCTTCCACAACACCCGCACCACCTATACCGGCGCCATCGTCAAATGGTTCGCGTGGAACATGCCTTACCATGTCGAGCACCACGCTTATCCCTCGATCCCCTTTCACGCGCTGCCGAAGCTGAACGCGATCGTCGATGGTGAGATCGTCCATCGCGGCCGCGGTTACATCAGAACGACGCGCGAGACCTGGGCCTGGTTTCGCCGGCAGCGGCGGGCGGGCTAGCTCAACGCAAAGCTCCGGCCGCGATGCGACCGGAGCTTTGTCGTGAAAGCGAGATATCAGTAGATCCCGTAAGCACAGACGTTCACGATACGCACGCGCAGGCCGTGACGGGTCTGGACCAGGCGCTCCTGGTAGCAGTTGCTGACGCCGGTGTTGACGTAGACGCCGCCGAAGCCCCAGCCGGGACCCCAGTGATGACCCCAGTGGTGATGATGGAAGCCACCGGCCGAAGCGGCGGTGGGCGCAAGAGCGGCAACGCCGAGCGAACCGGCGGCGATCAGACCAAGTGCAAGCTTACGAAACATCTTCATTCTCCATTCGGCGCTAGGGCCATTGTTGCGTCCCTGCATTTCGGTCGAGACGAGACGCGATCGCGTTCATGGCAAGCGGGAAGAATCGTGTTTCAGGATTGTTTCGTGGGCTGCGGCAGAATGTGCCGCGATCAGGCTTTGCGCGTCGCGGGATAGCGCTCGGCCATCGCCAGCGTCATCTCGGCCATCTTGTCGCGGAGATCGGCGGGTTCCAGCACTTCGGCCTCGGGGCCGAGCCGCAGCAGTTCGGCCGCTGCGTGCCACGACGTCTTGCCGACCGGCACGCGCGCAATGCGCCAACCCTCTGCATCGGTTGTCTCCTCGAGCTGCGTGCGCGCCTTGACGTAGGGCTGGCTCAGCGCGTCGAGCAGCTTGACTCCGAACGGCGACAGCCGGACGATCGCGACATTGGGATGCATCTCGGCTTCGAGACGAAGTGTCGCAGCGTGCCAATAGGCAGTGAGATCAAAATCGGCGGGGCGGTCGAAGCGGTCGTCGAGCGCCGTGCAGTCGAGCACGCGTGCGACGCGATAGGTGCGCACGCTGCCGTCGACTTGTCCTGCGAGATACCAGCTGCCGCCCTTCAGCACGAGGCCGAGCGGAGCGATCCGGCGCTGCTTCTCCGCACGCCAACTTTGGTAACGAATCCTGATCAGCGTCCCGCGCAGCACCGCGCCGGCGATGGTGCGCAGGTGCTTCGGGTCTTCCGCTTCGCCGAACCAGCCGGGCGCGTCCAGGTGGAAACGCTCCTGCATCCGCCCGGCATCCTCGCGCAAATTCGCAGGCAGGGCCGCCATCAGCTTGTTTTGGGCGGCGATCATCGCGGCATCGAGCCCGAGCGCCGCGGCCGGGCCCGGCAATCCCGCCAGGAACAGCGCGCCGGCCTCGCTCTGCGACAGCCCGTTCAGCCGCACGCGGTAGCCGTCGAGCAGGCGATAGCCGCCTTCAGCGCCGCGGTCGGCGTAAACGGGAACGCCGGACGCCGCGAGCGCGTCGATGTCGCGATAGATCGTGCGCACCGACACTTCACAGGCCTCCGCGAGCTCGGGTGCGGTGACCTGCCCCCTGGCCTGGAGGGTGGTGAGGATCGACAGCATTCGGCTCGCGCGCATGATCCCTTAAAGCATACCTGACACAAGATGTCAGGTATGCTCCGCTACAAGCGGCGCCATCGCCAGCCGGCCAGATGGAGACTGCCATGACCGATCCGAACCGCATCACCCTGTTCTATTCGCCGCAGACGCGCGCCACCGGCACGCGGGTGCTGCTGGAGGAGCTGGGGGCGCCTTACGATCTCCATGTCCTCAACATGAAGGCCGGGGATCAGCGCAAGCCCGCCTATCTCGCCATCAACCCGCTCGGCAAGGTGCCTGCGGTTCGCCACGGCGAGGCGCTGGTGACCGAGCAAGTCGCGATCACCATCTATCTCGCCGATTTGTTCCCGCAGGCGGGGCTGACGCCCGCCCTGAACCATCCGCTGCGCGGGCCCTATCTGCGCTGGATCGCCTATTACGGGTCGTCGTTCGAGCCGGCCCTGATCGACAAATTCATGCAGCGAGAGCCGGCGCTGATCACGCAATCGCCCTATGCCGATTACGATACGATGCTGGGTGCGCTCGAGGCCCAGCTGGCGAAGGGCCCCTATCTGCTCGGCGAGCGCATGACGGCGGCCGATGTCTTGTGGGGCGTCGCCTTCAACTGGACCATGATGTTCGGCATCGTGCCGAAGAAGGATGTCTTCGTCCGTTATGCCG
The DNA here is from genome assembly GCF_025200925.1 of Bradyrhizobium sp. CB1015. Lineage (GTDB taxonomy): Bacteria > Pseudomonadota > Alphaproteobacteria > Rhizobiales > Xanthobacteraceae > Bradyrhizobium. The sequence continues at coordinate 7,850,990 of NZ_CP104174.1, read as the reverse complement.
AGCGCATGACCGCCCGGCCGGCGTTCCAGCGCATCAATGCCGCCGACGCCGAGATGGCGGCGCAGCACGCCGCCGCGGCGGGTGGATGAGAGCACGCCTCAGAACCGCGGCGCCCGCTTCTCGGCGAACGCCTTGATGCCTTCCTTGATCTCGTCGCCGCGCATGCTGTCGCGGTGGCGCCGGTCGGCGGCGGCTTCGTCGAGTTCGCCGCGGGCGAACTCGTTGATCGCGCGCTTCATGCCGCGCATCGCCTGCGGCGCGTTGCCGGCGAGGACACCAGCAAGCTTGTCGACCTCCTCGTCCAGGAATTCCACCGGCACCATCGCGGTGAGATAGCCGATGCGCAGCATCTCCGGGGCGCTGATCTTCTGCGCGGTCAGGAATAGCTTCTTCGCGTTGTCGACGCCGAGGCGGGTCACGTAGCGTTTGATGCCGCTCGGGTAATAGTGCAGCCCAAGCCGCGCCGCCGGCATGAACATTTCCGCGCTATCGACGCCGATGCGGAAATCGCAGGCAAGTGCGAGGTCGGTCGAGCCGCCATAGACGCCGCCATTGAGCCGGCAGATCGTCGGCACGCCGAGATCCTCGAGCCGGTTGACCACCGCCTCGAAGGCGGAGCCCGCGCTCTGCTGCTCGCTCGCACTGACCGCGCGTTCCGCCACCGAATTGAGATCGTAGCCGGCGGAGAAGGCGCGTCCGGTTCCGGTCAGCACCAGCACGCGAATGTCGGGGTCGGCCTCGACCCGGTCGAACAATCTCGTCAGCTCGTCGAGATCCTCCGCCTGCAGCCGGTTGAGATGCTGCGGACGGTTGAGGCGGATGGTGGCGCGGGCGCCGGTGACTTCGAGCAGCGGGCCGGTGGCTGCGTCGGCAGTGTCCGACATTCCTGTCTCCATTACTTGTTTTCGAGCGCGCGCCGCTTTGCTTCCGCATCGATGGTCTCGGCGAGATCGGGGTGCCGCGCCATCAGCACGCGGAAATCGACGAGGTCGAGCACCAGCAGCTGCGACACCTTCGTGGTCGAGACGTTGGCTCCGCGCTTGTTGTTGCCGAGCAGCGCCATCTCGCCGAAAAAGGCGCCTTCGCCGAGCTGCACCTTCTTGCCGGGCAGATCGACCTCGACCTCGCCGGCGGCGATGAAATACATGCAGTCGCCCTGCGCACCTTTGCGGATGATCGTGGTGCGCGCCGGCAGCTCGATGGTGCGCAGCATGTGGGTGACGTCGGCGATCGCCGCCGGTCCCAGGGTTGCGAAGAACGGCACCTTGCTGACGGATTCCCAGGTCTTGAGGAAATTGTCGCGCCGCGTCTCCGCGGCAAAGCCGGTCGCGAGGATACCGGTCCAGAGGCCGAACACGCCGAGGCCGGAGATCATCACCAGCGCTGCCACCACGCGGCCCAGCGGGGTGACCGGCACGACGTCGCCATAGCCCGTCGTGGTCAGGGTCACCACCGCCCACCACAATGCGTTCGGGACGCTGCCGAATGTCTGCGGCTGCACGTCCCGCTCCAGGAAATACTCGGCGACGGAGGCGAGGAAGACCACCATCAGGAAGATCACGAGCACGCTGACCAGCGGCCCCGATTCCAGCACCAGGACGCGGCGCAGCTGCCGCAGGCCGGGAATGCCCGGCACCACCTTCAGCACCCAGAGCACGCTGAGCAACCAGGCTGTCTTCGGCTCGACGCTGAGGAGAAGCGCGACCGGCACGGCCAGCGCCCCGATCGCGTCGACGATGCCGGCCGAGGAGGACACGTAGAGCGAAAGCCGCCCCTGCCGCGCCATGTGGCGCAGCCGCACCAGCCATTCGAACACGAAATAGGCGAGGCAGGTCCAGAGCAGGGCGCCGACCCAGCCCCACGCCTCCTTGGCCCTATTGTCCGTCAGCAAGACCATGCCGAGCACGCCGACGGTCACCGCGACATAGGCCGCCTTGGTCATGTTGCGGCCGGCCGTGGCGGCCGCGAACTGGGCCAGAGCGGAGATCAGCGGCTTGGACATGCGAAGAAGGCTATTCGGTCTCGGGGCAGGTCTCGAGGCCCCGGATGGGACGTCGGCGCCAAAGTGCCTGCCCGGGCGGAGCCCGTCAACGACGGCGCAGGCCGTTTTGCCGGCGCCGCTGCGCCGGGCCTGCCGTCGGTGCCGCCGCCGGCGGGGCTACCTGAAATGTGGCGGCTCGTCGTAGCCGCGGCGGCTGCTGAAGAACAGCAGCACCATCAGCCCGACGCCGACGATGAGGGAGAACCCCGCGCCCAGCGCCAGTGCCACATAGCCTTCCGTCGGGATCGGCTCACCTTCGACTGCCATTGCGGAATAGGCGAAGTAGCCGGCCGCCGCCAGCATTGCCAGAAGGAGGATGATGAGGAGTGCACGCATGCCGCGTTCTCAGGTTGCAACCGGAAACCAACGGTTGCGGATGGGCTGGGTTCCAGACGGCTGGCTGGCGATCGGACGGGAAGCCTCCGTGTCGTGCCCCGGTCGCGGCGCGGCACGAAGTGATGCGCTGCAGAGCCGGGGCCTATGTGGCGACGCATACCGCGGCCGGTTCCTGGGTCCCGGCTCGGCGCTGCAACGTCTTCGGCATTGCAGCTTGCCCGGGACACGAAAGTCTTTAATTGTCCAATCCGGCGGGGTCAGGCGCTCTGGGCGGTCTTCACCACCACGACATTGCTGTCGTCCAGCGGAGCCGGCCCGGCATCGCGCGCCGTCTTGTCAGCTTCGCTGGCATGACGTTTCAGATAGTCGCGGCGCATGCCGATCTCGTCGCGGACGAATTCGTAGCCGAGCTTGAAGGTGTCGAGCCCGTCGGTACTGATCGTGCCGTCCCTGAGGCCGATGACGGCACCGCGCAAGATGGCCTCGAGCTCATCCTGAAGACATTCGAGCTGATCCAGCGAGTGGGCGTGCTCGATCCGCTCGCCGATGTCGAGGATGGCGGTCGAGAGCTCGCTGGCCTTCTCCGGCGCGATGCGGGTGATCTTGGCGTAGATCGCGGCGAAGATCGAGCCGATGACGCTGAGCGCTGCGGCGCCCAGATACATCATGTCGCTGTATTTATCCATGAACGACTTGGTGTCGTCGTTGATGTAGTCGGCAGCGCCCCGATGCGCGATCACGAAGGCGTCCTTCTCGACGGAGGCCGGCTCGATCCTGGTGGCAAAGCCGTTGTCGAGCCCGAGCGCCGACTTGTTCTCGTAGACGATGCGGGCGAGCTCGCCGGCCGTGCTCGGGGACATCCTGGATTGCGCGACCAGCAGCCATTCGAGCCCGATCGTGTCGAGATCGTCGTCGGGAATTTGCGGGGATGTCGACACCGTTCCCGCTGTCAGCGTCTCGTCGGAAATTCCGGGGAATTTGCGCGCCAGCGTCTTGGCTTCGTCGATGGCGTTCAGCGTGAAGCCGCCGCGCTTTGCGGCTTGCTCGTAGGATTTGTCCCGGATCGCCTTCGAGGCGTGGACGATCGCGATCACCGCGCTGAAGCCATTTGCCGGGGCAAACAGCTTGTCGAGCGTCGCGCCCTGCGGCGCCATCTGGATCTTCGCAGCCTCGGGGCCATCGGGGACGTCGAGGATGCTGCGCACGAACGCGAGCGAGGATTCGTTCTCGGCGACGACAGCGACCTTCTTCTTCTTCAATTCGGCCAGCGACTTGATCTTCTTGTTGCCGGGACCGAGCAGGAGCACGAGATCGTGCTCGAGGATCGCGAGCGTGCGCGCCCGCAGCGGCACCTTGGCGTCCGTGCGCAGCACGGCGAGGTCGGCCTGCTTGCGGTCGAACTGGGCGAGCGCCTTGGCGTTGTCGGCGTTGCTGACGATGTTGATCCGGAAGCGCGATGCGTTGTTCTTCAGGAGGGCGGCGAGCTTGGCTGCGAACAGCGCCTCGTCGCTGTTGGGGCCGCCGACGGCAAAGGTCAGCGTCTCCGAATTGTGCACCAGCGTGCGGCCGGCCCAGACGGTGGCAAGCGACAGCAGCAGGGTCAGCACGACGTAGAGGAAAACCTGCTGCTGGTTGGTCTTGATCACCTTGGGACGCCGGGTCGGCGGCACGGTCGGCGATGCGGCGGGGCCTTCAGTACTCATCGCAGCACTCTGGCCTTATCGTTTGGCTGGCGGCGCGTGGCTTGGAAGCGCAGCGCGCCCGGTAATTCGTAAACGCCTGAAAAAAGAACGATATTCTCGATCGCCGATGATAGCGCGAGGGGAGCGGAATGCAAATTTCGAGCCGAAGGTAACCTTACTCGATATGCCCGCGGCGATTGGCCATCCTATCACCAGTTAGCCACACTTGACGATTTTCCGGTTCCACCCGGCTGCATTCCGCCGCGGGAGATGCCATAAATCACGCGTCCCGGCGATTTGACCGGTCCAAGAAGAAGTTGCGCTGAACGCTCCAATTCTTCTCGTCACGTCAATGAGGCGTCAGCTTGTCGTTTCCACCCATGTCATCGGCGATTCCTGTTGAAGCGCTCATTGGCTGGATGTTGCTGCTCACCTTCAAGCACGTCATCGCCGATTTCGTTCTTCAGACCGCCTGGATGGCGCACGGCAAGGACCAGAAGCATGGCTGGGCCCTGCCGCTCCTGGTGCACTGCCTGGTCCACCTTGCGGTCGCGCTGCCGCTGATCGTGATCGTGGCGCCGAGATTCTGGTTCGTGGCCTTCATCGACTTCCTGATCCACATCACGATCGACCGCGCCAAGGGATTCGTCTCCGCCAATTTCGGCGTCGATCTCGCCCATCCCTGGTTCTGGACCCTGATCGGCGTCGACCAGGCGCTGCACCACCTGACCGGCTTCGGCCTCTCCATCTTCATGGCGGCGAACTGACTGCGACGCAGTCATTCCGGGGCTCGCGAAGCGAGAACTATGGTGCGCAGTTGCGCACCTGAGAATCTCGAGATTCCGGGTTCTCGCTTCGCGAGCCCCGGAATGACGGCAAGCAGTCAGTCCCGTCCTCGCCGCCGATTCGTCGCCCACGCGCAAGCACCCCGGGTGACTACCGGGCAGCGTGGTTAACCTTTCGTTAGAGAATTGCGCTGCATCTTCCCCACACGAGGGAGAACTGCAATGTTTTCAAGCCGCGATGCCTTTGAAAGCGATTTCTGCCCGGTTCGTGACGAGCTCCTTGGCGAGATGTACCGCGCCGGCGAGAGTGGCCTGCCGAGGCTGGTTGAGAGTGTTTCCCCTGACGTGCGCGCCAGGCTGGCGCTGTTCTGCTACCGCCGCAGTCATTTGCACTCGCTGGCGGTCGCGATCGCAGCGAGCTGCAGCGAGCGCGACCTGATCGAGAATGGCGGCCGCGTCGGCTCGACGCTCTTCGCGCTGTCGCGCGAACGCACCGCGAAAGCTTCAACGTCGCTGTCGGGAGGGCGCAAACCGATCACGCTGTCGACCAAGCCGCTCTCGGTGCTCGCGCCGCTCGATGACGAGCTCGACGACGAGGTCGGCGAAGCGGTTCCGGCCTAGGCGATCTGGATAACGGGCAGGCCGAACTTCCGCCGCGCCATCGCGCATTCGGCGTCGCCCGGCATGCAGGTGCGGCACACCTCCGGCCGCACGTCGTAGATGCCGCAGGCCGTCATCTTCCCGATCTCGCCTTGCAACGCAGCGCAGCGATCGCCCTCGCAGCGCATGCCGGATTGCCGGTCGTTGACGAGCGCCGCCGGGATCAGCGCAAGCTCCTCGTCGCTCTCGACCGAGAAGCGCGGCCAGTTCTGCGAATAGCCGCAGCAGGCACCGCAGCCCTGGCAACAGCTCGACAGCTCGGTCTCGTCCATCGTCCTCACGTATCCTTCGGCGGACCCCAGACCAGGCTCTGCCGCCATCTCGCGCGCAGCACGTCGCGCCGCTCCGGATATTTCTCGTCGAGATAGGTCGCCTCGACCACCCGGTCGGTGCGGAAGCTGCGGAAATCGCCGCGCAGCTCGCACCAGGCCGCCAGCAGCCGCACCGCTTCGAGATAGCCGACCGAGATCGGCCAGATCATGCGCTCGCTGGGGCGGCCCTGCTCGTCGCGATAGCGCAGCATGATCTTCTTGCCTTCATGGATCTGGGTGCGGGTGCGCGCCATGTCCAGGCGGTCGGGTTCCCGGTTCCAGCTCGGTCGCGCCCGGCTCGCGGGCTCCAGCACGAAGGGGCGCAGGCGCTCAGGCACGGTGTCGGCGATCTTGGCCATCAAGTCTTCGGCCGCGCGCGCCAGCGCGGAATCAGCGTGCCCCGCGACCCATTGCGCGCCCAGCACCGCCGCCTCGATCTCGTCGGGCGTCAGCATCAAGGGCGGCAGGTCGAAACCCTTTTCCAGGATGTAACCCATGCCGGCTTCGCCGCGGATCGGCACGCGCTGGCCGATCAGGGTTGCGATGTCGCGATAGATGGTGCGCTTCGAAGTCTCGAGCTCGGCCGCGATCGCGTCCGCCGTCAGCGGCTTACGCGTGCGCCTCAGCACCTGGATGATTTGAAACAGCCGGTCGGCGCGTCTCATGACAGGTCTCTTGTCGCTGCTTTTTCTAAGGTGGTGTTTTCAGAAGGCGGCGCGCGGCTGCTGACAGGATGTTGGCAGCAGGGGAGTTCTATACCGGGACAACACATCGACTGAAGAGGATTTGTCCATGATCATTCCAACCCATTTCGGCCAGGCCGGCCCGTTGTGGCGGAGCCAGCCTTTCCAGGTCCAGGCATGGCAGGCTAGGGCCTTCAGCCGCCTCGTCTCGCTTGATGTCACAACAATTGTCGACCTCCGCCTTGCGCTCGCCACCGCCACGACGCGCACGCTGGTCCATGCCGCGGATGCGCTGGTCCGCCACGTGATGGGCCGCGCCTGGCGAGGGGCCCGCTTCGCAGAAGATATCACGGCTGCTGCCACCATGGTGGCAGCAGCCGGCCGCTAGGTTCCCTTCCACTCGTTCGACAGGTTCAGGAGAGCTTGCATGATCACGCTTTACGGCTTTGGCGCCGGCTTCGGCCTGCCGGAAATCAGCCCCTTCGTCACCAAGACCGAGGTGCAGCTCAAGATGGCGGGACTGCCTTACCGGAAGGAGCGGGCGATGCCGCCGGCCTCGCCCAAGGGGCAGCTGCCCTTCATCGACGACGGCGGCGAGGCGGTGGCCGATTCCACCTTCATCCGGGCCCATATCGAGCGCCGCTACGGCTTCGATTTCGATGCCGGCCTGTCCCTGGCTGAGCGCGCACAGGCCTGGGCGTTCGAGCGCATGATCGAGCATCACGTCTATTGGGCACTGGTCGGCGCGCGCTGGGTCGATCCGGTCAATTTCGCCAAGGGTCCTGCGCATTTCTTCGACGGCGCGCCGGAGCACAATCGCGAGAAGCTGCGCGAGGATGCGCAGTTCCGCGTCGCCGAGAACTATCTGCTCTCCGGCCTCGGCCGCCATGCGCCGGATGACGACGTCGATCTCGCCGTGCGTTCGCTGTTCGCGCTGTCGGTGCAGCTCGGCGACAAAGCGTACCTGATGGGCAACAGGCCCTGCGGCGCCGACGCGACGGCCTTCGGCGCGCTGGCCGGAATCCTGACGCCGTTCTTCGAATCCGCCTTGCGCGAGCGCACAGAGGGATTTCCGAACCTCACCGCCTATGTCGACCGCATGATGGACGACTATTATCCGGAATTCGCCTGGACGCCGCTGCGGCAGGCGGCGTAGCCCCAGTGCATCGGCAGGCTCGGTTTAACCTCTCCCGCTTGCGGGAGAGGTCGGCGCGAAGCGCCGGGTGAGGGTTTTCTCCTCTAGGGGGTTTTCTCCGTGAGCCTCGGGCGGTCCCAACGCGGAGGCACCCTCTCCCCAACCCTCTCCCGCAAGCGGGAGAGGGGGCGCACCTGCGCCGGTGCGCAGCTCACTCCATTGACCAAACAAAAGAGCCGGCCCATCGGGCCGGCTCTCGTCGTCTCGAATGTTTGCGACGCCTACTTCACCAGCGAGTACTTGCCGTCCTTCACCGTGAGCAGGATGCGCGAGCGCTCGTCGAGGCCGTAGCGGTCCTTTTCGGTGAAGTTGTAGACGCCCTGGCTCGCCGCGAGCTCTTTCTCCGTCAGCAAGGCCTGACGGATCGCTTCGCGGAATTCCGGCGTGCCGGGTTTTGCGGTCTTCAGCGCGGTCGGGATGACGCGCTTGAGGATCTCGAAGGCATCATAGGAATGGCCGGCGAACTGGCTGCGGCTGTTCGGGCCATATTTGGCTTCATAGGCCGAGTTGAGCGCGAGACCCGGCTTCTTGGTGGCGGCTTCATCCGGCTGGTCCTCGGGATCCATGACGGGACCGGAGGCCATCAGCACGCCCTCGGCCGCTTTGCCGGCGATGCGAATGAAGTCCATGCTGGCCGCGCCGTGGGTCTGGTAGATCAGGCCCTTGTAGCCGCGTTCGCGCAGCTCGGTCTGCGGCAGCGCGGCCGCGGTGCCGGAGGCGCCGACCAGGATGGCGTCGGGATTGGCCGCGACGAGCTTCAGCACCTGGCCGGTCACCGAGGTGTCGGGACGGGCGAAGCGCTCCTCGTCGACGATGGTCATGCCCATCGGCACGGCCTGCGCCTTCAGGTCGTTGAACCAGAGGTCCCCGTAGGAATCGGAATAACCGATGTAACCGAGCGTCTTCACGCCCTTGGCCTTCATATGGTCGTACAGCACCTTGCCGACGATCGGGATCGGCTGCGGCATCGCCACCGACCACTTCATGCGCTCCGGCGTGATCGGGAAGGGCGCCAGACCAAAGTGCGGGATACCGGCTTCATTGGCGACGTTGGAGACGGCAATGGTCGGCGGCGTCAGCGCCGAGCCCATGATGATGTCGGCCTTGGATTCGGTGACGAAGCGGCGGGCGTTGGTGGTGGCGGTGGTGGGATCGCCGCCGTCGTCGAGCACGATCACCTTCAGCGGCACGCCGCCGATCTCCTTCGGCACGAATTCCAGCGCGTTGCGCTCGGGAATGCCGAGTGCCGCACCCGGGCCGGTCGTGGTGGTGGTGATGCCGATGGTGACTTCGCTGGTCTGGGCCAGCGCAGGCAGCACCGGCAGGGCCAGCGCGGCCGCAGTGATGGCAGCGGTCAAATAAAAGCGTTTCATCTGTTCCTCCCTTGACGTGTTTATTTGAAAGCAGAAATTGGGGGGTAATTCAGCCCCCTCTTTTGGTGATGCGGCGATTTAGCTCCGGACTTAACTCCCCGTGAATTTGGTGACCATTTCCGCCGGGAAGGGTGCCGATTTCAGCTTGTCGGGGTTGTCAGGATCGCGGCCGACCAGGACGCGGGTCTCGAAACCCTCGATCGCGAGCGCCTCGCCCTTGTAGACGTTGTGCTTCACCTCGAAGCTCGAGCGCTTGATGCTCTCGATTCTGGTCTCGATGGTGATCCAGTCGCCATAGGTCGAGGGGATGTAGAACTTGGCCCGCGTGTCGACCATGGGGATGCCCACCAGGCCGTATTTGCGGACCAGGTCCTGCTTGGAGAAGCCGGCGACCTCGAACAGGGTCGAGGTCGAATCGTCGAACATCGCGAAATAGCGCGGGTAATAAACGATGTTGGCGGGGTCGCAATCGCCCCACTGGATCTGGACCTCGCGCCGGTTCACGAACATGAGCGCTGCCTTACTCAGCGAACTTACTTCGGCGCCATGCGCAGAGAGCCGTCGAGGCGCACCACCTCGCCGTTCAGATACGCATTCTCGACCATGTGCAGCGCGAGCGCGGCGAACTCGTCGGCCTGGCCGAGCCGGCGTGGGAAGGGAATGGCGGCGGCGAGCGAGTCCTGGGCCTCCTGCGGCAGGTTCGCCAGCAGCGGCGTCAGGAACAGGCCGGGGGCAATCGTCAGCACGCGGATGCCGAACTGCGCGAGCTCGCGCGCGATCGGCAGCGTCATGCCGACGATGCCGCCCTTGGAGGCCGAATAGGCGGATTGGCCGATCTGGCCGTCATAGGCGGCAACGGAGGCGGTGTTGATGATGACGCCGCGCTCGCCGGTCGCCTGCGGCTCCAGCTTGGACATTTCGGTGGCGGCGAGACGCAGCATGTTGAAGGTGCCGATCAGGTTGACCTTGATCACCTTGTCGAAATCGGAAAGCGCCATCGGGCCGTCGCGGCCTACCACGCGCTTGGCAACGCCGATGCCGGCGCAATTGACCAGCACGCGCGCCGGGCCATGGGCCTTGGTCGCCTGCGCGATCGCAGCTTCAGCGGAGGCGGCATCCGAGACGTCGCAGGTCACGGCGACGCCCTTGATCTCGGCGGCAACGGATTCCGCAAGCTTCGTATTGAGATCGCACACCGCGACCTTGGCGCCCTGCGCGGCCAGCTTTCTTGCGGTAGCCGCGCCAAGTCCTGATGCGCCGCCGGTGACGATGGCTGCCTGATCCTTCAACAACATGGCGTTCTCCTTTGGCGATAATTTTCTAGCCGACCGATATCACACGGTTCGACGGATTGGCAGCGTAGAGCTCCTCGATCAGCTCGCCGCGATGCTCCAGCACCGCGCGCTGGTTGATCGAGCCCTTGTCGGTGACCTCGCCCTTGTCGATCGACAGCGGCGTGTCCATCAGGATCGCGCGCGTGATCCGTGTCGAGGAGCCCGTGGCCTGGCTGAGGAAACGGGTCAGGCGCTCGCGGAACGCTTCGCGCACCAGGCGGTCGCGTGTCGCGACGACGAGATCGTCGGGCGGCAGCGTCGGGTTGATCAGGCGGCAGCCGTCGAGATCGAGCACGACCAAAGCGGAGATCTCGTCGCGATTGATGCCGGCAATGACGACGTCGCGCACCAGGGGCGCGCAGGCTGCAACGAAGCGTGCGCGCAGCGGGCCGACGCTGACCCAGGTGCCGCTCGCGAGCTTGAAGTCCTCGCTGACGCGGCCGTCGAAATCGAAGCCGGCGTTGAGATCATCGGGATCGGCGGGCTTGAGCGCGTCGCCCATCTTGTAAAATCCTTCCTCGTCGAAGGATTTCGCGGTGATGTCGGGTTGCCGCCAGTAGCCGGGCATCACGTTCGGCCCCTTGGCGCGCACTTCCAGCTTGCCGTTGTTCGGCACCAGCTTGGCGTCGTTGCCGGAGACGGGCAGGCCGACATGGCCGGAGCGGCTGGTGCGCGGATTGACCGACATGAAGAACGGCGCGGTCTCGGTCGCGCCGAGACCGGTCAGCATCGGCACGCGATAGCCCTTCTCCTTCGCCGCGAGCTCGTCGAGGCTGTTCCAGATGAACGGCGACAGCGCCGCGCCGGAGAAGAACATCGCATGCAGCCGGTCGAAGAACTTTGCGCGCAGGCCCTGGTCGTCGCGCAAATAGGGCAGCAGCGATTCGTAGCCCTTGGGCACGTTGAAATAGACCGTCGGCGAAATTTCCCGGAGATTGCGCACGGTCTCCTCGATGCCGCCAGGCACCGGCTTGCCGGCGTCCAGATACATCGAGCCGCCGTTGTAGAGCGTCAGGCCGATATTGTGATTGCCGCCGAAGGTGTGATTCCACGGCAGCCAATCGATGATGACCGGCGGCTCGTCCTTCAGGAAAGCGAGCGTCTCGCGCAGCATCACCTGGTTGGCGCAGATCATGCGCTGGGTGTTGATGACGGCCTTGGGATTGCCGGTCGAGCCCGAGGTCAGCAGGAATTTTGCGATCGTGTCAGGGCCGATCCTGCCGTGGACGTCGTCGAGATCGCCACGGATCGGCGTCGCCATGAGATCGGCGAGCAGGGTGACGTCGCGGCCCGGCACGTTGCCGTAGGATGCCGCGATCTCGGTGCCGAGCGAGACGTTGGCGGCGAGCGCATCGGCGAACTTGTCGGCGTCATCGGCGAAGACGAGGCCCGGCGTCAGCAGCTTCATCAGATAGGACAGCTTGCCGTAATCCTTCGACACCAGCGAATAGGCCGGCGACACCGGGCAGAACGGAACGCCGGCGTAGAACGCGCCGAAGGCGAGGAGCGCGTGGTCGATCGAATTGCCCGAGAGGATGACGACCGGCCGCTCCGCCGACAGGCCGCGCTGGATCAATGCGGAGGCGATGTGCCGGCTCGCGGTGAGCAGCTCGGCATAGGTGATCTTGCGCCAGCCGCGACCGCCTTCGCGCTCGGCCATGAAGACGCGGTCCGGCGTCGTCGCGGCCCAATGATGCAGGCGATCGGTGATGCGGACCGGATAGTCGCCGAGCGGCTGCTTTGGCCGCAAATAAATCGTGCCGTCGTCGCGCCGCTCGATGTTGACGACGGGATCGCCGAACGAGATGGGCCGGAGCGGGAAATCGCTCGCGCCGCGCTCCAAGCCGGAAGAGGACGGCTGCGCGCTCATGACTTTACGCTCATGATTTGGGCTTCACCTTCGCGGTCTTGTGCTCGAGGAATTCGCGGATCCGCCGCTTGGCCTCCTTGTCGCTCTGCGCGACGGTGGCCATCAGAGACTCCATCAACAGGCCGGTCTGCGGATTGGCTTCTGCGATCATCGGCAGCGCCTGGAGCACGGCGAAATTCGTCAGCGGGGCGTTTGACGCCACCTTGGCCGCAAGCTCCAGCGCCTTGCCGAGCCCGTTGCCGGCCTCCGTCAGATATTGCGCGAAGCCGTAGGACGCGCCTTCGGTCGCGCTGTAGACGCGTCCCGTCAGCATCATGTCCATCATCCGGGCAACGCCGATCAGCCGCGGCAGCCGCACCGAGCCACCGCCGCCGACGAAAATGCCGCGCTGCCCCTCCGGCAGCGCGAAATAGGTCGAGGGCTCGGCGACGCGGATATGGGCCGCGCAGGCAAGCTCCAGCCCGCCGCCGATCACGGCGCCCCTGAGCGCTGCGATCACGGGCACGCGGCTATACTGGATGCGGTCGAACACCCGGTGCCACATCTGGGAGTGCAGGAGCCCGCCGGTGGCGTCGTGCTCGGTCAGCTCGGAAAGATCGAGGCCTGAGGAGAAATGGTCGCCGATGCCGTGGATGACGACCGCGCCGATATCCTCGGGCAGGTTGGTAAAACACTCGCCGATTTCCAAGATGATGCCGTCATTGAGCGCATTGCGCTTGGCCGGCCGGTTCAGACCCACGGTCAGAACCCGGTCCGCCCGCTCGATCCTCAAGAGCCCGGAGGCGCCCGCGTTCGCGGTCTCGGCGTTTCCCTGTGTCATTTGCGTCCTTGTCAGAATAGTTATGTTGTATAACGAATTTTGGGGGAGTCAAGGTGGGGAAGCTAGGTGGGCGGGACCCCTCCCTCTCCGGGGGCGAGCGAGAGAGCGGTGCAGGCCTACTTTCGCGTCACAAACTTCGCGAATGCATCGGCGTAATCCGGATGCCAGCGCGACAATGGCGGGCGGTTCTCGACGATATCGCCGGCCGCCCAGAGCATGCGCTTCTCGTCGAGCGCCCGCGGGACGTCATTGTCCGGGCAGAGAATGTAGAAGTCGCCGGCCTCCAGCCGCGCCAGCATGAAATCGACCGTCTGCTCCGGCGTCCAGGCGCCGGCCGGCTTCTCGGTGCGGCCCTTTGCGGTCAGGCCGGTGAAGACGAAGCCCGGGATCAACAGATGGGCTGTGATGTGGCAGCCCTTCGTGTTGCGCAACTCGTGTTGGAGCGCCTCGGTGAACGCCTTCACGCCGGCCTTGGAGACATTGTAGGCGGGGTCGCCCGGCGGCGTGGTGATGCCCTGCTTGGAACCGGTGTTGATGATGAGGCCGCCTTTGCCGCGCGCGATCATGTTCGGCGCGAAGATGCGCGAGCCGTTGATGATGCCCCACATGTTGACGGCGATGATGCGCTGCCAATTGTCCGGCGCCTCGAACAACGTGCTGCCGGGCTGAATACCGGCATTGTTCATGAGGACGTCGGTGCCGCCGAACCGCTCCTGGACTGCGCGCTCGAGTTCCGTCACGCTCTCGATCTTGCTGACATCGATGGCCGAGGTCATCACGTTCGCGGCAGACGTGACGGATGACAGTTTTGTTGCAGCTTCTGCCAAGCGTGTCTCATCGACATCCGCGATACACACCCTCATTCCAGCGCGCGCAAATGCCGCGGCGGCGGCAAATCCGATGCCGGCTGCGCCACCCGTGATCACGGCAACATTGTCCTTGACGATGGCGGGATGCGACATGGATCGTCTCCGTGGAAGGCATTCGGCCGAGCTATAGCATGGCAGCACGGCGACCCTGCACAAGTCGACATGGGAGGTCTTCGTTCCGCGCTGCCTTTACGCCTATCAGGCACGGCGGTATCCTCGACAGAACGATCCCGCCCAGATCGAACCAACCAATCACCTGACAGGGAGTGCAGCCATGGCTGTGTCGCAGGCTATTCCGATCGCGCGCCATCCGTTCGCCAACGGGTCCTACAAGCAGATGCTGATCGACGGGAAGTGGATCGATGCAGCCTCGGGCAGGCGCTTCGAGACCCGCAATCCCGCCACCGGCGAGCTGCTCGCAACCGTCGCCGAAGGCGACAAGGAAGACATCGATCGTGCAGTCGCGGCCGCCCGCCGCTCCTTCGAGGGTCCGTGGAGCAAGGTCAAGCCGTTCGAGCGGCAGAACCTGCTTCTGAGGCTCGCCGACCTCGTCGAGAAGAATTTCGACGAATTGTCGCAGCTCGATACGCTCGACATGGGCGCGCCGCTGAGCCGCACCCGTGCCTACCGCCTGCGCGCCGTCGGCATGCTGCGCTATTACGCCGGCCAGACCACCGCGATTCACGGCGAGACCATCGAGAACTCGCTGCCCGGCGAGATCTTCTCCTACACGCTGAAGGAGCCGGTCGGCGTCGTCGGCGCCATCATTCCCTGGAACGGTCCGCTGACCGCGACGATCTGGAAGATCGGCCCGGCGATCGCGACCGGCTGCACCGTGGTGCTCAAGCCCGCCGAAGAAGCGCCGCTGACCTCGCTGCGCATCGCCGAGCTTGCAATGGAAGCGGGCGTGCCGCCCGGCGTCATCAACGTCGTTCCCGGCTATGGCGAGACCGCGGGCGCGGCGCTCGCCTCGCATCACGACGTCGACAAGGTCGCCTTCACCGGCTCGCATGTCACGGGCCAGTCGATCATCCGTGCCTCCGCCGGCAACCTCAAGCGCGTCTCGCTCGAGCTCGGCGGCAAGTCGCCGGACATCGTGTTCGCGGATGCCGATCTCGACGCCGCCGTGCCGGGCGCGGCGATGGCGGTGTTCGCCAATTCGGGGCAGATCTGCAGCGCCGGCACGCGCCTGTTCGTCGAGCAGTCGATCTACGACGAGTTCGTCGGCCGCGTCGCCGAGTTCGGCAAGAAGCTGCAGGTCGGCAACGGCCTCGATCCCAACGTGCAGATCGGACCGCTGGTCTCCGAGCAGCAATTGGAGCGGGTCACCGGATATCTCGACATCGGCCAGAAGGAAGGCGCCAAAGCGCTCGCCGGCGGCGGACGCGTCACCGAAGGCGCATTGTCGAAGGGCTTCTTCGTCTCGCCGACGGTGTTCGCAGGCGTCCAGGACAACATGCGCATCGCGCAGGAGGAGATTTTTGGTCCCGTCATCTCCGCGATCGCGTTCAAAGACATGGACGAGCTGGTCAAGCGCGCCAACAACACCACCTTCGGCCTCGGCTCCGGCCTGTGGACGCGCGATGTCAGCAAGGCCCATGCGGTGGCGAAACGCTTGCGTGCCGGCTCGGTGTGGGTCAACTGCTACCAGGCGATGGACCCGGCGGTGCCGTTCGGCGGCTACAAGATGAGCGGCTACGGCCGCGAATCCGGCAAGCAGCACGTCGAGGAATATCTCAACGTGAAGGCCGTCTGGATCAAGACGGCCTAGTGTCCCTTCTGCGTTTCGCGGGGAGGAATTCCTTCGTGGGGGCGGCACCTTTTCCGGGTGTCGCCCCGCGCTATATGATCGTCATCTTACCAAGCTCCAGTTGAGGCCAGCATGAAATTCGAAGCGTTGTTTCGGCCGTTGCAGGTCGGTCCCTACAAGCTTGCGCATCGCGTTGCGATGGCGCCGTTGACGCGCATGCGGGCCGAGCGCGACACTTTTGCACCGCGGCCGCTCAATGCCGAATATTACGGCCAGCGCGCGACGAAGGGCGGCCTGATCATCGCCGAAGCCTCGCCGGTGCTCTCGCACGGCCGCGGCAACCCGGCGACACCCGGCATCTATTCGGAGGCGCAAGTAGCAGGCTGGCGCAAGGTGGTCGACGCCGTGCACGCCAAGGGTGGCATCATCTTCCTCCAGCTCTGGCATGTCGGTCGCGTCTCTCATTCCTCCTTCCACGGCGGTGAGCTGCCGGTCTCGGCCTCGGCAATTCCGATCAAGGCCGAAGGCATGAAGGCGATGACGGCGGACGGCAAGATTGCCGATTACGAGACGCCGCGCGCGCTGGAGACCGAGGAGGTGAAGGGCATCGTCGAGGCGTTCCGGCAGGGTGCCAAGAATGCGCTCGCCGCCGGCTTCGACGGCGTCGAGATCCACGGCGCCAACGGTTATCTGCTCGAGCAATTCCTGCAATCGCGCAGCAACCAGCGCACCGATCAATATGGCGGCGGAATCGAGAACCGTGCGCGCCTTCTGCTCGAGGTCACGCAGGCCGCGATCGACATCTGGGGCGCGAACCGCGTCGCCGTGCGGCTCTCGCCCCACGGCATCGCCAACGATTCTGGCGAGCCGGATCCGATGCCGCTCTATACCCACGTGGTGAGGGCGCTCGACAAGCTCGGTCTGGCCTATCTGCATCTCATCGAGCCGCGCTCGAGCGGCGCAGGCCGTGCTGATGTTCATTGGGAAAACGTGCCATCAGCGATGGTGCTGTTCCGCCCGCTTTACAGCGGCGTACTGATGACCGCCGGAGGCTTCACCGGCGAGAGCGCCAACGCGGCGATCGCGGAAGGTCACGCCGACATCATCGCCTTCGGCCGCATCTTCATGTCCAATCCGGATCTGCCGCGTCGTCTTGAGCACGGCTACCCGATCACGCCGTACAACCGCGCGACCTTCTATGGCGGCGAGGAGAAGGGGTACACGGATTATCCTGTCTACGACGAGCTGACGCCGGCGTAGCTTGCTCCGTCATTCCGGGGCGATGCGGAGCATCGAACCCGGAATCTCGAGATTCCGGGTCTGGTGCTTCGCACCATCCCGGAATGACAGCGAGGAAAATACACATGGCCAAAGCCGCAGCCGCCGCAGGGATCGCCACCGGCCAATGCCTCTGCGGCAAGGTCACATTCGAGATCGACGTGCCTGCGCGCTGGGCCTGGCACGATCATTCCGCCGGCAGCAGGCGCGCCCATGGCGCGGCCTACGCCACCTATGTCGGAAGCTGGAAGAAGCGCTTTCGCATCACCTCCGGCAAGACCGCGCTGACCCGCTACGAGGACAAGGCGACGAAGACCGCGCGCAGCTTCTGCTCGCATTGCGGCACGCCGATCATGTACGAACGCCCGCGCGGCCCCCACATGGTCAACATCCCGCGGGCACTGTTCAACGGGCGCACCGGCCGGCAGCCGCTCTATCACATCGCGATCGAGGAGCTGCAGGAATGGGCCTATACCGGCGAGCCCCTGATGCCCCTGAAAGGCTTTCCCGGCGTGGTCTGGCAGCGCTCGAAAAAGAAGAAGCGCGCGGGCGGAGAGGATCCGTTCGAGCTCGGGCGGGAGGAGATGTAGGGGGCCGCTTGCTCAGCTCTCGTGCCCCGGACGCAGCGCAGCACCTCTTAGGTGATGCGCTGCTGAGCCGGGGCCCATGTAGCGGCGAATTCGGCGCTAGTTTGGGTCCCGGCTCTGCGCCGCACCGCTACGCGCTGCGTCGCGTCCGGGACACGAGAGCGGGAGCTGCCGCTCAGCCTTTCCCGCGCAACGCAGCCATGACCGCGCTTTCTTGCGCGTCTGCCGACATCTCGGCCATCATGCCTCCGTCCTTGCGGCGATTGTCCGCTCCTGGAGGAAACATGAAGAACAAGATCACCGGCCGCTCCGCTTTTCTCGCGCTGCTCAAGGACGAGGGCATCACGCATCTGTTCGGCAATCCCGGCACCACCGAGCTGCCGATCATGCATGCGCTGAAGGACCATCCTGATCTCACCTATGTGATGGCGATGCAGGAGAGCCTGGTGGTCGCGATCGCCGACGGCTACAGCCGCGCTTCGGGCAAGCTCGTCGCCTGCAACGTCCACGTTGCGCCGGGCCTCGGCAATGCGATGGGCTCGCTCTACAACGCCCAGTTCACGGGCACGCCGATGATTTTGACCGCGGGCCAGCAGGAGCAGGGTCACGGCCTGATGGAGCCGGTGCTCTATGGTCCGCTGGTGCGCATGGCCGAGCCGCTGGTGAAATGGGCGGTCGAGGTGACGCGGCTGGAGGACCTGCCGCGCATCGTGCGCCGCGCCGCCAAGGTGGCGATGACGCCGCCGACCGGGCCCGTGTTCATCTCGCTGCCGGGCGACATCCTCAACAGCGAAGCCGGGATCGATCTCGGCCGCTCCACCCGCATCGATGCGCGCACGAAACCGTCGGACGAGGTGCTGAAGGCCTTGGCCGCACGCCTGCTCAAGGCCGAGCGTCCCGTGATCGTCACCATGGACGAGGTGGTCAAGAGCGATGCGCTGAAGGAGGCCGCTGAACTGGCCGAGCTGCTCGGCGCGGCGGCCTATCAGTCCTCGACACCGTACGGCTCGCACTTTTTGTCCGAGAGCCCGAGCTTCATCGGCACGCTCGCGCGCGTGCAGAAGGCCGCCCGCGATACGCTCGCGCCGTATGATCTGTTGGTCGCACTCGGCGGCGATCCCTTGCGGATGTCGGTCTATAGCGAGGTCGACGCGCTGCCCGAGGGCCTCGGCATCGTGCAGGTCGGCCTCGTCGATTGGGAGATCGCCAAGAATTACGGGGCCGAGATCGCGCTGAAGGCAGATTTGAAAGAAACGCTGCGCGCGCTGATCCCGGTGCTGAAGGAGATGGGCGGCACGGCGCTCGCGAGCCGCGCAAAGCAGCGTCTTGCCGAACTCGCGCCGAAGAACTGGACCGCACGCCGCGCCGCGTTGGTCGAGCAGATCGGCAAGAGTGCGGGCCGTAGCCCCATCGATCCCGACTATCTGGTGCTGCAAATGGTCGAGGCCATGCCTGATAACGCCATTCTCGTCGACGAAGGTCTCACCTCCAGCCGCCAGGTCACGGCGCTACGTCCGCATCGCGACCGCTACGGCTATCATGGCCTCGCCTCCGGCGGCATCGGCTGGGGCCTGCCGGCCTCGGTCGGCGCCAGCATCGCCAATCCAGATCGCCCCGTCGTGTGCTTCTCAGGCGACGGCAGCGCGATGTACTCGATCCAGTCGCTCTGGACTGCCGCCCACCACAAGCTGCCGCTTAACGTCGTCATCGCCAACAATGGCGGCTATCGCATCATCAAGCAGCGCCTGCTCGCCTTCCACGGCGACGACAATTACGTCGGCATGGATTTCGTCGATCCGCCCGTCGATTTCGCCGGCGTTGCGAAAGCGCTCGGTTGCGAGGCGATCAAGGTCAGCGATCCGCGCGAGTTGAAGGCGACGCTGACGTCGGCGTTCAATCGGCCGGGGACGAAGCTGATCGAGGTGATGGTGGACGGGAAGGTGTAGGGCACGTTCTCAGCTGTCATCGCCGACTCGATCGGGCGATCCAGTATTCCAGCGGCGGCGGTGATTGAGCCGAGACGCCGCGGCGTACTGGATGCCCCGGTCCCGGCTCCGCCAAGGCTACGCCGAGGCCCACACGAGCGCTCGGCGCGCCGAAGCTTCGGCGAAGGCGGCAAGCCGGGGCATGACAGCGAGTGTGTGGCTTCTACGCCTTCTTCCCCACCCGATACCCCGCCGCCGGGTGTGGCGCGTCGAGCCTGGCGCGGCCTCGGCCGAACAGCTTTTCCCGCAACGTGCCCTTGGCGTACTCGCTCTTGTACCGCCCGCGCCGGGTCAGCTCCGGCACCAGCATGTCGGCGATGTCCTCGAAATCGCCGGGCGAGATCGCGAATGCGACGTTGAGGCCGTCGACATCCGTCGCCTCGAACCATTCTTCGATCTTGTCTGCGACCGTCTCCGGCGTGCCGACCACGACCGGGCCGGCGCCGCCGATGCCGACGTGCTCGATGACGTCACGCACGGTCCAGACGCGGTCAGGGTCGGCGCGGGTGACGTTGTCCATCGCGCTGCGGCCGGCATCGTTCTGGACGTGGCGCACCTGCTGGTCGAGGTCGTAGCCGGAGAAGTCAACGCCGGTCCATCCCGACATCAGCGCCAGCGCGCCTTCGGGGCTGATATGGCGCCGGTAGTCGGCGTATTTCTCTTTGGCTTCGGATTCCGTCCGTCCGAGGATGATCGTCATCATCGAGAACATCAGGATCTCGGCCGGGTTGCGTCCGAGTGCAGCGGCCTCCTGCCGGATCGCAGACACGCGCGGTGCAATCACCTTGGCCGACGGTCCCGACATGAACACGCACTCGGCATGCTTCGCCGCGAACTGCCGGCCGCGCGGCGAAGTGCCGGCCTGGTACAGCACCGGCGTGCGCTGCGGCGAGGGTTCGCTGAGATGAATGGTGTTGTTGATGCGGTAATTCGCGCCTTCATGATTGACGCGATGAACTTTTGCCGGATCGGTGAAGATGCCGCGCTTGCGGTCGCGCAGCACGGCGTCGTCCTCCCAGCTGCCTTCCCAGAGCTTGTAGACGACCTCCATATATTCGTCGGCGATGTCGTAGCGGTCGTCGTGCCCGGTCTGCTTGTCCTTGCCCGCGCCCCGCGCGGCGCTGTCGAGATAGCCGGTGACGACGTTCCAGCCGACCCGCCCCTCGGTGAGGTGATCGAGCGTCGACATCCGCCGTGCGAACGGGTAAGGCGGCTCGAAGGACAGATTGCTGGTGACGCCGAAGCCGAGATTTTGCGTCACCGCGGCCATCGCCGACAGCAGCAGCAGCGGCTCGTTCGACGGCGTCTGCGCTGCATTGCGCAAAGCTGCGTCAGGGCTGTTGCCATAGACGTCGTAGACGCCGAGCACGTCGGCCAGGAACAGCCCGTCGAAACGGCCGCGCTCCAGCGTCTTGGCCAGATCGATCCAGTAGGGCAGGCGGTTATACTCGGCGGTGCGGTCGCGCGGATGGGTCCAAAGGCCCGGTGACTGGTGTGCGACGCAATTCATCGCAAAGGCGTTGAGCCTGATCTCTTTGGCCATGTTGGTCCCTCGGCGCCCTGTACTGAGCGCTCTTCGAATGATAGATGTGCGCCCCAAATTGGCGAAGTTCTTGCATATCGCTTGCGCTTGGCAAGGCCAAAGTCGGCGTCGCAGCTGCGCTTGGCAGGCCGATCCTAGCGAAGCAAGAACGAAATCCCAAGAGAAGTACAAGAGAACTACAAGAGAAGTACAAGAAACTATCCAAGTCCCCGCCACTTTCGAAGGCAAACCCGCCTCAGGTAAGGTCCTTCGTCTCACAAATCTCGAAAAGCAAGTATGACCAGAGCCGACGCCATCGCCCGCGCCCGTGAGGATTTCAAGTCCGGCGCGTTCCTCGCCGAACTCGACCGCCGCGTCGCCTACAAGACCGAGAGCCAGAATCCGCAGCGCGGCGCCGAGCTGCGAGCCTATCTGGAGCAGGAGATGCAGCCGGCTTTCGCCGCGCTCGATTTTTCCAGCCGCATCGTCGAATCCCCGAGCGGCAAGGCGCCGTTCCTGTTCGCCGAGCATCACGAGAGCGCGTCCGCGCCGACCGTGCTGGTCTACGGCCATGGCGACGTCGTCGACGGCATGGAAGGCGAGTGGCGCGATGGCCGCGATCCCTGGCGCACCAATGTTGCGGGGACGCGCCTCTACGGCCGCGGCACCGCCGACAACAAGGGCCAGCACAGCATCAACATGGCGGCACTCCGCGCGGTGCGCGACGCGCGTGGCGGCAAGCTCGGCTTCAATGCCAAGTTCATCATCGAGATGGGCGAGGAGATCGGCTCGCCCGATCTCAGCAAGGTCTGCGATCTCCATCGCGACGCGCTCAAGGCCGATTTGTTCATGGCTTCCGACGGGCCGCGCCTCTCGGCCGATCGGCCGACGCTCTTTCTCGGCTGCCGTGGCGGCATCCGCATCCATCTCGATGTGAACTTGCGCGATGGCGGTCACCATTCCGGCAATTGGGGTGGTGTGCTCGCCAACCCCGCGACCATCCTGGTCAACGCGATCTCCACCCTGGTCGACGGCCATGGCCGTCTCCAGCTGGACGCCTTGAGACCGCCGCGGCTGACCAACCAGATCCGCTCCTATCTCGCCGACGTCGAGGTGGTGCCGACTGCGGACGAGCCGACGCTGGCCGAAAACTGGGGCGAGGAGGGGCTTTCGGCCGCTGAACGGCTCTACGCCTGGAACACGCTGGAAGTGCTTGCGATGTCCTCAGGCAACATCGAGAAGCCGGCCAACGCCATTCCGGGCCAGGCCAATGCCGTGCTGCAACTGCGTTTCGTGGTCGGGACGAAGGTTGAGGGGCTGATCGAGGCGATCCGTGCGCACCTGGTCGGACGCGGTTTCCCGATGGTCGAGGTGCGCGCGGCGCAGAGTTTTGCTGCATCGCGCACCGATTTCGACAGCCCGTGGATCAAATGGGCCGCGGATTCGGTGCAGGAGACCACCGGCAAGGCGCCGGCCGTGCTGCCGAATTTCGGCGGTTCGCTGCCCAATGACGTGTTCTCCGAGATCCTCGGCCTGCCGACGATCTGGGTGCCGCACTCCTATCCCGGCTGCTCCCAGCATGCGCCCAATGAGCACATCCTGCTGCCATTGACCGAAGAGGCCTTGACGGTGATGGCCGGGCTGTTCTGGGATCTCGGCGAGTTGCCAAAGCCACTGACAGGCCCGTTAACCTGAGCCGATAATCCAGCCGAAAGTTACATTCTAATCCGGCTCGATTTGTGCTTGCATCCGGGCCGCATCATCCGAAAGGGGAAGAAAAAGTGAAACATTTCCGTCACATCGGGCTCGCGCTCGCCGCGACCTTCGTCGTCAGCCAGGCCGGGGCCCAGGAGCTGACCGGCACGCTGAAGAACATCAAGGACACCGGCGCGATCACGCTCGGCTTCCGCGACTCCTCGATCCCGTTCTCCTACCTCGACGACAACCAGAAGCCCGTCGGGTTCGCGATGGACATCTGCTACAAGATCGTCGAGGCCGTGAAGAAGGAGCTCAAGCTCGACAAGCTCGAGGTCAAGCTCAACCCGGTGACGTCGGCGACGCGTATCCCGCTGATGGCCAACGGCACCATCGATCTCGAATGCGGCTCGACCACCAACAATGCCGAGCGTCAGAAGCAGGTCGCCTTCACCAACACCCACTTCCTGACCGCGAGCCGCTACGTCTTCAAGAAATCGAGCGGCCTGAAGTCGATCGAGGACCTCAAGGGCAAGACCGTGGTCTCGACCGCCGGGACCACCAACATCAAGCAGCTCACCGAAGCCAATGTTGCCAAGGGCCTCGGCGCCAACATCATCCCGGCCAAGGATCACGCCGAAGCCTTCCTGATGGTCGAGACCGATCGCGCGGTCGCTTTCGTGATGGACGACATCCTGCTCGCGAGCCTCGTCGCCGGCTCGAAGAACCCGGGCGATTATGAGATCTCCAAGGACGCGTTCTCCAAGCCCGAGCCCTACGGCATCATGCTGCGCAAGGATGACCCTGCCTTCAAGAAGGTGGTCGATGCTGCGACCGCCGCGCTCTACACTTCGGGCGAGGCCGAGAAGATCTACAACAAATGGTTTACCCAGAAGATCCCGCCGAAGGGCCTGAACCTCAACACGCCGATCTCGGCCGAGCTGAAGAACGAGTTCACCAAGCCGACGGACTCGCCGAACCCGGACGATTACAAGTAAGATGCTGCTTCCCTCTCTTCGCATGCGGGGAGAGGGAAGACAGGCCGGCCATTCTGGATGGAGTGGCCGGACATTTGCATAGGCGCCCAGGACATCCATGACGGGCGCGTTCGCGCGGGGGACACGTGAACTACAACTGGAACTGGGGAATCTTCTTCCAGCCGAACCCGATGGGGACCGGCACCTATCTCGACATGCTGCTGTCGGGCTTGGTGCTGACCCTCAAGACCGCGGCGCTGGCCTGGGTGATCGCGTTGATCACAGGCTCGATCGTCGGCGTCATGCGCACGCTGCCGTCGAAGGGCGCCAATTGGTTCGGCTTCGCCTACGTCGAATTCTTCCGCAACATGCCGCTTCTGGTGCAGCTCTTCCTGTGGTTCTTCGTGCTGCCGGAGATCCTGCCCAAGGCCGCGGGCTTGTGGCTGAAACAATTGCCCAACGCGCCGTTCTGGACGGCTGCGATCGGAGTCGGCTTCTTCATGTCGGCGCGCGTGGCCGTGCAGCTGCAGGCCGGCATTTCCTCGCTGCCGCGCGGGCAGAAGATGGCGGCGACCGCGCTGGGTCTGACCACCGTGCAGGGTTATCGCTACGTGCTGCTGCCGATGGCCTTCCGCATCATCCTGCCGCCGCTGACGTCTGAATTCCTCAACACCATCAAGAACACTGCGGTCGCCATCACCATCGGCCTGCTCGAGCTGACCGGACAGGCGCGCTCGATGCAGGAATTCTCGTTCCAGGTGTTCGAGGCCTTCACCGCCGCGACCATCCTCTATCTCCTCGTCAACGCCGTCGTCGTCACCGCCATGCGCTTCCTCGAGCGCTGGGTCGCGATCCCCGGCTACATCACGGGGAAATAAGCGATGTTCGGCAATCTCGATTTCGACGTCATCCGCCGTGCGCTGCCCTATCTGTTCTACGAGGGCATGACGTTCACACTGACGCTGACGGCACTCGCTGCCCTCGGCGGCCTGGTGTTCGGTACGGCGCTCGCCCTGATGCGCCTGTCCGGATTCAAGATTCTGGGACGCATCGCCGGCATCTATGTCGACTTCATGCGCTCGCTGCCGCTGGTGCTGGTGATCTTCTGGTTCTACTTCCTGGTGCCCTATATCGGGCAGTGGGTGACCGGCGCCTCGCGGCCGATCAGCGTCGGCGCCTTCGCATCCTCGCTGATCACTTTCATCATGTTCGAGGCGGCGTATTTCTCCGAGATCATGCGCGCCGGCATCCAGTCGATCTCGCGCGGCCAGCCGGCCGCGGCCAGCGCGCTGGGGCTGACGTACGCCCAGACCATGCGCTACGTCGTGTTGCCGCAGGCCTTCCGCAACATGCTGCCGGTGCTGATCACGCAGACCATCGTGCTGTTCCAGGACACCTCGCTGGTTTACGTCCTGTCGATCACGGACTTCCTGGGCGCGGCGAGCAAGGTGGCGCAGCGCGACGGCCGTCTCGTCGAAATGTATCTGTTCGCTGCGATCGTCTACTTCACCATTTCCTGTGTCGCGTCCTACGGCGTCCGCCGCCTGCAGGCGCGCATCGCCATCATTCGATAGAGCGTGTCGATCATGATCGAAATCAGCCATGTCAACAAATGGTACAGCCCCACCTTCCAGGTGCTGACCGACTGCACCACCAATGTCACCAAGGGCGAGGTGGTCGTGGTCTGCGGCCCCTCGGGCTCGGGCAAGTCGACGCTGATCAAATGCGTCAATGCGCTGGAGCCGTTCCAGAGCGGCGACATCCTGGTCGACGGCACCAAGGTCAACGATCCCAAGACCAATCTGCCGAAGCTGCGCTCGCGCGTCGGCATGGTGTTCCAGCATTTCGAGCTGTTTCCGCACCTCAAGATCATCGACAATCTCTGCCTGGCGCAGGAGAAGGTGCTGGGCAGGGGGCACGACAAGGCGCAGGCCAAAGGCATGCAGCTGCTGGAGCGCGTCGGCTTGAAGGAGCAGGCGCAGAAATTCCCGGCGCAGCTCTCCGGCGGCCAGCAGCAGCGCGTCGCCATCGCCCGTGCGCTCGCCATGGATCCGATCGTGATGCTGTTCGACGAGCCGACCTCGGCGCTCGATCCGGAAATGGTCAGCGAAGTGCTCGACGTCATGGTCGATCTCGCCCGCGAGGGCATGACCATGATGGTCGTGACCCACGAGATGGGGTTTGCCCGCAAGGTCGCCAACCGCGTGATCTTCATGGACCGCGGCGAGATCGTCGAGGACGCGGCGAAGGACGATTTCTTCGGCAAGCCCCGCAGCGACCGCGCGCAGAAGTTCTTGTCGAAGATTCTGTCGCATTAATTGCTGTCGTCATTCCGGAGCGCGCGCAGCGCGAATCCGGAATCTCGAGATCCTTAGGTGCGCAAGTGCGCACCTTAGTTCAATGCTTCGCATTGCCCTGGAATGACGGATCGAGGGTTTATCGAGCCCGCCAAATCTCCTATACCGAGACAAATTCCCCTTCCCTCCCCAGGAGACCTGCCTTGGACTCGATCGCCTACGTCAACGGCTCATTCGTCCCGCTCTCGGAAGCCAAGATCTCGGTGCTTGATCGCGGCTTCCTGTTCGCCGACGGCATCTACGAGGTCTCGGCCGTGCTCGACGGCAAGCTGGTCGACAATGCTTCGCATCTGGCGCGGCTGGAGCGGTCCGTCGGCGAGATCAGCTTGAGGCTGCCGGAGACCATCGAGCGCATCACCGAGCTGCAGAAGGAGCTGATCGCGCGCAACAAGCTCGTGAACGGCCTCGTCTATCTCCAGGTGACGCGCGGCGCCGACAAGGGGCGCGACTTCCCGTTTCCCAAGGCCGACGTCAAGTCCAGCCTGGTGATGTTCACGTCCGAGAAGGACATCATCAACACCCCGGTGGCAAAGACCGGCATCAATGTCATCACGGTGCCCGACATCCGCTGGGAGCGCCGCGACATCAAGAGTGTGGCCTTGCTGGCGCAGGTGCTGGCGAAGCAGGCCGCGGCCGAAGCCGGCGCCGGCGAAGCCTGGATGCTGCAGGATGGCTATGTGACCGAAGGCGGCTCGTCCTCGGCGTTCATCCTGACCAAGGACGACGTCATCGTCACCCGCAAGAATTCCAACGCGATCCTGCCCGGCTGCACCCGCAAGGCCGTGATCGCACTTGCCGAAGAGCGCCAGCTCCGCGTCGAGGAGCGTTCCTTCACGGTCGCCGAAGCACTCGCCGCCAAGGAAGCGTTCATCACCAGCGCATCCTCCTTCGTGCAGCCGGTGGTCGGAATCGACGGCAAGACGATCGGCGACGGCAAGCCCGGCCCGATGGCGACGCGCCTTCGCGAGATCTATGTTGAGTTCGCCAAGGCGACGGCGGTTTAGGCCATCCCCACCGCTGTCATCGCCCAACTTGATCGGGCGATCCAGATGCCCCGGTCAAGCCGGGGCATGACAGTCGAGATCGAGGCGCGGCCCCGTGCGTATCACGCCCAAGACGCTCTCACCCCTACGCCACCGACGCCTTCACCTTCACCGGATGCACGGCGCGGAATGCGATCGCGATCCTGTTCCAGGCATTGATGGCACCGATCAGCATGGTCAGGTTCACCGTCTCCTCCTCGGTGAACTGCGCACGGACCTGTTCGTAAGTCTCGTCGGGCGCATGCGTCTCCGAGATCAGCGTCACCGCTTCGGTCCAGGCCAGCGCCGCGCGCTCGCGGTCGGAATAGAGCGGGGATTCACGCCAGGCATTGAGCAGGTAGATGCGCTGCTCGGTCTCGCCGCGCTTGCGGGCGTCCTCGGTATGCATGTTGATGCAGAAGGCGCAGCCGTTGATCTGCGACGCCCGGATCTTGACCAGCTCGATCAGCGATTTCTCGAGGCCCGTCGACTGGATCTGCGCTTCCAGCGCCATCAGCGCTTTGATCGTGTCGGGTGCGGCCTGGTAGTAGTTCATGCGGGGCTTCATGGTCGTTCTCCTTTTCTTTGGTTGGGTCAGTGGGCTCCGCCGGCCGAGACTTGGCCGGACTTCTTCAAGAAGAGGACGGCAACCAGGGCCACGATCAGCGCCATGCCGAGCAAATAGAAAGTGTCGCTGAAGGCGAAGATAAAGGCCTGCTTCTGCACGGTATGGCCGATCGCGACATAGGCGCGATGCGCGGCGTCCGCACGGTCGAGAACGCCGTGATTGACGAAATATTGCGTCAGCTGCTCCAGCCGCGTGCGCGTGGCCTCTTCGAACACCGAAACCGACTGCATTAGCACGTTGGAGTGATATTGCTCGCGCTTGGTCAGGACGGTTTGCAGCAGCGCGATGCCGACGGCGCCGCCGAGATTGCGCATCATGTTGAACAGGCCGGAAGCCGAGCCCGCATTCTCCGCTTCGATACCTGCGGTTGCGACCGCCGACAGCGGCGCCATCACCAGCGCCTGGCCGATGGCGCGAACGACATTTGGCCACAGCAGCTGGTCGGCGGCATAGTCGTTGGTCATGCCGATGTTCATGAAGTTGGATGCTGCGAACAGAACGAAGCCGACACCGATGATAATCCGCGCATCGAACTTCTGCATCAGGCGCGGCACCAGCGGGATCAGCACGAGTTGCGGCAACCCGGTCCAGGCCAGCACCATGCCGATCTGCTCGGCATTGTAGCCCTGAATGCGCGACAGGTATTGCGGCAGGATGAACACGGAGCCGTAAAGCGCGATGCCGAGCAGGAAGTTCGCGAGCATGCCGAAGCCGAAATTGCGGCGCACGAGCAGGCGCAGATTGAGCAGCGGCTTCTTCACCGTGAGCTCGATGATCAGGAAGGCGGTCAGCGCAACGGCGGCGATGACCGAGAGCTTGACGATGAACGGCGAGCCGAACCAGTCGTCCTTGTTGCCTTCCTCCAGCACGGTCTGGAGCGCGGAAAGGCCGATCGCCATGGTGATGATGCCGGCCCAGTCGCCGTCGCGGAGCAGCGCCAGCTTCATCGGCTTGGGCTCGAGTGCATACCAGAGCATGCCGACCATGATCGCGCCGGGCACGAGGTTGACGTAGAAGATGTATTGCCAGCCGAAATTCTCGGTGAGATAGCCGCCGATGGTCGGGCCGATCGCCGGCGCGAACGTCGCCGACAGCGCGAACAGCGCAAGGCCGACCGGCTGCTTGCCGCGCGGCAGCAACATGATGATCAGCGTGAAGGCCATCGGGATCAGCACGCCGCCGGTGAAGCCCTGGATGGCGCGCAGCACGATCATCTGCGACAGATCCTGCGCCAGCGCGCAGGCGGCGGACAGAACCAGGAACAGGATCGCGTTGGTGAGCAGGTAGATGCGGATCGAGAATACCTGCGCCAGCCAGCCGGACAGCGGGATCACGACGATCTCGGCGATCAGATAGGAGGTCGAGATCCAGCCGCCGTCGTCGATGCCGGCGCCGATCGCGCCCTGGATGTCCGCGAGCGAGGCGTTGACGATCTGGATGTTCAGAACCGCCATGAAGGCGCCGAGCGTGGCGCCGATCACCGCGATCCAGGTTTTTGTGGACACCGCCGGCGCCGTGGGCGCAGCAGGGACGGGGAGATTGGCGGAGGTGGCGTTGAGGGCCGGTTGGAGCGTGCTCATGGAAGCCTCGTCTCGGATACGGAGACAGGATGCGTTAGGCCGGTGGTTTCGATAATCGTGGAAGTTCTGGAAGGATCGCCCGGGCGGATTTGACAGTCCGGCCGGAGCCCGCCGGCTTTAGCCTCCGTTTGGGTGGGGTGCGTTGTCGGCCAGACGCTTTGCGCTGTCGCGCTCGGCCAGCACCGCCTGTTTGGTGTCGACGGTCGGCACCGCGGACATGCCCGGCCGCAGCAGGCCGGTGAGGCTGTGATCGTCGAGCACGATCTTCACCGGAACGCGCTGCACGATCTTGGTGAAGTTGCCGGTGGCGTTGTCGGGCGGCAACAGCGCGAATTCGAGCCCGCTCGCCGGCGACAGGCTGTCGACATGGCCGCGCAGGGTGGTGTTGCGGAAGCTGTCGACGTGCAGCTCGACCGGCTGGCCCGGCCGGACATGCGTGAGCTGGGTCTCCTTGAAGTTGGCAACGACATAGACGGCGTCGAGCGGCACCACCGCCATCAATTGCGTGCCGGCTTGCACGTATTGGCCCACGCGCAAGCTGCGGGCGCCGACCGTGCCGTCCACGGGAGCTGTGATTTCGGTATAGGACAGGTTCAGCGTTGCCTGCTGCGCGACCGCGCGGGCGCGTTCGAGCTGGGCGGCGGCCTGGGCGCGCTGGGTGGTGAGCACGTCGACCTTGCGCTGCGCGGCGACAAGGCCGGACTTGGCATGCTGCAATTGCGCGCTGCTGGCGCGCAGCGCCGCATCGGTCTGCTGCGCGCGCTGGATCGTGCCGGAGCCCGACTTCATGAGGTCGTCGTAGCGGGCGCGCTCCTCCTGCGCGAATTTCAAATTGGCGTCCGCAGCCGCGACATCAGCCGTGCTCTGCGCGATGATCGGTTGCTGCAGTTCGAGCTGGGCATCGATGTTGCGGACCGACGCCTCCGCAGCAGCGACATCGGCGCGGGCCTGGTCGAGTGCCGCCTTGAAATCGCGGTCGTCGATCTTCGCCAGCAGCTGGCCCGCCCGAACCTTCTCATTGTCGCCGACCAGCACCTTGGCGATGTAGCCGGAGACCTTCGGCGCGACGATCGTGGAGTCCGCCTTCACATAGGCGTCGTCGGTGGATTCGAGGTAGCGGCCGTTGGTCCAGTAATCGTGTCCGTAGTAGGCCATGGTTGCCGTGCCTGCGAGGAGCGCGAGCACCAAGGCCGCGCGCCGGACCCTATTCCGGGGCGGGATAGCGGGCGGCGCCTTGGCGTAATCGCGCGTGATTTCAGTTGCTTGCTGGAAGGTCTCGGTGCGGGGCATTTCGGACATTGCGGTCTCCTGTCGGCTCGCTGAGACTATCGGTCTTGCCGGCCAGGGTGATAATTGGCTAAATTCCGGAAGGATTATCCATTGAAAGTGGATAATCTGAGCCGTCACCCTGGTTCGTGATGTCTACCGGGTCAGGTGCGCGACTGCGCCAGCGCGATTGCCGTCTCTGTCGCGCAATTGCTGCTGAGGCGACATCCTCAAGCAAGGGAAGCCATGGATCGATTGACCAGCCTCGAAGTGTTCAGCCGGGTGGTCGAGACCGGCGGCTTCTCCGCAGCAGCCCGCAAGCTCAACATGTCGACCACCATGGTGAGCAATCACGTGCAGGCATTGGAAGACCGGCTCGGGGTGCGGCTGCTTCACCGCACCACGCGCAAGGTCAATCTGACCGAGATCGGCAAGGCCTATTACGACCGCTGCATCCAGATTCTCGCCGACATCGCTCAGGCCGACGACATCGCGAGCGAGTTGCAGTCGGTACCTCGCGGCACGCTGCGCATTCATGTCGCCACGCACATGGTGCCGTTCGTCGCGCCGATTGCGGCGAAACTGCTCTCGACCTATCCGGAGCTCAAGATCGATCTGCGCATGGGCGAGGCCGAGGTCGACCTCATCGAGGAAGGCTATGACGTTGCCCTGCGCATGACACAGCCGCCGGATTCGAGCCTGATCGTGCGCAGCCTTGCGACCTGGCGTCACGTGCTGTGCTGCTCCCACGACTACATCGAGAAGTACGGCCGGGTGCAGAAGCTCGGCGAGCTCGCCGGGCACAATTGTGGTCGGCACTTGAACTATCCGTTCGGCGACGAATGGCGGTTCCTCGATCGAAAGGGCACGCCGGCTTCGGTGCGCGTCTCCGGCAGCTTCGTCACCAACAGCGGGGAAGCGCTGCGGAAGGTCGCGCTGGAGGGCGCCGCCATCTGCCTGATGGCGGGGTTCCTCATTCAGGACGATCTCGAAGCCGGCCGCCTCGTGCGCCTGTTGCCGGAATATCGGACCGTCGAGCTCTCCATGAACGCGGTCTATCCGCATCGTCATCATCTGTCGGCGAAGGTGAGGACCTTCATCGACCTGCTCGTGCACCACAGCGCCGAGCAGCAGAAGCTGATCAACCCGTATTCATGAGCGACGCTGCGCTCAGGCCGCTCGCGCCATTGCCGGCCGGCCGAGCCGCGATTCGACCTCGGTCTTGACCTGCGCGATCGCAGCCTCTTTCACCGGCCCAAAGCCGCGGATGTTCATGGGGGCCTTGGCTACGGCAATGACATCTGCAAGGCACGCCGCGTCGAGCTCGCCCAGCATCCGCTCGATCAGGCCTTCATACCAGGCGATCAGTTCACGCTCGGCGCGCCGTTCCGCGGTGTAGCCGAACGGATCGAACGGCGTTCCGCGCAGTCCTTTCAAGCGCGCGAGCATGGTCAGGGGCACCTGGATCCACTGGCCGAAGGCGCGCTTGCGCGGACGTCCCCGTGCATCGCGCCGCGACTTCAGGAACGGCGGGGCGAGGTGGTACTGGATGCTGAAGCCGTCCTCGAATTCGCGCTTCAATTCGTCGAGAAAGCCGCTTCGCATGTGCAGCCGCGCCACCTCGTATTCGTCCTTGTAGGCCATCAGCTTGAACAGCGCGCGCGCGACCGCCTCGGTCAGTGCCTCGCTGTTCAGGCTCGCTTCGGCATTGCGGACTCTTGTGACCATTGCCCGGTAACGTGCCGCGTAGGCTTCGTTCTGATAGGCCGTGAGGAACTCGATGCGCCGCGCAATGATCGCATCGAGCGTCTCAACCTTTGGTGCATCCTCCGCCTTCGGCAGAAAATCCGCATCGGCCGCGGCGATCCGGCCCCAGGCAAAGGCCTGCTTGTTGCGTTCGACCGCGACGCCGTTGAGCTCGATCGCGCGCAACAAAGCCTGCAGCGAAACGGGGACGAGACCGCGCTGCCAGGCAAAGCCCAGCATGATGATATTGGCGTAGACGGCATCGCCGAGCAGGCGCTCGGCCAGCGCATTGGCATTGATCGTGTCGAGATTGTGCTCGCCGATGACCTGACCGATTGCGCGCAGCCGGGCCGGCGCAGCGAGATCGGCGTCGCGGAAGCGGACCACGTCGCCGGTCGGCATTTCCGCGGTGTTGACCGCGGCACGGGTGCCGCGGCGATAGGTGCCTGAGGCCTTCGGCGAGGAGCTGACGACGAGATCGCAGCCGATCAGCGCATCGGCCGCGCCCTGGTCGATGCGGACCTGGTGCAGCGCCTCGGGGCTCGCGGCCAGGCGAATGTAGCTCAGCACGGGCCCGAATTTCTGCGCAAAGCCGGTGAAGTCGAGCACCGAAACGCCGCGGCGTTCCAGATGCGCCGCCATGCCGATCAGCGCGCCGACGGTGATCACGCCGGTGCCGCCGACGCCGGTCACCAAGAGGTCGTGGGGCCGGTCGAGCGTTGCGGTCGCGGGCAGGGGAAGCGTTGCGGCGCGGCCGGCCGCATCGATCCGGCTCGCGCTCTTCTTCCGCCGCGTCGCGCCTTCGACCGTGACAAAGCTCGGGCAGAAGCCGTTGAGACAGGAAAAATCCTTGTTGCAGGCCGACAGATTGATCTGCCGCTTGCGGCCGAACGGCGTCTCCTTCGGCTCGACGCTCAGGCAGTTGGATTCGACCGAGCAGTCGCCGCAGCCTTCGCAGACGAGATCGTTGATGTAGGCGAACCGCTTGGGATCGGCCATCTGCCCGCGCTTGCGCCGGCGCCGCTTCTCCGTGGCGCAGGTCTGCTGATAGATCAGGACCGAGACGCCGGAAACCTCGCGCAGCTCGCGCTGCACGGCATCCATCTCCTCACGCGGATGGATGGTCACGCCGGATGGCAGGTCGGCCGGCCTGAACTGCGCGGGATCGTCCGACACCAGGGCGATGCGCTCCACACCTTCGGCGCGGACGCTGTGGGCGATGGCATGGACGCTGACGGGCCCGTCGACCGGCTGGCCGCCGGTCATGGCTACCGCGTCGTTGAACAGGATCTTGTAGGTGATGTTGGCCTTGGCGGCGATCGCCTGACGGATCGCCATCGAGCCGGAATGGTAGTAGGTGCCTTCGCCGAGATTCTGGAACACGTGCTTGTGCCCGGTGAAGCGTGATGAAGCAGCCCAGTTCACGCCCTCGCCGCCCATCTGGATCAGCGAGGAGGTCTCGCGGTCCATCCAGCTCGCCATGAAGTGACAGCCGATGCCGGCCAGCGCCTTCGATCCTTCGGGCACTTTGGTCGAGGTGTTGTGCGGACATCCCGAGCAGAAATAGGGCGTGCGCGTCGCGCCGCTGACATTGATCGTGCGCGCGGCTTCCGGCATCAGGGCGGCCGCGCGCGCGGCGAGATTGAGACCCGGAAACATCGGATCGAGCCGGCGCGCCAGCACGTTCGCGAGAGCGCGGGGGGACAATTCGCCGATCCAGGAGATCAGCCTTGCGCCGGTTTCGTCGTGCTTGCCGACCATGCGCTCGGGCTTGCTGCCGGGATAGTCGTAAAAGTATTCCTTGAACTGGCTCTCGATGATGCCGCGCTTCTCCTCGACCACCAGGATCTCGCGCTTGCCCTTCACGAACTCCATCGCATCATGCAGCGCCAGCGGCCAGACCATGCCGACCTTGTAGACGTCGATGCCGATGCGGCGGCAGGCCGCTTCATCGAGGCCCATCAGCCGCAACGCTTCCATCAAATCGAGATGAGCCTTGCCGGTCGTGACGATGCCGTAAGTCGCGCTGGGGATATCGTAGATGTGGCGGTCGATCGGATTGACCTTGGCGAAGGCGTAGACCGCGTGCTTCTTCGCCTCCAGCCGCTCCTCGATCTGCGGGCCCGGCAAATCGGGCCAGCGATAGTGCAGGCCGCCCGGCGGCGGCGTGAAGTCGGGCGTGCGGAACATGCGCGGCGGGCGCAGCGCGACGGATGCGCCTGATTCCACGATCTCGGAGATCGCCTTGAAGCCGACCCACATGCCTGAGAAGCGGCTCAGTGCGTAGCCATATTCGCCGAACGCCAGATATTCGCCGACGTCGGCCGGATGCAGCATCGGCATGAACCAGCTCATGAAGGCGACGTCGGACTGGTGCGGCATCGAGGAGGAGACACAGCCGTGATCGTCGCCGGCGACCACCAGCACGCCGCCATGCGGCGAGGAGCCATAGGCGTTGCCGTGCTTGAGCGCGTCGCCGGAACGATCGACGCCCGGGCCCTTGCCGTACCAGAGCCCGAAGACGCCATCGACCTCGCGGTCGCCTTGCGTCTCGACCTGCTGCGAGCCGAGCACAGCTGTCGCCGCGAGGTCCTCGTTCACGGCGGGGAGGAATTCGATGCGGTCCTGCTTGAGCCGCTCCTGGATGCGCCAAAGCTCGAGATCGATGCCGCCGAGCGGCGAGCCGCGATAGCCGGAGACGAAGCCGGCGGTGTTGAGCCCGGCCGCTCGGTCCCGTCGCGCCTGGTCGAGCGCGATGCGGACGATGGCCTGCGTGCCCGTGAGGAAGACGCGGCCCTCCTCGCGCTCATAGCGATCGGAGAGCTCGTACGTGTCGAGTGAGGAAATGGCGTCCATGGCGGACCTCGCGCGGCATCCTGCCCAGTGATGGAAGGTTATGCCCGGGCCGCTGGTAGGTCTTACCTATTTATCCTTTCCATGGCGGAAATACGGTAGAATTTTGCATCGAGGGGTGAAATTTGGTAGATCTGCTCGAATTGGAGCTCCCATGATCGAAGAGCACGACACCCGCATTCTCGCCCATCTCCAGCGAGATGGCCGCGCCACCAACCAGCAACTCGCCGACCAGGTCGGCATGTCCACCTCCGCCTGCTGGCGGCGGGTGCGGGCGCTGGAGGAGAGCGGCGTCATCCAGGGCTATGCGGCGCTGGTCGCGCGCGAGCAGGCGGGCTTTGCGATGTCCGCCATCCTCCACGTCTCGCTGGAGCGGCACGACGCGAAGTTCGTCGACGAATTCGTGGCGAGGGTCACCAAGCGCCGCGAGGTGCTGGAGTGTTTTGCGACCACCGGGGACGCCGATTACCATTTGCGCGTCGTCGTCCAGGACATGGCGGCCTACAACCGCTTCCTCGACGAGTTCATGTTCCGCATCCCCGGCATCCGCTACGTCCGCAGCAACGTGGTGCTGAAGGAGATCAAGACCAGCGTGGCACTGCCGTTTTGAAGGAGGTCCTACGGCAGAGCGGTATCAATCTCCCGTAAACAGCATAGGGCTGCAAATTGGTAAACGGAACATGCCATTCGTCGACGTTCGGCCTCGCAGCGGTATTCCCGTCAGTTTTGTCGCGCTCGTTCGCAGCTCGTTCACTTTGATCGACGGTTTGCGCCGCGCAATAACGACCACTTAGGCGGTCGCCGCTCATAAAGGCACCGGGAGAAATGGGCAGAAATGCCCGGGAGCTGAGATCGTGTCGACGACACTCGCGCGCACCTTTGCGGCGTTGAGCGCCATCAATGAAGCGATTCTTTACGCGAGATCGCCGGAGGAGCTGTACCAGAAGGTCTGCGATGCCGGGTTTTCGAGCGGGGACTTTCTGGCCGTTGCCGTATTCCTGGTCGAGCCGGACGGCCGAAGGTTGTGCTTTGCGGCCGGCTGTGGCGATGATACTGCGCGACTGCGCTCGATCGTGATCACGACGGTAGCCGGAACGCCCGAGGGATCCGGCGTCGGCGGTGAGGCGTTTCGCGATCAGAAGCTGTGCGTCAGCAACGATTATCTGAACGATCCGCGCTCGCTGGCCTGGCGCGAGGGCGCCGCCCAGGCCCACATCGGTGCGGCGGCGGCGCTGCCGCTGCTCTGCAACGGCAAGAGCGTCGGCGTCTTGTACGTGACGCGGAGCGAGGCCAACTCGCTGAACGAGCAGATGGTGTCGCTGTTCGAGCGCATGTCGGCGAACATTTCCTACGCGCTGGACAATTTCGCGCGCGAGACCGCGCGGCAGACCAGCGAGCGGGCGACACGGCGGCTCAACCGCATGTTCGGCGCCATCAGCGCCACCAACGAAGCCATCCTGCGCGCCAAGACCGAGCAGGAGCTGTACCAATTGGTGTGCGACGCCTCGGTCCACAGCGGCAAGTCGCTGGCGACCATCGTGCTGCTTCGCGAGCCGGACTCGCACTGGATGAAGCCCGTCGCCGCCACCGGGCAGAACCTCGATCTCGTCACCCAGGCGCGCTATTCGGTCGATCCGGACAATCCCTACGGCCAGGGCATCTCGGGCGAGGTGTTCCGGACGCAGAAAGCCGTCGTCGAGGACGATCTCGCCAGCCGCACCAGGGGTACGCCGTGGGAGCAGGCCAACGTTAACACCGGCGTCGCCGCCTGCGTCGTCGCGCCGTTGATCAGGCACGGCGAGAGCGTCGGCGTGCTGCTGTTCTTCATCAGCCGGTCCTGGGCCAAGGACGAAGAGATCGTCGCGCTGCTGCTGCGCATGGCCGAGAACGTCTCGTTCGCGATCGAGAATTTCGGCCGCGAGGCCGAGAAAGCCCGGATCGCCGCCGAAGAAGAGTGCTTGGCGCGCATGTATGCGGCGCTCAGCGCCACCAACGAGGCGATCCTGCGGGCACGGTCGCGGGCTGAGCTGTTCGACCTCGTCTGCGAGGCGACCGCAACGGGAGCAAAGTTCACCTCGGCCACCGTCGCGCTGGTCGACGACCGGACCGAGCTGCTGCGCGTCGTCGCCTGCTACGGGCCGAATGCGGATCAGGTTCGCAACTTCACGTTCTCCACCTCCGACCAGGTGCCCGAAGGGCGCGGCTTGACCGGCACCGCGTTTCGCACGCGCCAGGCCGCCGTCAGCAACGACGTGCTCGCCGACGACCGTATCGCGCCCTGGCACGCCAGCGCCCGCCGCAACGGCATCGCATCCTCCGCGGCATTGCCGCTGTTTAACGGCGACCGGGTAGAGGGCGTCTTTCTGTTCAACTCCCCGGAGCGCGGCACCTTCACGCCGGAGCTGGTCGAGTTGCTGCGCAAGCTTCAGGCCAACGTCGCCTTCGCGCTCGAAAGTTTCGACCGCGCCGACGAGAAGGCGCGGGCGGACAAGCAGCGCAATCGTCTGAGCGGAATGTTCGAGGCGCTGAGCGCGACCAACGAAGCAATCATGCGCGCCAAGACGCGCGAGGAGTTGTTCGAGGCGGCGTGCCAGGCGGCCGTGCTCGGCGACCTGTTCGCCTCGGCGACGATCGGCCTCATCGATGAGGCAGGCGAGCTGGTCCGCGTCGTTGCCGTCAAGGGACGCCTGCAGGAGCGCATGGCCGGACGTACCTGCGTCATTTCCGCCGACCATCCTCAGGGCCAGGGCATCATCGGCACCTCGGTGCGGACGGGCCGGCCCAGTGTCATGAACGATTACCTGAACGAGCCGCGGTCCGCATATTGGCGCGCGAAGGCCATCAAGGATGGAACGCGGGCCGCGGCGAGCTTCCCGCTTCTGAGAGCGGGACGGGAACCGGTCGGCATTCTGCTCTTCCTCGCACCGGAAGAGAATACGTTCACGCCCGATCTGGTCGAGCTGCTGGGGCGCCTCGCGGAGAACGTCTCCTTCGCACTCGACAATTTCGAGCGCGCCGAGGAGAAGGCCCGCACCGAGGCGCAGAAGGAGCGCCTGACGCGCATGTTCGCGGCCTTGAGCGCGACCAACGAGGCGATCATGCGCGCGAAGTCGCGTGCCGAGCTGTTCGACCTCGTCTGCCTTGCGGCATCGAGCGGCGCCAAGTTCACCTCGACCACGATTGCGCTGGCCAGGCCCGGTACGGACCAGCTCGAGATCGTCGCCGCCGCAGGTCCGTCCGCCGGCACCACGCGCAACGTCCGTCTCTCGATCGATCCCGAGCGGCCGGAGGGACGCGGCATGAGCGGCACGGCGTTCCGCACGCGCCAGCCCTGCATCAGCAACGACTATCTCAACGACGACCGCGTCCGTGTCTTCCACCCCATCGTGCGCGGGGACGGCGCGCGGTCGGGCGCCGCGTTTCCGCTGATCGCGCACGATGAGGCCGTCGGCGTCATGATCTACATGTCGACCGAGCCGGCGACCTTCACGCCCGAATTCGCCGAGCTATTGCAACGTCTTGCCGACAACGTCTCCTTCGCGATGGAGAATTTCGATCGCACCGACGAGAAGAACAAGGCCGACGAGCGCATCGAATACCTCGCCTCGCACGACAGCCTGACCGACCTGCCGAACCGCGAGACCTTCAACGGGCTCTTGCGCGAGGCGATCGATGCGGCGCAGCACCATGGTCACCGCTTTGCGGTGCTGTTCATCGACCTCGACCGCTTCAAGGTCATCAACGATTCGCTCGGCCACGAGGCCGGCGATCTGCTCCTGCTCGAAGTCGCCAACCGCTTGCGCGGCGCATTGCGAGCGAGCGACGTGGTCGCGCGCCTCGGCGGCGACGAGTTCGTGGTGATCCTCGACCAGTGCGGCGAGATCGACGACGTCCAGCGCATCGCGACCGAATTGCTCGCTGCGCTTGCCGAGCCCATGGAGCTCGCCGGCCACGAGTGCCATACCACGGCCTCGATCGGCATCGCGATGTATCCCCGCAACGGCTCCGATGCGCAGACGCTGACCAAGAACGCCGACATGGCGATGTACCTCGCCAAGGAGGACGGCAAGAACGGCTACCGCTTCTTCTCCAACGAGGTGAAGACGCAGTCGATCGAGCGGCTGTCGCTCGAGAGCGCGCTGCGCCGCGCGCTGGAACGCGAGCAGTTCTCGCTCAACTACCAGCCCAAGGTGGAGATGGCGACCGGTCAGATCACGGGCGTCGAGGCGCTGCTGCGCTGGACGCATCCCGATCTCGGCAACGTCTCGCCCGCACAGTTCATTCCGCTTGCGGAGGAAACCGGGCTGATCGTGCCGATCGGCCGCTGGGTGCTGAAAGAGGCCTGCGCGCAGGCCATGGCCTGGCAGCGCCGCGGCCTGCTGCCGCTGTCGATGGCAGTCAACCTGTCGCCGCGGCAGTTTGCCGACGAGCATCTGTTGCAGGACGTCGACGAGGCGCTGGCGGCCTCCGGCATGTCGCCGGTGCTGCTCCAGCTCGAGGTCACCGAGAGCATGATGATGCGCAATGTCGGCCGCGCGCTCAAGGTGCTCGACTCCATCCAGAGCCGCGGTATCCGTCTCGCCATCGACGATTTCGGCACCGGCTATTCGTCCATGTCGCTGATGAAGCACTTTCCGATCGACACCATCAAGATCGACCGCTCCTTCGTGCGCGACCTGCCGCAGGATTCGGAGGATCAGGCCATCGCGCAGGCGATCATCAGCATGGGCAAGGCGCTCGGCATGACCGTCGTCGCCGAAGGCGTCGAGAACGCCGAGCAGGAAGCGTTCCTGCGCGCCCATGGCTGCGACGAGATGCAGGGCTTCCTCATCTCCAAGCCGCTGCCGGCGCGACAGATGGGCGAGCTGCTGCGGCCCATGGTGCTGCCCGTCGCGCCGCCGCTCCAGCCGGAAGCGGCCGACGAAGACGCAGCCTCAGGGCTGAAACGCGCTGTCGTCTGACGGCTGCGGGTGCAGCTCGCGGACCTCGTGCTCTTCCCCCTCGACCTTGCTCGGAAAATCCTG
The DNA here is from genome assembly GCF_025200925.1 of Bradyrhizobium sp. CB1015. Classification (GTDB taxonomy): domain Bacteria; phylum Pseudomonadota; class Alphaproteobacteria; order Rhizobiales; family Xanthobacteraceae; genus Bradyrhizobium. The sequence continues at coordinate 7,810,761 of NZ_CP104174.1, read as the reverse complement.
GGGATCCGTCAGTGACGTCTGCTCGGTGAACAGCGCGAGAATGGCACGCGCGCCCTCGGCGAAGCTCGTCCCTTCGCTCACGTTCAACGCGCGGCAGCATGTTGCGCTCATCGGCTCCTGGTCGTCGACCACGGCCATGGCAGGCCCCCACCACCAGGCAGGCGCGGGCGAACGCTCGTCCTCCGGCACGACATGCCAGCGGACGAACTCCTCCATCACGCGCTCGAATTCCAGGCGGGCAGCCTGATTCATGTGGTCGATGCTCCCAGAATCGCGTCCGACGACGGGTCGACACGCTGACTTGATCGTCACGTCGCTCGGAAAAATCGGCTCGTGCAACTGGGCCGAACCATGCAGGCCGACGTCGTCGTCGGCAATGCGGAACTGCGCGGCTGTCGGCGATGTGCCGGCGCGGCCGCGACAACTCATTCTAGCCGCTCGCGGGCCCGGCAAGCAAGCGATTGGAGCCGCGATTGCCTAACGCGGCCTGAACGGATGCGCCTTCTGATGCCAGGCCCAGGCCGTGCGGACGATTGTCGGCAGGTCGGAGTGATGCGGCACGAAGTTCAGCACCTTTCTTGCAGCAGAGGGATCGGCGACCAGAAAGGTGGGATCGCCGGCGCGGCGCGGCTTGACCGTGTGCGGCACCTCGCGCCCGGTCTCCTGCTTGATCGCGTCGAGGATCTCGCGCACGGAAAAGCCGGAGCCGGTGCCGAGGTTGAAGCTGCCGCCGGCATGGCCTTGCTCCAAGAGTCTCAAGGCCGCCACGTGCGCCGCCGCAAGGTCCGTGACGTGGATGTAGTCGCGGATCGCGGTGCCGTCGGGCGTGTCGTAATCGTCGCCGAACACCGCGAAGTCGACATGGCCCTGAAGCGCCATCATCGCGCGAGGAATGAGGTGAGTTTCGTTGTCGCGCAGCTCGCCGATGCCGCCGGCGGGATCGGCGCCGCTGGCGTTGAAATAGCGCAGGCAGAAGGCACCGAAGCCATAGGCCGTGCGGTAATCGGCGAGCATGCGCTCGATCATCAATTTCGATGCGCCGTACGGATTGATCGGCGCGCAAGGAAAGTCTTCCGGCAGCGCCTTGGAATCGGCGTTGCCGTAGACAGCGCCGGTCGAGGAGAACACGATGCGATGGCAGCCCGCGTTGCGCATCGCCTGCAACAGCGAAAGCGTGCCCTGGACGTTGTTGATGTAATATTTCTGCGGGTCGGTCATGGACTCCCCGACGAGGCTCGCCGCCGCGAAATGCATCACCGCCGTGATCTTGTGGTCGGCGAAGGCGCGCGCCAGCGCTGCGCCGTCGAGCAGGTCGCCCGTCACCAGCGGGCCGGATACGAAGCTGCGATGACCTGTCGAGAGATTGTCATAAACGACGGGCTGATAGCCGGCGGCGGTCAATGCGCGGCAGGCATGCGAGCCAATATAGCCCGCGCCCCCGGTGACGAGGACGGTCGGTCGGTCGGTCATGTCGTGTTCTGCTCTTCTCTTAGCGGAGGGGGCGGTTGCGGCTGAAGAGAAGATAGAGCGCGCGGGGGTTGGTGGTCAAATAACGCCAGAGCAGACGGCGTGGTTCGAGCAAGGTGCGCCAGGCCCATTCGAGCCCGATCTTCTGCATCCATTGCGGCGCGCGGGAACGGCTCCCTGACAAGAAGTTGAATAGTCCGCCGGATGTCTTGATGACGCCAACATTGGTCAGATGCGGCGTGAACTCCTTCACGAATGCCTGTTCGTTGGGCACACCGAGCGCGACCCACAGATAATCCGGTGCCAGGGCGTTGATCTCCTCGACCTTGGCACGCAGCGCCTCGCCGCGCAGATAGCCGTGGCTGCGTCCGACGATCTTGAGACGCGGGTACATCTTCTGGACGTTTGCGACCGCAGCGGCGTTCTCGGGCTCGCTTGCGCCGAACATGTAGAAGGTGCGGCCGGCGGCTTCGGCCTTGCGCGCGACGACGTGGAACAGGTCCGTGGTCGCGACGCGCTCCGGCAGCGGGAACCAGGATTGCAGCTTCGAAGCCGCGACCAGCGGTTGACCATCGGCGTTGATCAAATCGGCGGCGCGGAACAGGTGCTCGGTCTGCGGCTCGGTCGAGCAGCGCGCCAGCACCTCGCCATTGGCCGAAGTCAGGAACAGCGGTCGGCCGATGCGATTGTCGGGATCGGTCGCCTCGATCATGAAATCGGCGGTCTCTTCCAGGTCGAGCGCAGCCATGCGAAGTCCGCCGACGGTGATTCTCGGCACCTCGGCAGTTGCTGCCCGTCCGTCGAAGTTGACGCGGCGCTCAAGCATATTGTTTGCCTCGCTGGCGCGTTTGCATTGCGGGGGTGAGCTCGTCGAGCACGACGCCGACGAGCTTGCGCTCGGCCTGGCCGAGCGCGGTCAGGATCTCTTCCAGGCTGTCGTTGACGTCGAGGCTGGTCGGCAGCACGGCCACCAGCGAATCGATGTCGTCGAGCAGCTTGCGGCCGCCGGAAGCGAGCGGCACGGCCGGGCCGTCGAGTATCACGAGATCATAACCGCCGGCGGAACGGGCCTGCGCAATCGTCTTGCGGATGGCGTCGGCGGCCTTGCCGGCGTCGCCTTCGGCGGCCGGCAGCACCGAGATGCCGTTGACCGTCCTGATCTCGCGTGCGTCCTTGCTGCCGATCGAGAGCCAGCCGAGCCTGCTCGGCTCGCTCTTGCCGGGACGGATGACCCGGTTCGAGAGCGAGCGCGCTTGATGGTCGGCATCGATCATCAGCACGCGGGCGCCGTCGCGTGCGGCCGCCAGCGCGAAATTCAGCGCGGCCACGCTGCGGCCGCTGGTCTTGCCGGTGCCGACCAGCGCGACGACCGGCATCGCCTTGCCGGCGGCGCGCCGGGCCACCGCGGCGCGCATGTCGCGCCAGGCGTTGAGCAGGCTCGTCAGGGGAAAGCCCGGACGCAGCGTCGGCCAGCCCAGCCGCGTGAGATCGACGCCGCCGCCGGTGGGAAGTATGGCGCCGAGCGTGTGGATGACGTCGGCGTCCTGGAAGCGTGCGATCAGCGGCTTTTCGATCAAGGGCTGCTCGACGATCGAAGGCTGCAGCGGGGGCGCGGCAAGTTCCGGCGGAGCCGGCGCAGCTTCAGACGGGCGCGGGGCCTGCCGCTTCTGGGCAACCTCCGCAGCCGGCGGGAGCTCCGGTGCTCGGGGAGCCTGTGGCCTCGGCGAGCTGTCACGCCGCGCGGGTGTCGGCGTCGCAGGCGCGGTTACGCCAGCGAACAGCAGGTCTGCCACAACGAACCAGCTCGATGCAGCGATCGCTCCGAAAACGAAGCCGATCATGGCGAACAGGCTCATGGCCGGCGGGAACGAGCGCCGCTGCGGCACCGTCGCCTCGCCGATGACGCGGGCGGCCGAGGTGTTCAGGCTCTCCTGCTCCTCGGTCTCGCGGGAGCGCTTGAGAAAGGACTGATAGACGTCGCGGCTGGCATCGGCTTCGCGTTCGAGCTCACGCAAGCGCACGGCGGCCTGGCTGAGCTGGACGCTCTGCCGCTTCTGCGCTTCCAGCGCGCGGTTGAGCGAGGCCTCGAAATCGCGGGCGCGCGTCAGATCGTTCTTGGCGGACTGGGCGAAGCGGTCGATCTCCTCGTTGATGGTGCGCTTGAGGTCCTCGACCTGCTTCTCGGTCTGGCGCAGCGCCGGATGGCGCGGGCCGAGCTCACCGGCCTGCTCCGCATATTTCTTCCGGGCGTCGGCATATTGCGCGCGCAAATTCGCAATCGTCGGCGATTGCAGCGCCTCCGGAATCGCGCCGGCATCGGCAGCGGTACGCCGGCTCGCCTCGATCTGGTCGAGCCGCGCCTGCGCATCCATCGTCGCCGCGCGGGCCGCGGAAAGCCGCTGGTTGCTGGCGGAGAGCTGCTGATCGCTGATCAGCGCGTCCTGGGTGCCGACGAAATTGTTCTGGGCCTTGTAGGTCGCCAGCGCGGTCTCGGCGTTGCGCAGCCGGTCGCGCAGCTCCTTCAGGCGGCTGGAGAGATCGTTGGTGGCGCGCCGTGCCGCCGAAGCCTGGGAATTGCGGGATTCGGCGAGATAGGCATTGGTCAGCGTGTTGGCGAGCATCGCTGCCTTCGCGGGATTCGTCGACCAGACCTCGACGTCGACGATGAAGCTCTTCTCGGTCTTGCGGACGGCGATGTGCCTGTTCAGCGCCTCGAGCGCCGCAAGCTGCACCTCCTTCGTCTCCGCAGCGGAGGGCGCGCGGGGCTGCAGCCCGATCAGGCCGAGCAGCGAGGACATCAGGCTCGCAGCGTCACCGCCTCCGAATTCCGGGTCTTTGTCGAGACCCGCCTGCTGGATCACCTGGAGCAGCACGCTGTTGGAGGTGATCAGGCGCGCCTGGCTCTCCACCACCATGGACATGCCGGAAACGTCCTGGGCGCGAGGCGTGAGCTCGCGGTCAACGAGCTGAAGCTCGCGCGGGTCGACATAGAGCTGAGCGGTGGCGGTGTAGCGGGGCGTCACGCTCTTGCCGATGGTGACGGCAAGCGTTGCGCCGAGCAGGGCGGCCGCGGCGATCGCGACCTTCCGCCGCCAGAGCAGGTGAGCGAGCTCCAGCACGTTGAAGCCGGCCTGAGGCTTATGTTGCGAGGCCTCCGGTCTGGCTCGATCGATCGGCTGGTTATAATCAAGCATGATCCCCAGCTTTCATTCCAACTGCCGCGGGCTGAGGGGTTACTCTTCGCTTTACGCCACGCACCCGGGATATGGGTGCCCAATCAACGCAACAGGGAAAATTAACCATACTCATTGAGGGACTATTCACCGAAATGGCAAACAAAGCGTTTAAGCGCAGGCCGTCCCTCGGCGCGTCGCTGTGACGCTCGCGATACCCGCCTCTTCCGGAAATTAACGATCCGTTACCGCGCGCAGCATGGCCGCGAGCCGCCGTTCGTCCGGTGATGGGCCGCGCACGTGCCATCGCCGTCAGTTCCTCCGCAGGATCACGTGATAGTCGCCGCGGCGGACGTCGGTGCCGCGCGGCAGCACGGCGTTCAGCACCGCGGCGCCGGTGTCGATCAGGGCCGCAACCAGCGGCTTGCGCCGGCGCATCTCGGGATAGCGCGGACTTTCGACTTCACGGCGGTAGATCATCTCGAGGCCGTTGGCGGCCGCGAATGCTTCCAGCCGGGACAGCGTCACCAGCGGATGAAAGAACGTCGGGAATGGCGGCTCGCCGGGCAGGCCGGCGTCCTTGATGCCGCGGATGTGCCGATAGAACCAGACGTGAAACCAGTGCGGCGAGTATTTGGTGACGACCCCGGAGAGCGAGCGCGGATTGGGTGCGCCGATCAGGATCATCCCGCCGCGCTTGAGCGCGTCACGGAAATTCAGGAGCGCGGCGTCGACGTTGGGCAGATGCTCGATCACGTTGTAGCAGATCACGAGATCGAAGGTCTCGCGCCCGAAGCGGTATGTCTGGACGTCGCCGAGGATCGCCTCGTCGGCGTAGGTGTTGTTGCGGACCTGGTCCTCGTCGATGTCGACGACGGTGACCTTGCTCCGGCTGAGCAAGTCCGGCGGCAGAACGCTGCAAGAGCCGCCGCCGGCCTCATAGATGGCGAGCCGGCCCCGCGGCAGCTCGCGGCACAGCACGTCATGGACGGCGAGCAGGCTGTCGCGGGCTTCGCCGGGGACGAGATCATGAAGCGCTTCGGCATATGGCGCGGCCGCGGGGATTTGGATCGCCGTGGCTGTCGCGAAATCGATCGTGGCTGGCTTGTTCATATTTTCTGACCGCGCTTGTTCTATTCAAATTTACAGGAAAAAATGCGCCTGCCCGAAGAGCAAATCCGATGCCGCAACGTCTCACCGGTCGCAGTGCTTACGGCCCGGTTAATGCGCATGCGCATTAACTACGGCATTGTTCATGTTGGAGCGTTGTCGGTGCATGGACCGCCAATTGCAGCATGACCTGCTGCGAACTTCGTGGCCATGTACCGCGCGGCAGCCGTCCATTTTGGGACGAGTTTGTCCCGCGGCGATGTGCCGTCGTGGGACGCGCGATCGAAGCAGGGCTTTTTCAATACATCTCGGACATCTAGACCTCATGACATTGATCCCGACCGACCTGTCTGCGGCGCGCATCTCGGATGCCGTGCGCGATCCCAATCGGGAGATCGTGGCGAGCTCTCGCGTCATCGACCTGTCGGTCGGCATCGTCGTCTGCGTTCCCTGCTTCCGTCGTCCGCAACACCTGCGCCTCACGCTGGAATCGCTGGCGAACCAGCGCACCCCGCGTTCCTTTGCCGTCGTCATGGTCGAGAACGATGCGGTGCGGCGCGAAAGCGCGCCGGTTGCCGCGGAGTTCCTGGCCGCTGGAAGGCTCCAGGGCATCTGCCTCATCGAGAAGCGACAGGGAAATTGCCAGGCGATCAATGCTGCCTTCGAGACGGCGCAGCAGCTGTTTCCCGCCGCGACGCGTTTCCTGATGATCGACGACGACGAGATCGCATCAAGCGACTGGCTCGAGCTGATGGTCCGCACCGCGGAGGCGACCGGCGCCGACGTGGTCGGCGGGCCGGTGCTGCCGGTGTTCGACGATGACAGCAAGCGCTGGCTTTCGCGTCACCCCGCCTTCTGTCCAGCCTACGACTACAGCGGCGCAGTGCCGCTGATCTACGGTTGCGGCAATTGCCTGATCACGCGCGCCGCCTTCGAGCGGTTCGACCGTCCCGCGTTCGATCTGCGCTTCAATTTTCTCGGCGGCGGCGATTGCGATTTCTTCGTGCGGTGCCGTGACGCCGGCATGCTGTTTCACTGGACGGCGGAGGCCGTCATCACCGAGACCGTGCCGCGCAACCGCACCAGCCTCGGCTGGATCGCAAAGCGCGGCCTGCGCATCGGCGCGATCAATTATCGTGTACAGTACAAGGCCGCGCGCAGCGCAGCAGCACGGGCGCGGGTGTTTGCGCAGATGCTGGGGCGCTTGCAGCTGTCGCTCCTTCGCTCCGCAGCCTTGTTGCCGTCGTCGAAAGCCGTCGTCGCGATGCACCCGCTGATGGTTGCGTTTGGCGCCGCCTTGGCGGCCCTCGGCCTCGAGCCGAAGCCTTACGAGGCCTCGAAGATCGCGTCTTGACGCGGCGGAACTAGATGCCGAAGCGAGCGAGGGCGACCCGGATTGTCGAGCGTGGCAGCGATCTGAGCGACCGCCGGCCGATCATCGCGAGATAAGCGAACGCTTGGCGATACCTGCCGAACCGGACCGCCTGCATCGCTGAGTAGGTGACGAGATGAATCTCGGCGGCGAGGCGCAGCCCGGCCGTCATGCGCCCGGGCAATCGCGCCAGGATCAATCCATCATCGAACACCCGCGCAATGGCCGGGAAGAAGTCCTTTGGCGTCCGGACCGCGGCGTTCATGGTGTTGGCGGTGTGAAGACGATAATCGAGCAGCAGCTCCGGCGCGAACTCGAACTCGCCGATCGCAGCGAGGCGGCACCAGCAATGCCAGTCCTCGCAATATCTGAGGGACGTATCGAAGCCGCCGATGGCACGGAAAGCTTCGGCGCGTGCGAGCGCGATGCCGCCATTGACGATGAAATTGCCGGCGGCGAGCCGCGTCAGCACGTCGCCGGACGGCTTCCGGCGCCCCTTCAAGAGGCCACGCCGGCCGATCTGGCGGCCTTCGCTGTCGATCGTGTTGTAGTCGCCATAGACGAGAACGGCGCGCGGCGCGCCGCGCGCTGCAGCGAGCAGCGCCGCCACCGCGCCGGGGCGCAGGCGATCGTCGGCATCGAGGAAGAGCAGCCACTCGCCGCTTGCCTGTCGCGCGCCGAGGTTGCGCGCGGCCGATACGCCGGCGGAATCGTTGCGGATCAGGCGCAGCCGCGGGTCACGCACGCCCCGCACGATTGCTGCGGTTTCGTCGGCCGAGCCGTCGTCCACGACGATCACCTCGGTCACCTCGCGTTGCGCCAGTGCGCTGGCAAGCGTTTCGCCGACATAGGCCGCAACGTTCTTGGCGGGAATGACGACGGATACCGATGTGGTCGAGCCGACCTGAAGCGGCAAGCGCGCGGGCACTGCCGCGCGGGAGGCGGCTGGCAGTTCGAGAACCTCTTCGGCGGTGATCACGCCACGGCTCGCCTTTAATGATCTGTTAACCAGGACCGATGTGCCGCGCTGGGGAACGCTTGCGATCGCCAAGCCCGGCGCCCGCGGATGATACCCGCATTGCGCTCGAACCCGTTGCCGAGAAGGCCCGTGTGCCGCCGGTTTCGTAGAATAACGTTAAGTCGCTGGCATTAAGCCTGTGGTAAATTTCGAAGAGTGCGGCAGACGGCCCCGTGCGAGAATGCGCATCGGACTGCCGCGGATGGAATCCAGTGCCCGCAAACACGTTCGAACACGACCCCGATGCGATGATCCTGAACCTCTTCTATGAGGACAAGGACGACCGCTGGTTTACCGGCGACCGGCATCTGCGGCGCATCGCCCGCCGGTTGCTGCTCGGCGAGCCGCGCATGAGCGGCCAGCTGCGCGTGTTCCTCAATCTCTGTGCGGGGCTCGACCGGCTCGGCATTCGCTATCGCGTCAACGATTACGGTTACATCGCGCAACATCCCGACGAGCTCGCCTGCATCGTCGGCCGCACCTTCCTGCTCGACAAGTTCGCGTGGAAGAACCCGATCCTGCTCGGTGTTGCCGCCCACAATCATCCGCTCGACGACCCCGACTTGTTCAAGCGTCTGCCGGTGAAGAAGGTCGTGGTGCCCGGTCCCTGGTACGTCGACATGTACCGGCCATATTGGCCCGAGACCGAGGCCTGGCCTGTCGGCATCGACACGGATCTCTGGGCGCCATCGGCTCAAGCCCGAAAGACCGTTGATGTCCTGATCTACGACAAGGTGCACTGGGACCGCGAGCGCTACGCGCCGGAGATGATCGAGCCCGTGCGCGCCCGGCTCATCAAGGAAGGCCGCTCGTTCACGGAGCTGCGGTACGGCAGCTACAAGGAAGCGGATTATCAGGCTGCGCTCGCGCGTTCGCGCGCGATGGTCTTCCTGTGCCAGAGCGAGAGCCAGGGCATCGCCTATCAACAGGCCCTGTCCTGCAGCGTGCCGGTGTTTGCCTGGGATCCGGGCGGGCCATGGCGCGACCCCGATTATTATCCGCACCGCGTGCAGTTCGCGCCGGTGTCGTCGGTGCCGTACTGGGACGAACGCTGCGGCGTCAAGTTCACCGACATCGCCGGCTTCGAGGCGGGCTGGGACAGGTTCTGGGCTGGGTGCACCGCGGGCGGGTTCGATCCGCGCGGCTACATCCTGGACAATCTCACGCTGGAGCAACGGGCGCTGCAATATTACGAAATCGCGCTGAGCATCATGCGAAAGCCCGCAGTGTCGCAGACCTCCGCAAGGCCCGTTGACGAAGCCCCGGAAGGGTTGGGCCGCGACCGGAAGCTTCACCGGCGTCACCAGATGTCTTGAGCCATGGACCGCAGCGCCGCAGACATGACCGACGTCGAGGCCCGATCGTTGGGCCATATCCTGCGCGATCGCCTTGCAGGTCTCGATGCCGTGCCGCTGGCGCGCTGCCTCGTCGCGGTCGGGGCGCTGCTGCTGGTGCTGGTGACGCTCGATCCGTTCCCGGACCTGCGCAATCCCGACGTCACCATGATCGTCGGCGGACGAATGGCGCTGACCTATATCGCCTGGGGTGTTCTGGCTGCGGTGGCAATGCTGTGTGTCGCTGCCACGGATGCGCCCGCGCTGAAGAGCCTGGTGACGCCGCTGCATCTCTGCCTGCTGGGCTGGCTCGTGATCAACATCGTCTTCTCCGAGAGCCGCGGCGTTTCGATGCAGCGATTCGTGCTCGCAGTCAGCGTGACGTCGCTCGCCGTCGTGTTGCCGTTGCTGCCGCCGACGCAGCGCAGCTTCAACTTTTGCCTCGGTGCCTCCGCGCTCGTGCTGCTCGCGCTCTGCTATCTCGGCGTCTTCCTCGCGCCGCAATATGCGATCCACACCGCGCTCGACGTCACCGAGCCACAGCTCGCCGGCGACTGGCGCGGCAGCTTCGGCCACAAGAACATCGCCTCGGCGGTAATGACCATCCTGGTCTATGTCGGCATCTACCTGTCCGCGGTGGGCTCGTTCGTGATGGGGCCTGCGATCGCCGTGCTGGCCGGCACCTTCCTGATCTTCACCGGCGGCAAGACGTCGTCGGTGCTGTGCCTTGCGATCTACGCGCTCGCATCACTGGTCTACGTCACCCCAAGCCTCTGGCTGAAGCGGATCATTTGCTTCGTGCCGCTGGTTGCGATGAACCTGTTGACCGTCGGCAGTGTCGTCAGCCCTGTGCTCGCGGCGATGACGCGGCTGCTTCCGCTCGATCCCACGTTCACCGGCCGGTCCGCGATCTGGGACTTCGCGCTCGCGGCCGTCGCCGAGAAGCCGATCATCGGCCACGGCTATGCGGCGTTCTGGGACGACGTGAGTGCGCGGGCCACTGCCCAGGGCGCCGAATGGGCGACATCGGCGGCGCACAGCCACAACAGCTACCTCGATCTCGCGGTCACCATCGGTCTTCCGGGGCTGCTGCTGGTGATCGCAGTCTTCGTGCTCGCCCCGCTCGGCAATTTCCAGACGGCGCAGGCTCACAGCCGCAGTGGCGCACTGGCCAAGCTGTTCCTGACCGTCTGGCTGTTCGGCCTGTATTACGGCGCCACCGAGACCTTCCTGCTCGAACGGCAGAATCCGATTTGGTTCATGTTCGCGCTATCCGTGGCCGGCCTGCACTTCCTGGCGAGGTTCCAATGCGTCGAGCAGATCGGGCCCCGCGGATGACCTTCCTCAGCGTTGAGCAGCCCGACGATGTTGCATCCAGCGCGTCCGCCATCGCGGTCGATGTCCTGCGTGATTGGCGGCACGCGGCCTCGCGTCTGAGCGCCGGGCAACGCACCGCGTTCCAGCATGCCGACTGGCTCGGCGCCTGGTACGAGGCCTTTCACGACGTCGCTCCGCTGATCGCCGTGATCTCCGATGCTGCCACCGGCAAGGACATCGCGGTGGTGCCGATGATCAGCCATGTCAGGCGCGGCATCCGCATCGTCGAATTCGCGGACCTCGGCGTCTCCGACAACAACGCACCGATCCTGGCGCGCGATGCCGCTTTGGATGGAGGAACGGCGGACGCGATCAACACAGCGCTGATCGGCGCGTTGCGTGCGCTGCCCGATCGCCTCGATCTGCTCCGCCTGAAGAAGATGCCGGCAGAGGTCGGCGGCAAGCCGAACCCGCTGGTCGCGCTCGGCCGGATCGGATCCTCCTCGCTCAACGGCAATCTGGTGGTGATGGGCGACGCCTATGACGGCTATCAGGCCGCGATCAAGCGCCTGCAGATGCCGCGCTGCTGGCGGGTCTTCAGCCGCCATGCCGGTGCGCGGTTCGAGGTCGCCGCCGATGCCGCGCGTGCGCACGAGCTGCTCGACGTGATGGATGTCCAGCAGCAGGCCCGCATGCGAAAGCTCGGCTCGCCGTTCGTTCTCAACGACGAGAGCCATGCGCGATTCTATCGCGAGGTCGTCCGCCGGGGCGTCGCGGAAGGTCATGCCATGGTCTCGGCACTGGTATGCGACGAAGGCGTCGTTGCCACCGCGCTCGGCATCAAGCATGGCGCGACCTATTTCCTGCTGCGCATCAGCCATGCCGGCGATCAATGGTCGAGCTGCTCGCCGGGCCTGCTCGTTACCGAGCGCACCATGGCCGCGCTGCATGCACAGGGCGTGCGCCGTTTCGACCTCAGCATCGGCAATCAGGCTTACAAGCGCCGCTTCGGCGCCGAGAGGGTGCCGCTGACCGACGTCAGCGTCGCGCTGTCCTGGCGCGCTCTGCCCTATGCCTGGCGCGATCACGCCGCGCAGGGCCTGCGCCGCTACCCCAGGCTCGCTGCCTTCGCCGCGCAGGCGATGGGCAAGGGCGCGCGCTGACCGGCGCCGTCTGCTTCGCCATCATCTCGGAAGGCCCGCGCGGAAGGCATCCAGCAACGCGCGTCCTTGCGGCCAGTCGCCGAGCCCGCTCGCGGCATTGATGTGGCCGAGCGCGCCCGGCACGACCAGGCCGGACTGCCAGTCCTGCGCCCGCCGCCGTGTCATCTCGAGCGCTCCATATGGATCATTCGTGCTCGCGATGATCAGCGCGGGAAAGCGCAACGCGCGGCGGGGGACCGGCTTGAACGCCACAGCTTCCGCGGGAAAATGGCCGCCATCCGGATCGGGCACTGCGACGAGAAAGGCGCCCGCAATCGCGGAAGGGAAGCGCGCGGCCCAGTGCGCCACCAGTAGGCAGGCGAGGCTGTGTGCGACCAGGACGGGCGGCCTGGCGCAGCGCGCGACCGCGTGCTCCAGGGCTTGCTCCCAGTCGTCGAGCTCCGGCTGGTCCCAGCTCGCCGGCTGGAATCGCGTGAAGCGCGCATCAGCGCGCTCCCATAGCGTCTGCCAGTGGGTATCTCCGGAGCCGCCGAGCCCGGGCAATGTGATGATGTCGTGCATGAACGTCCCGTGATATCTGAGGTTACGCCGCAGTGTGACCGATCGCGGTCCTGCATCACATGGCAAGTCATCGGCGAAATCGACCATCTGCCGATGATCTCAAGGTGGAACGGAGATCGCTTCGGGAGCATCGATGCCAAGGATTTGAAGATCCTCGAGGCGCTGCAGGCCAATGCGCGCGTGCCGTTGTCCGAGCTCGGCCGTTCCGTCGGGCTGTCCCAGCCGGCCGTGTCCGAGCGCGTCAAGCGGCTCGAGGAAGCCGGCATCATCGAGGGCTACGGCGCCCGCATCAACCCGCGCGCCCTCGGGCTCGGCCTGATGGCGCTGGTGCGCCTGCGCACCTCGCACGAGCACATCAAGACCTGCCTCAAGCGGTTCAGCGAAATCCCTCACATCATCGAAGTCCATCGCGTCACGGGCGATGACTGTTTCGTGCTCAAGGTGCTCGTTCCCGCGCCCGAGGATCTCGAGACCATCGTGGATCGCATTGCCGGCTTTGGCGCTGTGACGACCTCGCTGGTGCTGCGGAGCGAACCCGTGCGGCCGATCGGCAAGGACCTCGTCAGGAAGAAAGCGGAACGGAGTTGAGGCGTGGCCACGTCACCGCGCCGTCACAAGGGCCGCGATTGCGCAAGCCTTCCGATGATCGCCCGCGTTGTGTTATCGTCGCTTCCGTTCCCCGGAGGCGACATGGAAGACCGTTCGGCAAAGTATCGTGCATTCTATGCGCAGTTGATTTGCGCGGCGGCGAAGGCCGCGGACCCTCGCCTCGAGCAGGCTTTTCGGACCGTCAGGCGCGAGCCGTTCGTCGGGCCCGGGCCATGGTCGATCTGTCTCGGCGGCCATCCCTATGTCGTGACGCCCGACGACGATCCTGCCTTCATCTACCAGAACGCGCTGTTGGCGCTCGATAGCTCGCGCGGTCTCAACATCGGCATGCCCGGCGCGCACGCTTATTGGCTCAGCGGCTGCGCCGTGAAGGAAGGCGAGACCGTGGTCCAGATCGGCGCCGGCAGCGGCTATTACACCGCGATTCTCGCGCATCTCGTCGGTCCCAGCAGCCGCGTTCACGCCTATGAGATCGACGAGCGTCTGGCAGGACTTGCGCGCGACAATCTGAAGAACATCGCCCATGTGGACGTGCGCGGACGCTCGGGCATCGCGGCGGATCTGCCGGCGGCCGACGTGATCTATGTCTGCGCGGGCGCGGCGCAGCCGGCGGCGGAATGGCTCGATGTGCTGCGGCCCGGCGGGCGGCTGGTGTTTCCGTTGGCGCCCGAAGGCATGCTCGGCGGCATGTTGATGATCACCCGGCCTGACGACGGTGCGGTCTGGCCCGCGAAATTCCTCAGCCGCGCCCAATTCATCGGCTGCGCGGGCTTGCAGGATGCCGAGGCCGGCCGGCGATTGGGCGAGGCGTTCGCAAGAGGCTGGGACGGGGTCCAGTCGTTGCGAAGAGAGGGCGCTCCCGACGAGACATGCTGGTTTGCCGGCGAGGGCTGGTGGCTTTCGACGGCGCCCGCACCTGTGCCGACGGAATCGGCTCGGCCTCACGCCGACGTCACGCAGACTTAATCCTGGATTGAAGCGGCATTCCCGAATGAGAATGCCGCCCGGGTCGCATCAGCCATGCAGCTTTTTGGCGGTCTCCGCGATCTGGCGGCCCTGATAGCGCGCGCCGGCGAGCTCGTTGGCGCTGGGCTGGCGGCTGCCGTCGCCGCCGGTGATCGTGGTGGCGCCATAGGGCGCACCGCCGGTGACCTCGTCGAGCTTCATCTGGCCGGCAAAGCCGTAGTTCATGCCGACCACGACCATGCCGAAATGCAGCAAGTTGGTGATGATCGAGAACAGTGTGGTCTCCTGGCCGCCGTGCTGGGTCGCGCTGGACGTGAAGGCGCCGCCGACCTTGCCGTGCAGCGCGCCCTTGGCCCAGAGGCCGCCGGCCTGGTCGAGGAAGTTCGCCATCTGCGAGGCCATGCGGCCGAAGCGGGTGCCGGTGCCGACGATGATCGCGTCGTAATTGGCGAGGTCCTGGATTTTGGCGACCGGCGCGGCCTGGTCGAGCTTGTAATGCGAGGCTTTCGCGACCTCGGCCGGCACCAGCTCGGGCACGCGCTTGATGTCGACGGTCGCGCCGGCCTCGCGCGCGCCTTCGGCGACGGCGTTGGCCATCGCCTCGATGTGGCCATAGGCGGAATAATACAGGACGAGAACTTTGGTCATGGGTGGTCTCCGTTGGATTTAGATCTGATGGTTAACGGGATCGTCATGCCCGGGCATAGCCGTTCGAAGAACGGCGTCGCTTCCGCTCGCCTATGCCCGGGCATCCACGTTCTTGTCGGCGCGTGGAGAGGCGTGGATGGCCGGGACAAGCCCGGCCATGACGGAGAGAGGCGTCACGCCGCGTCGACGAGCACGAGCTCGGAATCTTCCAGCGCCGTGATCTTCAGCCTGGCCTCGTCGCGGATCGCGGCGCCGTCGCGGGCATTGACGCGGACGCCGTTGATCTCGACGGCGCCTGCCGCCGGCACCAGGTAAAGATGCCGCGACGTCTGCGGCTCATACTCCGCGCTCTCGCCCGCTTTCAGCGTGGTGGCGAGCACCCGCGCATCGGCGCGGATCGGCAGCGCGTCCGCATCGTTCGCAAAGCCGCTCGCGATGGTCGCGAACTTGCCGGAGCGGTCGGCCTTCGGGAAAGGCTTCGAGCCCCAGGTCGGCTGGCCGCCGCGCATCGTCGGCTCGATCCAGATCTGGAAGATCCGCGTCCTGGTCGGCTCGAGATTGTACTCGGAGTGGCGGATGCCGCTGCCGGCGCTCATGACCTGCACGTCGCCCGCTTCAGTGCGGCCCTCGTTGCCGAGGCTGTCCTGATGGGTGATCGCGCCCTCGCGCACATAGGTGATGATCTCCATGTTGGCATGAGGATGGGCGGGAAAGCCGGTGTTGGGCGCGATCTCGTCGTCGTTCCACACCCGCAGCGCACCGTGTCCCATGTTGTTCGGGTCATAATGGCTGGCGAAAGAGAAATGATGCTTGGCCTTGAGCCAGCCGTGATCGGCGCCGCCGAGCTTTGCAAAAGGTCTGAGTTCGATCGATCTGTGCAATTCCCTGATGTCTGATTGACCTCTTGGATATGCCTTCGTCTGTGGTATAGAAATAGAAACTGTTGAAACGCATTGTTTCACAAAATGACCCAATTGGACGGCGACCCATGGCAAAACTCCCAGACTTCGAGGCGCTCGCGATCTTCGCAAAAGTCGTGGAATTACGGTCGTTTGCGGGGGCCGCGAGCGAGCTTGGGATGTCCAAGGCGACGGTGTCGAAGGCGGTCACGCGGCTGGAGGAGCGGCTCGGCGCCCGCCTGTTCAACCGTACCTCGCGCCGGCTCGCGCTGACCGATGCCGGCCACAAGCTGGCCGAGCGTGCGACGCGCCTCTTGGCCGACGGCGAGGCCGCCGAGAACGAGGCGCTGGCGCAGTCGGTAGCGCCGCGCGGCCTGGTGCGGCTCGCCGTCCCCATGACGTTCGGCATCAAGGCGGTGGCGCCGCTGCTGCCGGAATTTTTCGAGACCTATCCGGAGGTCTCGGTCGACCTGCACTTGAGCGATGCGACTGTCGACCTGATCGGGGAGGGGTTTGACATGGCGGTGCGGATCGCGCGGCTGCCGGACTCATCGCTGATTGCGCGGCGGCTCTTCACCATGCCGCGCTACACGGTCGCCGCGCCGTCCTATCTCAAGCAATACGGCCGGCCGACGCACCCGATGCATCTCGCCGAGCACAAATGCTTCAGCTACGCCTATCTCTCCACGCCCAACGTCTGGCACTACACCAATTCGGCCGGCGAGCAGGCCAGCGTGCGCCCGGGCGGCCAGCTTCGCGTCAATAACGGCGAAGCCGTGATGCCGGCGCTGATCGCAGGCCTCGGCATCGCCGAGCTGCCTGAATTCATCGTCGGTGAGGCGATCTCGTCAGGCGAGGTCGAAGTGATCCTGAAGGACTGGAAGCAGGCCGAAGGCGCCGTGCACCTCGTGACCCCGCCCGGCGGCCCCCGCCCGGCACGCGTCGAAGCGCTCGGCGATTTCCTCGCTGCCAAGCTGCCGGGCACGTGCAAGCGTCGGCCGAAGAAGGGTGTGAAGGCAGGATAACTGTCGTCCCGGACAAGCGCGCCCCAAGCGCGCGCCGATCCGGAACCCATAGCCACGGGCAGGTGTGGCTACGGGGACTCGGAGTGACCTGCTTCGCGCAACGAGAGCGCCCGGTGGTGATGGATCCCGGATTGCGCTGACGCTTGTCCGGGATGACCGCTCGAAGCGTGCCCACCATCTCGCTACGACACCTTCACGCCATGGCTCGCGACGATGCGCAGGCTCGGTTTCAGCGTCCCCTCCAATTGCGCCTTCAATTCGTGAACGCGAGGATCGCTCGATCGCGCCGCGCACACCCCATATTGATGGACCGATTGCGCCAGCGCGCGTCGCGCTTCCGGCGTTCGCGTCAATTCGGGCGTCGAAAGCCGCAACACGATCGCTGCGAGGTTCACCAGCATCTCGTCCAAGGCGACGTCGATGGTTCCAAGATTGTGCATCGCTCACTCCCTGGAAGGCCAACGGCGGCTGCAGGCACGCGTTCCTGGCCGGGCTGGACATGGCTAACGCCTGGTAAACGTCTCGTTCTTGGCCGCTGCCACGTTAGGCTGGCCCGTGAACAAAGAAAATCAGGGAGGCATCGCCCTGGATCGCCGCGATCTCTTGCGTGCCGTTGCGGCATAGACCTCGGGCAGCCCGTCGCCTATCAGGACGCGCCGGCCTTCGCGCAGTTCATCGCCGCGGACGGCGTCTGATCGCGGCGGCGACGAAGATCGGTAAGGTCGAGTAGGTTCCAGCCGCGCCTTTCACATTTTTTTGTTGGTCCAGAACAAGCTCGCGTCTCATTGATTGAAGAGAATCGAGAGACTTGGGAAGGATCTGGACATGCGAGCAGAGCGGATTGCGCTGGGTGTGGCGCTCGCGATCGGGGGCACCGTCGCCCAGAGTGCAACATTCGCCCAGGAATATCGCGGAACGATGGAACAGCAGATGGCGTGCACACCCGATGTGTGGCGGCTGTGCAGCGATCAGATTCCCGATGTGAACCGTATCGTGGCGTGTCTGCAACAGAACACGCCGCAGCTCTCCAGCGGCTGCCGTGCCGTGTTCCAGTCGAACAACCAGGCTCAACCGCAGCAGCCGGTCCCGCGCAATCGCGTTGTGCCGCCACCGCGCTTTAACAATGCGCCGCCACCACCTCCGCAGGTGCGACCGCGTCCCTTTGACGATTATGACGATTAGCCTCTGACGAGCGCATGAGAGGTGCGCGGGCGTAGGCGCGACATGCGATCGTGCCGCCTTCGTTCAGCGCTCCGGCCTGCTGCCCGATTCAGGCCTATGTCCGAGCACCATCCGCAAGACGACAGCGAAGAGAATGGCTGCGACCGGCCAGTGAAACCAGATCCTGTTGCTGGTGAACAGATTGA
Source organism: Bradyrhizobium sp. CB1015 (assembly GCF_025200925.1). Lineage (GTDB taxonomy): Bacteria > Pseudomonadota > Alphaproteobacteria > Rhizobiales > Xanthobacteraceae > Bradyrhizobium. The sequence continues at coordinate 7,792,732 of NZ_CP104174.1, read as the reverse complement.
TCAGGATCAGGAAGGCCGACACCGTGAGAGCCGCTGCAACCGGGCGGGGCAGCCTTGCGAGCCAATCCGAGACGACATGCCTGGGCGAAGAAGGCACGCGCCTGTCGTCGATCCGCGGAGCGCGCGCTCGCTCCGAGGGCATTGCGCGCTCCTCGAGCGGGAAGCTCCCTGGCCCGGCGGCTTGGCCACCCAGGGTCAGCCGGTAACTGGTCAGGGGGGCAATGTTCTTCATCGGGCGCTGGCCGAGGCAGTCGAAACCAACGGATAGTTTGTTGTGCACCTGATCGTAGACGGAACTCGAGATCACGACGCCGCCGGGGTCGGCGAGCTCCTGCAGGCGCGATGCGATATTGACCCCGTCGCCATAGATGTCGGAGCCGTCCACCATCACGTCGCCGAGGTTGATGCCGATGCGAAACCGCATGGGGTTCGCCTGGGACGCGTCCGAAGCTTGACTGGAGATCTCCTGCTGAATCTCGACCGCGCATTGCACGGCCTCGACGACGCTGGCGAACTCGGCGATCACGGCATCGCCCCAGGTGTTCACGATCCGGCCGTCATGGCGCTCGACCAGGCGCGTGATGGCCGCGCGGTAGCGGCGGAGCGTCTCGAGCGTTCCGGTCTCGTCCGCTTCCATGAGCCGAGAATAGCCGTACACGTCAGCGCACAGCACGGTGGTCAGTCGTCGTTTCACCTTGTCGTCGGTCATCGCCGCTATGCTAGCCCGCCTGACCGGCAATGCAACCAGGCATCGTATCCGGCGCCGTCCTTACGGCCTGTGCTCGCAGACGTCGACCCATTCAGCCGCGGTCAGCTCGGCCATGCGCTCAGGAGTAATGCGCACCGCACTGTGGGTCGAGCCCGCGGCCGGCACCACGACGTCGAACGCCTTCAGCGAGATGTCGCAATAGATCGGCAGCGGCGACTTCAGCCCGAACGGGCAGACGCCGCCGACCTCGTGCCCGGTGATCTCGGCGACTTCCTCGAGGCCCAGCATCTTCGGCTTGCCGCCGAACTGCGCCTTCACCTTCTTGTTGTCCATGCGCGAGGTGCCGCTCGCGACGATCAGGATGACGCGCTCGCCGATCCGCAACGACAGCGTCTTGGCGATCCGTCCCGGCTCGACACCATAGGCTTCGGCCGCCAGCGCCACGGTCGCGGAGCTGATCGGGGATTCGATGACGGAGATGTCGGGGGCTTTCTCGGCGAAGAAGGCGCGAACGGATTGCAGGCTCATTCCGGGCAGCTCATTCCAATCTCACAGGCGGGCGACGACCCTAAGCGATTCCTGGCAGCTCGGAGAGGGCGCGGACGCGATGATCCGGCTCAAAGCCGAGCTCGTCCATCTGGGTGCGGATCGCCTTGAACAGGGTGAGCGGTGCCACGAGTTCGTTCTCGACGCAAGCCAGCGCCATGGCTTCCGGCGTCACCCGTTCGATCCAGGCGACCTTCAATCCGAACGATTTCGCCCCGGCGGCGTCCCAGGGATTGGAGGAGACGAACAGAACCTCATCAGGCGCGGTGCCGAGCACCTCGCCGATCAGCTCATAGGCCTGCGGGCTCGGCTTGAAGATCTTCTTCGCGTCGACGCTGATGGTGGCATCGAGCAGGGCATCGAGTCCGGAATTGCGCACCAGCGCATTGAGCATGTCCGGGCTGCCGTTGGAGAGGATGGCGAGCTTGCGCGGTCTTAAGGCGCCAAGCGTTTCCGCCGCGTCCGGATAGAGATCGAGATGCAGATACTTCTCGATCACGCGCTCGAACGTCTCATTCTCGTAAGCCAGCCCGAGCACGCGCAGCGTATAGGCGAGGGAATCGCGGGTGACAGCGGCAAAATCCTGGTAGCGCCGCATCAGCGAGCGCATCCAGGTGTATTCGAGCTGCTTGATGCGCCAGACCTGCGTGATGATTTCGCCATAGCCCGGAAACGCATCCTCGGTGACGTCAGCGACCGACTGGATGTCGTAGAGCGTTCCGTAGGCGTCGAAGACGACGGCTTTGATGGGCATCGGCTGTCCTTCCCTTGTGGTCACAAGAACTCCGTTTGGAGGCATGCGGATAAACGGCAGCGCGCAACACACGAGATTCAGGTCGAGGTCGGATCGGCCAAGCGCTTGCATCCCTACGGGTATTTGGAATCCATCGTCGTCTCGGAGCGGGCGGTCATCTCTCGAAGTAATACCCTGGCCGCCTGTAGATCCGGTGTCGTAAAACCCTCGGTGAACTGGCTGTAAAGTGGCGACAGCAGGTCTCGTGCCTCGACACACCGATCCTGTTCTCTCCACAATTGTGCAAGGCGTGTCGCTGCGCGCAATTCCCAGAGCTTGGCGCCCTGCTGGTGCGCGGTTGCTGCCGCATGGCCGAGCTGTGCTTCCGCGGCGCTCGCATCGACGTTTGGCAGCCGCAGCATCAGCTCGCCCGTCATCCGATGCAACTCAGCCTCAAACCATCGCTCGCCGGTTTCTTCCACCTGGTGCAGCGCCTTTGCGACCAGATCCAAGCCTTCATCCGCTGCGCCGGAACGGCCGAGCACCTCAGCCTGGAGACCGAGGAAATACGGCTCATAGAGTTCGGCTCCGGTGGCGCGCCATGCGGGAAGGCCCCGCCGAAGCTGCGCGAGCCCTGTCTCCAGCTCACCCGACTGAGTCAACGCCCATCCTCGGATCACCGTGGCCGCCGCGAGAAAATGCGGAAAGTTCTGCTCCGTCGAGAGCTCAACGAGTGTCTCGGCCCGGTCCTGCGCCTCGCGCCACGCGCCACGGTACTGCTCGAAGAAACACGCGAACAACAGGGCGTACGCCAGCGTGTTGCGGTGCGCGAGTTCGCGGGCGGAGTCGAGCGCCTCGTGGCTCCGCGCCCGGGCCTGGTCCGGATAGCCCAGCGCAAACAATGTCCATGAGGTTCCCGACAAGGCCGCCACGCGCGGATCCTGCACGTAGAGGAAGGCGAGGGAGCGATGCCGCTCCGGGTCATAGAGAGCGAGCGCCTGCTCTAAATGGGTACGGGCAACAGCCACCTCGCCGCGCCAGAACGAGCCGGTCCCGCTGACGCGGTGAGCGACCAGGGTTGCGGAGGTCTCCTGTTGGTCCTGCGCCCGGCACAGAAACTCGTCTGCCACTTCGCGCGCCGCTGTGTGCTCGGCGCGCACCCCGTGAAATACCCATTGACCGTAGAGCACGGGCCAGAGTTGGGAAGTGGCCCCGATCTGCTCGCAGAGTTCGCGAGCCCGGGCGTTGGCACGTCCCGCTTCGGGCGCTGCCCAGCCTTGCGTGGCCATCAGCGCCACGCCCAATGCTATCTGGAGGTCAAGTTCGCGCCGCCTCCGATCGGCCTCGGGTACAGCGTTGAGCAGGCTCAAGCCGTTTCGCAATTGCGTCAGCGCTTCGGCCATCGCCGAGCGGGCGATCGCTCGTTGTCCCGCCTTCAGCCAATAGTCGATCGCCGGTTCGGCCAGTCTTGCCTCCGTGTAGTGATGCGCCAGAAGCTCGGGCTGCGTCTGCACTGTCTCCGGAAAATGCTGCTCAAGCGCGCCGGCGATCCGGGCGTGCAAGCGCTGCCGCTTCGCCCGCACCAGGGTCGCATAGGCGGCGTCCCGCACGAGTGCATGCTTGAAGCTGTAGGTCGCTTGAGGCGGCGTGCCGCGCCGGAACACGAGGCCCGAACCGACGAGGTCATCCAACCCCGCCTGCAGGTCGCTCTCCGGAAGCGCCGTCGTCCTCGCGAGCAGTTCATGAGAGAATTCCCGGCCAATCGCGGCCGCGACCTGGGCCACCTCACGAGCGGGAGCCAGCCGGTCGAGCCGGGCCAACAGCGACTCCTGGAGCGTGGTTGGGATGGCCATGGGCGGCAGCGGCCCCGCGAGCGCGTAATGGTCGCCCTCATCGCGGAGCAGGTCGGTCTCCAGCACCGTCCGCGTCAGCTCCTCGACGAACAGCGGCACGCCGTCAGTCTTGGCGACGATCTGATCGAGCACCGCAGCCGGCAGCGCCTTGCCGCCGCTCAGCCGCGCGACCATTGCCGCGCCCTGCCGCCGGCTCAGCCGGCTGAGCGTCAGTGAGGTGACATGGGCATAGCGCGTCCAGCACGGCACGAACTCGGGCCGGAAGGTGATGAGGACGAGCACGCGCGCGCCTTGCACCCGGTCGACCAGCAGATCGAGCAACTCAAGCGAGGTCGGATCTGCCCAGTGCACGTCCTCGTACAACGCGAGGACGGGCCGGCGCGTTGCGAGACCGAGCACCTGATCGACCAGAACTTCGAGCGTCCGCTCCTTCTGCCGATGCGGGCTCATGTCGAGCGGCGGATAGCGCGCATCTGTCTCCAGCGATAACAACGTCGCGAGCAGCGAAGCCACCGCGATGACGTGTTCGGTCGATAGCGCAAGCAGCGCCTCGAGCTTGTCGAGCCGGGTTGCAGCGGGATCGTCCGCAGCAAAGCCCGCTGCCCGCTCCAAAAGCCCGATCACCGGATAGAGTGGGCTGGTCTGATGGTGCGGTGAGCAGTAGTGACTCAGAGGCGTATGCGGCTCATGTTCCAGTCGTCCGCGCAGCGCCCGCACGAGGCGCGACTTGCCGATGCCAGGCTCGCCCCCGAGCAGGACCACCTGGCCCTCACCCTCTTTGGCTCGCTCCCAGTGCTCGAGCAGGAGGCCGATCTCATGGTCGCGACCGACCAGCGGCGTCAGGCCTGCGCCGTGCAACGCCTCGAACCGGCTCTCGGCGGCGCCTTCGCCGACCACACGCCACGCGCGCAGGGGAACGGGAAATCCCTTTAGGATCTGCAGGCCGAGCTCGGCGAGCTCGAACAGGCCGCCAATGAGCTCTCGGGTCCGTGTGGAGATCACCACGGTGTCGGGCTCGGCCAGGGTTTGCAGGCGCGCGGCTAGGTTCGGCGTGTCGCCGACCACCGTCTCCTCGCGCGCCGCGCCTTCGCCGATCAGCTCACCGACAACGACCGGGCCGGTCGCGATGCCGATGCGGACCGCCAGCATCTCACCATGCGCCGATGCCAGACTATGTACCGCCGCGACCGCGGCGAGGCCGGCCCGCACCGCGCGTTCGGCCTCATCTTCGTGGGCGCGCGGATAGCCAAAATAGGCCAGGACACCGTCGCCCATGTACTTCGCGACGTGCCCTTCGAACCTTCCGATCGCGCCCGCCACCGCGCTCTGATAGGCCCGCAGGACTTCGGCCATTTCCTCCGGATCGAGCCGTGCCGCGAGCGCGGTCGAGTCGACCAGGTCGACAAACATCACAGTGAGTTGGCGGCGCTCGGCCTCGGATGCAAGCGAAGCGTTTCCGGAGGTGACGGTAGGGAGGGCCGCAATGGTAGTAGCCGGCATTGAGCCGGCGCGCAGTGCGGCAACGGCGGCGAGCAGCTTGCGGCGATGACCGATCGAGGCGACGCCGATCCCGATCAAATCCTCAGCCGTGACCTCCAGGAGGACCTCGGCATCGATGTCATGCTCGCGGAACGCCTGTTCGTACTGTCCCAGCCCCAGACTGCACAGCCAAGCCGTGACGTCCATGGGCGCCTCCCGGCGCTCGTCTTCAGCGCTAAGGTGCTCCAGTCTAGCTCAAGATAACGTGCGCTGCGCGATGAAACGTCAACAGACGAACTCCGAGCAAGAACAACTGGCCCAAGCCGGACTCAAGGCGAGTTGCGCCAAAGCGCTGCGATCGGGGGCGGAGCAGGCCTCGGACGACGAGCAGCGCAAGCTAGCCAGCCGACTGACGTCCTGGCCGCCTCCAGCTCGCCCGCTCGGCGAACACCCGGCTGACCTCCGCCATGTGCTCGGTGCCCCACGTGCAGAGCGGCACGAGAGCTTGGGCGAGGCTGTGACCCAAGGGCGTGAGGCTATAGTCCACCCGCGGAGGCACCTCCTTGTAGTCGGTCCGCTTCACGAGGCCATCGGCCTCCAGCTCCTTCAGCTGCTGGATCAGCACCTTGTCGCTGACGTCGCGTATGGCGCGCCGAAGCTCGCCGTAGCGGGTTGGTCCGTCCTGGGCGACGAAATACAGGATCAGCGGCTTCCACTTGCCCGAGACGACCCGCAGGGTCGCATCCAGGCCGCACGTGAAGCCGGGCAGGTTCGGCGTGCAACGTTGGACGTCAGCTTGGGCTTGCGCCGGCGGGGAGATGGGGTCTGAACGATCTGATGACATTTTTGGGTACTTACCAGAAGGTGCATACTTGTGGTTAGGTAGGTAGGCCGCCAGCTCAGTGCAACCTCAATGAAGGGAGCACATCATGAGCAGACTACAAGGCAAGACGGCGGTGGTGACGGGCGGTGGAACTGGCATCGGGCTCGGAGCCGCCAAACGGTTCGTCGATGAAGGCGCGTTCGTCTATCTCTTCGGGCGACGGCAGGAGCCGCTCGATGCCGCCGTTGCGCAGCTCGGGTCCTCGGCGCGCGCAGTCAGGGGATCGGTCACCGATTTGTCCGACCTCGACCGACTGTATGCAACGGTGAAAGTCGAACGCGGCAACGTCGACGTCCTGTTCGCCAATGCCGGGACCGGCGCGTTTGCGCCGCTCGGCCAGATCACGCCCGAGCATTACGATCAGATCTTCGACGTCAATGTCAGGGGGTTGGTGTTCACCGTGCAGAAAGCCCTGCCGCTGATGGGAAAAGGATCGTCGATCATCCTGACCGGCTCGAGCACAGGCGTGATGGGAACGCCGCAATTCAGCATCTACAGCGCGACCAAGGCGGCGATCCGCAATCTGGCGCGCAGCTGGGCGCAGGACCTGCGCGGCACGGGCATCCGCGTCAACGTGCTGTCGCCGGGGCCGACCAAGACGGAGCTGGCGCTGGAGGTCGTGGGCGAGGAAGCATTCGATGCACTCGGCAGCGCGACGCCGATCGGACGCGTCGGTGACCCCAGCGAGACCGGCGCGGTGGCCGCGTTCCTGGCGTCCTCGGACAGCAGCTACATGACCGGCGGCGAGGTTTTCGTCGACGGCGGCTTGGCGCAGGTCTGACGCTTTTAAGCAAGAGGGCTTCGGTCATGCGATCGAAGCCTTCAATGCGCTGCGCAGATCGTTGAGCGCCTGATTTAGATCCCCAGCAGCTTCCGCGCGTTCGCCTTCAGCACCTTCGGCCGGATCTCGTCGCGGATGTCGATCTTGGCGAAATCCGACAGCCAGCGGTCCGGCGTGATCACCGGCCAGTCCGAGCCGAATAGCATCTTGTCCTGCAGAATCGAGTTGATGTAGCGCACCAGGATCGGCGGGAAATATTTCGGCGACCAGCCCGAGAGGTCGATGTAGACGTTCGGCTTGTGGGTCGCGACCGAGAGCGCCTCTTCCTGCCAGGGGAAGGAGGGGTGGGCGAGGATGATCTTGAGGTCGGGGAAATCGGCCGCGACGTCGTCCATGTACATCGGGTTGGAATATTTCAGCCGCATCCCCATGCCGCCGGGCATGCCGGAGCCGACGCCGGTCTGGCCGGTGTGGAACAGCGCGATCGCGCCGCCATTGTTGATCTCTTCATAGAGCGGATAGGCCATGCGGTCGTTGGCGTAGAAGCCCTGCATGGTCGGGTGGAATTTGAAGCCGCGCACGCCGTATTCCTCGATCAGCTTGCGCGCCTCGCGGGCCCCGAGCTTGCCCTTGTGCGGGTCGATCGAGACGAAGGGGATCAGCACGTCGAGATGGTCGGAGGCGATCTCCAGCATCTCCTCGTTCTTGTAGCGGCGGAAGCCGGTCTCGCGCTCGGCATCGACCGGGAAGATCACCGCGGCGATGTTCTTGGAGCGGTAATAGGCCGCGGTCTCCGGCACCGTCGGCGGATGCTTGTGCGGCGACTTGAAATACTCCGCCATCTGCGCCTGGAAATCGTCATAGCCGTCGTCAGGATGGGTGCCGCAGGGCTCCTCGGCATGGGTGTGGATGTCGATGGCGACGACTTTGTCGATATCAGGCAGCTTCAGCTTTGGCATGGTGTCCTCCCGACAGGTTGCCGAATTGATTATAGGATATAACGAATTTGGCAAGGCGCTGGTGGCGGCAAAAGCGCAGGCGGCGAAAGTCTTTGCCAAGCCCGACCTCCAATCCGCCGGATCGGGCCGATCCGGCCGCTTCTACTGTGCATGGGGTTGTTTTCACGGATTTGCGGGGCCGTTAACATTGACATGACCTCCCGCCATGCCTTAAGAACCGCTCCGTCCCGGGCGGCCGGTCCGCCAGCGGGAAAAATCTCATTTTGCCACATTCGCGCGTGCCGAAACGGTAGTGCCGAACACGGCCTTTCGAACGTTCAGGATTCTGCCATGAAGGTCCGTAACTCGCTGAAATCGCTGCGCGGCCGCCATCGCGCCAACCGCCTGGTCCGCCGCAAGGGCCGGGTCTACGTGATCAACAAGGTGCAGCGCCGCTTCAAGGCGCGCCAAGGCTGATCTGAGCGGCTGATCCCCGCCGGGCGCCTCTCGGCGCGCCCGCAAGACCACGGTCTCACACGAGTTTGACACCGCCTTTGCTTTGCAAGGGCGGCTTTGCGCGTTTAGACTTTCACCATGGCAGTGAGATTCCGTTTCGCGCGCACCCTGTGCCTGGCCCTCGTGCTGGGAACCATCGGCCTTGCTCCGGCCGCCCTGGCCCAGCAGGTCGAGCCGCCCGGCAAGCAGAAGAAGCTCCCCGAGGCGCCGTCAAAGCTGCCGAAGGTCGACCGCGGCAAAAATCTCGATTTCCTGTTCGGCGCGCTGAAGGCGGCGCCCGACGAGGCCAGCGCCAAGCATGTCGAGGCGCGGATCTGGGCGATCTGGCTGCAGACCCCGAGCGACACCGCCGCGCTCCTGATGTCGCGCGCCAAGACCGCGGTCGATGCGAAGAAGATCGACGTCGCGATCAAGCTGCTGGATTCCGTCATCAAGCTCAGGCCCGATTACATCGAGGCCTGGAACCGGCGGGCGACGCTCTATTACATGCAGAACGACTATGGCCGCTCGCTCGCGGACATCCAGCAAGTGCTGATCCGCGAGCCGCGCCATTTCGGCGCGCTCGCCGGCCTCGGCATGATCATGCAGGAGGTCGGGGACGAGAGGCGTGCGCTCGAGGCCTATCGCAAGGCGCTCGCCGTCAATCCGCACCTGGAAAAGATCCCCGATCAGGTCAAGGCGCTGACCGAGAAGATCGAAGGCCGCGACATCTAGCTATAACTCGATGATTTCTCGAGCGATCGCGGCCGGCTCGGATTAACCACGATCCGAGCCGAGGCGTTGCAAGGACTATTGCCGGGCCTGTTGCAGGCCTACCTGCATGGCAGGAGCGAAAGCCATGAAGCGTTTGGTGGTCGCGGCTGTATTGCTGCTCGCGTCGGGAACGGTGAGCGCCGCCGATGGACTGTTCTGGGTGGTCGGCAACCGCGCCACCGGCAAATGCGCCATCGTGACCAGCAATCCGGTCATCATCGGCGACATCTGGTTCGGCGACGGTCCCTACAAGTCCAGGGCCGATGCCAAGCTTGCCCGGTCGACGATCCGCGTCTGTCCCCCGGTCACGCCCGAGCAGGAAAAGGAAGAGGACGGGACGAACTAGCTCGCGCTCAATGCAGGACGCTGCCGCCGCGCTCGACCAAGCCGCGGTCGGCGGCCGCGGCGTAAGCCTTGGCAAGCTCCGCCTCGAGATGCTCGTTGATCAGGAGCAGCGCCCGCACGGCACCGCGCAGGTCGCCGTTGCAGCTCGCGACGATTTCGTCGATTGCAGTGTCGTTCGATCTGAAGCTCATCGAAAATTCTCCGGTTCAAACCAGGACAAATCCTGCCGGTCTTTCCCGCATCTCCTGAAGCTGCGAGGAGGATCGGCGCCCATCCGCGCCTAGATGGCGGAACCGACCATGGCGATTATATGGAAGCCGCGATGACGCCTGCATGAAGCCGGTCCGAAGCTTGCGTGCCGATTAGAACAGCCCTGATTTCGTTGAGTTTTCTCGATCGCCAATTATGCACATATCCACAGCCCTTGCATTTTCAGTGGAAGCGCTGACTGCCGGCGGCGAAACTGCCGCCCGAGCAGACCCGTAACTGCCCCGTGCCCAGGATCACCCGGATTCTCTCCATGGTCGTGATGTCAGTCGTGACGGCGCTGGTTCTGCTGGCGCTGCTCACGCAGGCCGGAATCGTCGCCGTGCAGCGCGCCTTTCCGCCGCAGGGCCGCATGATCGAGGTCGACGGCGCGACGCTTCATGTCGTCGATCTCGGCCCGCGCGAGGCTGGCCTGCCGATCGTGATGCTGCACGGTGCGAGCTCCAATCTCGAAGCGATGCGACGGCCGCTTGGCGATCTCCTCGCCAGCGATCACCGCGTGATTCTGATCGACCGCCCCGGCCATGGCTGGAGCACGCGCGCAAGCCGCCAGGATTGCACGCCGCAGATTCAGGCGCGCATGATCGACGAGGCGCTTGGCAAGCTCGGGATCGATCGCGCGGTCTTCGTGGTGCATTCCTGGAGCGGCGCCCTCGGCGCTCGGATCGCGCTCGATCATCCGCACCGCGTTGCCGGCCTCGTGATGCTCGCGCCCGTCACCCATCCCTGGCGCGGCGGCGTCGGGCGCTACAATGAACTGATCGCAACGCCCGTGATCGGCCCGCTGCTCGCCTACACGATCACGCTGCCGCTCGGCTATTTCGTCACCGAAGCCGGGGCCCGCAACGTGTTCCTGCCGCAGACGATGCCGGACGGTTTCGTGCAGGACTCGGCGACGCCGCTCCTGCTGCGCCCACGCGAGTTCATCGCCAATGCCTATGATCTGGTGACGCTGAAGGAGTCGGTTGCCGCGCAAGTCGCGCGCTATGGCGAGATCAATGCGCCGGTCACGATCATCGCCGGCGAGCCCGACAAGACGGTGAGAACCAGCATCCACGCGCGCCCGTTCGCCGCGGCGGTGTCGAATGCAAAGCTGATCGTGCTGCCCGATCTCGGCCACATGGTGCAGAACGCCGTGCCGGATCTCGTGAAGGCGGAGATCGAGACGATGATAGGACACATCGCCCCGGCGCAGGCGGCCGCCGACTAAAGCGTTTTCGAGCGAAGTGGAAACCGGTTCGCGTGAAGAAAGCGCGTCAAAATAACAAAGAGGAGCTTCGGTTCTGATCCAATCAGAACCGAAGCTCGGCCGCCTTTGCCCGCTTACTGCTTGATCTTCCCGTCCTTGTCGTATTGGGCAAGGAAGGCCCAGAGATTGTTAATCTCGGTCTCGTTCTTGATGCCGGCGAACGCCATCTTGGTGCCGGGGATCTTGGCCTTGGGGTCCTTGATGTACTCCTTGAACGTGGCCTCGTCCCAGGTGATGCCGGAATTCTTGTTCGCGTCCGAGTAGCTATAGCCCTCAACCGTGCCCGACTTGCGGCCGTTGAGGCCGTTGAGCTCGGGGCCGACCTTGTTCTTGGCGCCTTCGCCGATCGCGTGGCAGGCCAGGCACTTGTTGAACGATGTCTTGCCGGCCGCGACATCCTGCGCCATCGCGGCGGGTGCGGTGGCAATGACGGTGAGGATCGTCAGCGCGCCCAAAGTCAGTTTTGTCATAAGTGTGCTCTTCGTCTCTTCCCGGGTCAGATGGAGGGTCGTGGTTTTGGCAGGTCCGATGCAAGTGGACAAGCCGCGAAACCTTGACAGGTTTCCTGCTAGCAGACTTGCCCCAGAGAGAACTTGCGCTGCAACAAAGCAATGGGACCTTCGGAGGACCTACCCAAAGACGGCAAGACATGATTGATTTGCCGAGACAATTCCATCCGTCGGACGAGGGCTTCTTAAAATGGCCATCATGATGCCCGCAAGCGACCAGGCCGTGCTGACGCGTCGCAGCGAAATCGTCGCCGCCTTGCGCGCCATCGTGCCGGGCGAAGGCGTGATCGACAGCCTCGCCGAGATGCGGGCCTATGAATCCGACGGGCTGACCGCCTATCGGCAGCCGCCCATGGTCGTGGTGCTGCCGGATACGACCGAGCAGGTCTCGCTCATCCTGAAATATTGTGCTGCGCAGAACATCAAAGTGGTACCGCGCGGCTCCGGCACCTCGCTGTCCGGCGGCGCGCTGCCGCTCGAGGACGGCGTGCTGCTCGGCCTCGGCAAGTTCAAGCGCATCCGCGAGATCGATTTCGACAACCGCGTCGTCGTCACCGAGCCCGGCGTCACCAATCTCGCGATCAGCCAGGCGGTCGCCCATGCCGGCTTCTATTACGCACCCGATCCGTCCTCGCAGATCGCCTGCTCGATCGGCGGCAACGTGGCGGAGAATTCCGGCGGCGTGCACTGCCTGAAATACGGCATGACCACCAACAACGTGCTCGGCTGCGAGATCGTGCTGATGAGCGGCGAGATCCTGCGCATCGGCGGCAAGGGGTGCGAGAATCCCGGCTATGACCTGATGGGCGTCATCACCGGTTCCGAAGGCCTGCTCGGCGTCATCACCGAGATCACGGTGCGCATCCTGCAGAAGCCGGAGACGGCGCGTGCGCTGATGGTGGGTTTTGCGCAAGTCGAGGCGGCCGGCGAATGCGTGGCCCGCATCATCGGCGCCGGCATCATTCCCGGCGGCATGGAGATGATGGACAAGCCCGCGATTCACGCCGCGGAGGCCTTCGTGCATGCCGGCTATCCGCTCGATGTGGAAGCGCTGCTCATCATCGAGCTCGATGGGCCCAAGATCGAGGTCGACGAGCTGATCTCGCGGGTGGAGACCATCGCACGAGGCTGCGGCTCGGTGACGCTGCAGATTTCCAATTCCGAGGCCGAGCGCAACCTGTTCTGGGCCGGCCGCAAGGCAGCGTTCCCCGCGGTGGGCCGCATCTCGCCCGATTATCTCTGCATGGACGGCACGATCCCGCGCGGCGCGCTGCCGAAGGCGCTCGCCCGCATCCGCGAGCTCTCGGAAAAGTACCAGCTCGGCTGCGCCAACGTGTTCCACGCCGGTGACGGCAATCTGCACCCCTTGATCCTCTACGATGCCAACAAACCCGGCGAGATCGAGCGCGCCGAGGCTTTTGGTGCCGACATCCTGCGCGCCTGCGTCGAGTTCGGCGGCGTGCTCACCGGCGAGCACGGCGTCGGCATCGAGAAGCGCGACCTGATGCCCGACATGTTCAGCGAGATCGACCTCAACCAGCAGCAGCGCCTGAAATGCGCCTTCGACGCGCAGGGCCTGCTCAATCCCGGGAAAGTATTTCCGACCCTGCACCGCTGTGCCGAGCTCGGCCGCATGCACGTGCACGCGGGCAAGCTGGCGTTCCCGGATTTGCCGCGGTTTTAGTCGGCAGTGACGGTGCACTTCCTCGGCAAAGCAGGGCAATCGCAGTTGAATTTTGCAGAGGTCGTCATGCCCGGGCTTGTCCCGGGCCTCCACGTTCTTTTGCTGCGTGGAAGGGCGTGGATGGCCGGGACAAGCCCGGCCATGACGCTGTGGAGAAAGTCGATGCCCACAGTCCACATCTCAAAGGCGAGCGCCCCTGACTTGCATGCGAGAAGGAAGAAGATCACTCACAGCAGCGCGTACTGCGCCCGCTCGCGCTTCGCCAGCAGCGGCACCGTTCCACGATGGCTCGATGAAGATCGTAGGGCGCATATCGCCCAGCGTTCCGTCACGCGTCGAATTGATTTCCTGCGCGAATTTCGCTACCGCCTTTTCCCGTGGATACGCTCAAGGTCAGAGACGCCAAAGACGTCGAAGAGGTGGTGCGCGCGGCGATTGCCAATGAGCAGCCGCTCGAGATCATCGGCCATGGCGGTAAGCGCAGCATTGGCCATACGATGGCGACCAATGCCGTGCTCGATGTCTCCGCGCTCAATGCCGTCACCTCCTACGAGCCGAACGAGCTCATCATCACGCTCCAGGCCGGGGCGCCGCTCGCCGACGTGCTGGCGCTGATCGATGCCAAGAACCAGCAATTCGCCTTCGAGCCGATGGATACCGCGCCGCTGCTCGGCACGCCGTTGTCAGGCACCATCGGCGGCATGATCGCGGCCGGGCTCGCCGGGCCGCGGCGGATCAGGGCGGGCGGGGCGCGCGATCACCTGCTGGGCGCGCATGCGGTCTCCGGCTTCGGCGACAGCTTCAAGACCGGCGGCAAGGTGGTGAAGAACGTCACCGGTTACGACCTCTGCAAGCTGTTGGCGGGGTCCTGGGGCACGTTGTCGGTGATGACCGAGGTCACGCTGAAGGTGATGCCCAAGCCCGAGGCCGAGCGGACGCTGCTGCTGCGCGGGTTAGATGATGCCGCCGCCAACAAGGCCATGACCGCGGCGCTCGGCTCGCCCTTCGACGTCTCGGCCGCCGCGCATCTGCCGAAATCGGCGCTCCGGGCCAAGACCGAGGGCCTGGGCGATCTCGCGGGGGAGGGCGAGGCGCTGACGGTGCTGCGGCTCGAAGGCATCACCGCGTCTGCCGCGCACCGCGCCGGCTCGCTGCGCGAATTGCTGGCGCCGTTTGGAGCCGCGACGCTGATCGAGGACGTGGCATCCGCGGCGTTGTGGACCGCGATTCGCGACGTGCTGCCGTTCGCGGCCAGCGGTGCGCTCGGCGCCTGGCCGGTCTGGCGCATCGTCTGCCCGCCGGCCTCGGGCGCGACGCTCGGCACGCAGCTGGCGCGCGAGACGGGCGGCGATGTGATCTACGATTGGGGCGGCGGTCTGATCTGGGCGGCGCTCCCGCCGAAGTCGGACGCGCATGCCGCGCTCGTGCGCACGCGCGCGAACGCGGTCGGTGGACATGCCACGCTGATCCGGGCGACTGATGATGTCAGGCGCGACGTCGATGTGTTCCATCCGCAAGCACCGGGTATTGCGGCACTCAGCGAGCGGGTGCGCGCCAGCTTCGATCCGAAGACCATTCTCAACCGGGGACGGCTCACGCGGAGCGCTGGCCGATGAAGACCGAATTCTCACTGGCGCAGCTCGCCGACCCCGATATCGCGGAAGCCGACAAGATCCTGCGCGCCTGCGTCCATTGCGGCTTCTGCACCGCAACCTGCCCGACCTATGTGCTGCTCGGCGACGAGCTCGATAGCCCCCGCGGCCGCATCTATCTGATCAAGGAGATGCTGGAGAAGGACCAGGCGCCGACCGCCGACGTGGTCAAGCATATCGACCGTTGCCTGTCGTGCCTTGCCTGCATGACGACCTGCCCCTCGGGCGTCAACTACATGCACCTCGTCGACCAGGCCCGGGTCCGGATCGAGCAGCGCTATCGGCGGCCGCTGGCCGAGCGGTTGTTGCGCCAGGTGCTGGCCTTCGTCCTGCCGGACCCGCAGCGCTTTCGCATCAGCATGTGGCTGGCGCGGCTCGCCCGTCCGCTGGGGGTCTTGCTGCCGACGCCCCGGCCTTCGGCGACGCCCGGCTTGATCCAGCGGATCAAGGCGATGCTGGCGCTGGCGCCGAACCGGCTGCCGCCCGCAGGGCCTGCCGCCGGCAGCGTGTTCGCAGCGCTCGGCAAGAAGCGCGGACGCGTGGCGCTGCTCCAGGGCTGCGCCCAGCAGGTGCTGGCGCCCCGCATCAACCAGGCCGCCATCAGTCTCCTGACCCGCCATGGCATCGAGGTTGTCCTGGTCCGGGACGAGCAGTGCTGTGGCGCGCTGACCCATCACCTCGGCAACGACCAGGATGCGCTGGCGCGGGCTCGCGCCAACGTCGCGGCGTGGCGGAAGGAAATGGCCGGCGAGGGGCTCGATGCCATCCTGGTGACGACCTCCGGCTGCGGCACGGTGATCAAGGATTACGGCTATCTCCTGCGCGAGGACACAGCGTTCGCGGCCGATGCGGCGAAGGTGTCGGCGCTCGCCAAGGACATCACCGAATACGTCGCCGGCCTCGAGCTTGCGACGGCGGCGAGAGCGGACGACATCGTCGTCGCCTATCACTCCGCGTGTTCGTTGCAGCATGGACAGAAAATCACAGGCCTTCCGAAAGAATTGCTTTCCAAGAATGGATTCGTGGTGAAAGATGTGCCCGAGAGCCATTTGTGTTGCGGTTCGGCGGGGACTTACAACATTCTCCAGCCCGAGCTTGCGGGCCGGTTGCGTGATCGCAAGGTCGCCAACATCGCGAGCGTCAAGCCGGACATGATTGCCGCGGGCAATATCGGCTGCATGGTGCAGATTGCCAGTGGCACGTCAGTTCCGGTCGTACACACGATTGAGCTTCTCGATTGGGCGACGGGCGGGGCGCGGCCGGCACTGAACGCGCAGGTTTGAGCTTTCAGGAGCCTGAACTGTCCTCCCGAGGTGACGACTGAAGACGCCCGATCGACCATTGTTCGGCGGCAACAGGAGGACCACGATGGCGAAAGCGAAGAAGAAGAAAAGCAAGAAGGCCAAGAAGGCCAAAAAGGCCGTAGCGGCGAAGAAGACCGCGAAGAAGACGACGAAGAAGAAGGCAGCCAAGAAGACCGCGAAGAAATCTGCCAAGAAGGCCGCCCCGAAGAAGGCTGCCAAGAAGACAGCAAAGAAGGCGGCGGCCAAGAAGGCTGCTCCGAAGAAGGCCGCGAAGAAGGCGGCACCGAAGAAGGCGAAGGCAGCGCCTGCTCCGAAGCCGTCGGCACCGGCGGAGACTCCGGCGCCCGCCGAGACAAGCTGGGCGATGCCTTCGTCTTCTGCGGAAGCGGCGCCGGCCGAGGGACAGGGGTAGGAAGGCGACCTTTCATCGCCTGCGGACTGTCACTTCGGACTGTAACTTGCGACTGCAGCTTGGACTGTAACAAGAAGGCCGCGGCATCCCGGTGCTGCGGCCTTTTTGCATCGCCGCAAGCCGGCCTCGGCCGCGGTGTCCACCCCAGCCTTGATTCGTAAGCGCAGATGTCACGCCGCCGGGTGGTCCCCGGGCTTACACGGGTCTGCTGTGCCCTTTGGAGGGCAAATAATGTGATCGAGAAGCCACACAGGCTGATAACCTTTCGTGAAACCGTCAAAACGCCTAAAAAGTCGGCAGATGCCCGCGCTTTTTGCTTCACCGTTCGCTAGCCTCGCTCCAGATTGTCGCAGTAACGCAATTTTGCAGACAGGTCGCACGTTCCGGGGGGCTTCCGGGATCCGGCTGGCAAGTAAGAACGGGTAAATGGGGATCGAAATGAAAAAAGTGGCTTTGTTGGCAACGGCGCTGGCAATGGTGACGACGGGTTCCGCCTTCGCAGCGGATTTGCGCGTAAAGGCACTGAAAGCCCCGCCGCCGCCGGCCTTCGATCCGTGGGATATCGCCTTCGGCGGCGCGATCATGAGCGACTACATCTTCCGCGGCATCACCCAGTCGAACCACAAGCCCTCGGTCGCGGCCTATATCGAGCCCCGTTACAACGTCACCAAGGACCTCCAGCTCTATTTCGGCGTCGCGGGTGAGAGCATCTCCTTCCCGAACCGCGCGGCGGCCGAGATCGACGTCTACGGCGGTATCCGCCCGACCTTCGGCGCCTTCGCCTTCGACATCGGTGTCTGGGGTTATCTCTATCCGGGTGGCACCTGCTATTATGGCGCGCCTGCGATCGATTTCGCCGGTAACTTCCAGGGTGCAGAGTGTGCCGAGAAGGCCCTGCTCAACACCAACGTGATCAAGAAGGATCTGAGCTTCTTCGAAGTCTACGGCAAGTTCACCTATACGGTGAACGACAACTGGTCGTTCGGCCTCAATGAATACTACACGCCGAGCTTCCTGAACTCGGGAGCTTGGGGCAACTACACCTCGATCGTGGGCAAATTTACTGCTCCCAGCACGATTTTCGGCTCGAGCGGCGTCGGCATGTATGTGTCGGGTGAGTTCGGCCGGCAGTGGCTCGGCACGTCCGACAGCTTCTATGGTACCTTTGCGTTCCCGAACGGCATCAAGTACGCCGACTACAACACCTGGAACATCGGCATCGGCTTCACCTACAAGATCATGACCCTCGACCTGCGCTACTCCGACACCGACCTGTCGAAGGGCGACTGCAACGCCTTCACCAGCGACTATTCGGCGCGCGGCAACATCACCGCTTCGAGCGGCACCTTCCTGACGCCGATCAATCCGAGCGGCGTCGGCTCCAACTGGTGCGGCGCGGCCGGTATCGCCAAGCTCTCGTTCGACCTGACGGCGGCGACCAATCTGAAGTAAGTTTCTTCCTGAAACGACTTCGCGAGGGCGGCAGGGCAACCTGCCGCCCTTTTGCTTTTGGGGGGCGGATGGGAAGGTGTTCCACCGCTGGGCGAGAGCGCGAAGTGTGGGGCTGCTGGCGCTGACGCCTCACACTCCGTGATTGCGGTTGCAGTATTGATTTATGGATGTGAGCCGCGTCTCGTTCTGTGCCCCGGACGCCATAAGCGCGTTTACGCGCGTCTTCGACGCGCTATGGCAACGCTCCTTCAGCGGTGCGCTGCAGAGCCGGGGCCCATCCTTGGGTCCATCCTTGGCACCGTGGGTCCCGGCTCTGCGCCTCAACGCTCAAGGGCGTTGCGGCTTGTCCGGGACATGAGAGGAGGTGGGCGCCGCGCCCTTTGTGCCTCAGCGAGCGGCGCTCGGCTCCGCCGCAGCCCGCTCGCCGCCGACGACGTGGATCGCTCCGTCCTTCACCAGCGTCACCTTGCGGGTGTGGAAGGCGTCGAGCGTCGAGCGGTGGCCGATCGAGACGATGGTGGCCTGCGGCAGCTTCTCCGTCAGCAGCCGGTAGAGCCGGGCTTCCGACGGCTCGTCGAGCGAGGCGGTGGCCTCGTCCAGGAACAGATAGTCCGGCGCATGCAGCAGCGCGCGCGCAAGCCCGAGACGCTGCTGCTCGCCGAGCGAAAGCATCCGGTTCCAGTGGCCGTCCTCCGCGAGCCGCTCGGCGAGATCGGGCAGCCCGACTGCGATCAGGGCGTCGCGGATCTGCGCGGTGTCGAACGCACCGGACGCTGCCGGATAGACTACAGCATCCCGCAGCACGCCGACCGGGAAATAGGGCCGCTGCGGCAGCATCATCAGCTTTGCCTTCTCCGGGACGACGACCGTGCCGGTGCCGAACGGCCAGATGCCGGCGATGGCCCGGAACAGCGTGGACTTGCCGGAGCCGGACGGTCCGGTCACCAGCACGCGCTCCGAGGCCTGAACCGTGAAGGCCTTGGCGGCCACCAGCGGCGTGCCGTTGGGCAGGTTCACGCAGAGCTGCGCGAGGTCGACCTGGCGGCCGGCGACCTCCAGCGCGATCGCAGGCTCATGCGCCGGCAAATTGACGGCCGAGGCGACCGACATCTCGAAGCCGTCGAGACGTGCAACGATCGAGCGCCATTCCGCCAGCGACCGGTAGGCCGTGACGAAGAACGACAGCGCGCCTTGGACGCTGGAGAAGGCGGATGCGGTCTGCATCATGTCGCCGAGCTGGATCTTCTTGGCGAAGAAGGCCGGCGCCACCAGCACGTAGGGAAAGAGCACGGCGGCCTGCTGGTAGCTGGCCGTGAACGCGGTGAGGCGTTTGGTCCGGCTCATGATGCCGTACCAATTGGCGATCACGAAGCCGAAGCGATCCAGCAGGCGGGCACGTTCGGCGCCTTCGCCCCTGAGCAGCGCGATCTGCTCGGAATTCTCGCGCACGCGGACGAGGTTGAAGCGGAAGTCGGCTTCATAGCGCTGCTGCTCGAAATTGAGATTGACCAGCGGCGAGCCGATCCAGTGCGTCAGCGCGGTGCCGAAGATCGCGTAGATCAGCGCGCCCCAGCACAGATAGCCGGGGATCATGACATCGGTGCCGAACAGGCGCAGCGGTGCGGCGTTGGAAAGGCCCCAAAGGATGATGACGAAGGAGAACAGCGTCACGATCGACGATAGCAGGCCGAGCCCGATGGTCAGCGTCTGCTCGACGAAGTTCTTGACGTCCTCGGTGATGCGCTGGTCCGGGTTGTCGGCCGCATCGCCCTTGAGCTGCATGCGATAATGCGTCGAGCCCGCCAGCCACTCGCCGAGATAATGTCGCGTCAGCCATTGCCGCCAGCGGATCTGGAGCCATTGGTTCAGGTACAGCTTGTAGACCGCCAGCGCGATATAGGTCGAGGCCAGCGCGACGAAGATCCAGATCTGCGTGACGAACGCGTCCCAGTCGCTGTTCTGGAGCGCGCTGTAGAACCGGTTCTGCCACTGGTTCACCAGCACGTCGATCGCGACCAGCGCCAGCTCCATCGCGACCACGGCCGCGAGCAGGCCGCGGCCGGCCCATTTGTCCTCGGATCGGAAATAGGGGGCGGCGATTCGCCAGACGATCGCGAGCGTGGCGCTGATATTCTTCACAGAGCAGGGTCTCCTCGGGGGATGTGCACAAATGCCCGGAGCCAACGACTTGAGGCAACGGCGGAAATGGGCGCACTTAGACTAAAGTCGCAAGGTCTGCAATTTGCGTTGGCTTGTCGCAGCCCGCAACCCTAGCATGGGGTGCGATGGCGCGGGGTAGGGTGCTCCGGGACTTCGCGACCTTGTGAGCGGCCGGGAACCGCTGCCTTCGCGAGGAATTCACGTCCAACGCGGGGGTTATCGCTTCCAGCGTCAAGCAGGACCGGCTCATCCACGCGGGCCGCCTGCCGCAAACATGCGTGGGTGAGGAAGGCCATGTGGAATCAAATCTATGATCCGCTGCACAGCCCGGTGCTGTCCACGATCGCGGCGGCGGTGCCCGTCGTCACGCTGCTGGTGCTGATCGCGAGCGGCCGCGTCCAAGCGCATATCGCAGCCGTCATCGCCGTGATCGTGACCAACCTGATCACGATCTTCGTCTTCACCATGCCGGCGAACATGTCGATCCGCGCTTCGGTGCTGGGCATCGTCACCGGGTTCTTCCCGATCGGCTGGATCGTCCTCAACGTCATCTTCCTCTACCAGGTCACGGTGGCCACCGGGCGCTTCGAGCTGCTCAAGCGCGCGGTCGGCGGCGTCACCGAGGACCGGCGGCTGCAATTGCTGCTGATCGCGTTCTCGTTCGGGGCGTTCTTCGAGGGCGCCTCGGGCTTCGGCACGCCGGTCGCGATCACGGGCGCGGTGCTGATCGGGCTCGGCTTCTCGCCGCTCGCGGCCTCCGGCCTGTCGCTGATCGCGAACACCGCGCCGGTCGCTTATGGCGCGCTGGGCACGCCGATCCAGGGCCTCGCCTCGGTCACCGGCCTCGATCCTTACATCCTGGGCGCCATGGTCGGACGGCAATTGCCGTTCTTCTCGCTGATCGTGCCGTTCTGGGTGGTGTGGGCGTTCGCGGGCTGGCGGGGCATGAAGGACGTCTGGCCGGCGATCCTCGTCACCGGCGTGTCGTTCGCGATCCCGCAATACGTGATCTCGAACCACATCAATCCCTGGATCGTCGACATCGGCGCGTCGCTGATCTCGATGGGGGCGCTGATCCTGTTCCTGAAGGTATGGCACCCGAGGCAGCTCTGGCTGTCGCCGGAGCTGCGTGGACACGATGAATCGGCGGCGACCATGACGCCGGCGAAGCCGCTCGACAAAACCCCGCTGACGCAAGCGGAGCTCTGGAGCGCGCTGCTGCCGTGGATCATCGTCTGCGTCGTGATGCTGGTTTGGGGCAACGGCGCCTTCAAGGCCTGGGCGAACTCGATCTTCGTCTGGAACTATCCCGTTCCCGAGCTGCACCAGATGATCAACAAGATGCCGCCGGTTGCGCCAGGGCCGACCAAGGAGAGCGCGGTGTTCGCCTTCACCTACCTGTCCTTCACCGGCACGGGCATGCTGATTGCGGCCATCATCTCCGGCCTCCTGATGGGCGTCGGTCCGGGCAAGCTCGTGACGCAGTATGGCCGCACCATTCGGCTCTGCGCGATCTCGCTGATCACGATCTCGGCGATGCTCGCGATCGGCACCTTGACGCGCCTGTCCGGCGTCGACGCCACGCTTGGCTTGGCGTTCGCCGCCACCGGCGTGCTCTATCCCTTCTTCGGCACGCTGCTCGGCTGGCTGGGCGTGGCGCTGACCGGATCGGACACCGCCTCCAACGTGCTATTCGGCAACCTGCAGAAGATCACCTCCGAGCAGCTCGGCCTGTCGCCGATCCTGATGGGCGCGGCGAACTCCTCCGGCGGCGTGATGGGCAAGATGATCGACGCGCAGTCGATCGTGGTCGCCTCCACCGCTACCAATTGGTACGGCCATGAGGGAACCATCCTGCGCTTCGTGTTCTGGCACTCGATCGTGCTGGCGTGCCTCGTCGGCGTGCTCGTGACGTTGCAGGCCTATGTCTGGCCGTTCACGGCGCTCGTCCTGAAGTAGCGGACTGCGCCGGGTCCAATAATCCCCGCGAGGTTCGTCCCCCGCGGGGATTTTTTGCACCTGCCACGAACCTTCTCAACGGCACGGCGGTCCTATAGAAGGTGCCGCAAATCAGGTCGGTCGAGAGGTCTCATGGTTTCGCTTCTGCGCTTGCTGTGTGCGGCGGTTGCAATGCTCGCGATGTCCACGCTCGCGCGTGCGGAGGAGGGGTTTCCCTTCGGCACCGAGATGACGCTGGAAGCGTCGCCGCAGGCAGGCTCGAAGCGGATTCCCAACATCGAGATCGGCGACAATGGCGAGGTCGTGCTGGAGCTCTGGTGCAAGGGCGGCAAGGGCCAGTTCTCGGTCGCCGGCAACACCGTGATCTTCGTCCCCGGCCAGATCCAGGACCGCAACTGTCCGCCGGCGAGAGCACAGGCCGACGACGAGCTCGTCGCAGCCCTCGGCAGCGTCGAGACCTGGAAGCGCCAGGGCGACGTGCTGACGCTGATCGGCCCGAAGCCGCTGCGCTTCAGGACGACGGGGAATTAGCTCTCTCGAACGTCGCTCTCGTGTCCCGGACAAGGCGCCTCGCGCAAGCGATGCGCCGCAGAGCCGGGACCCAGTTTCGCATCCGCGACTTCGCTTGTGGCCTCTGGGCCCCGGTTCGCAGCGCGTTCGCGCTGCGTCCGGGGCACGAGAGCCTACTTCCACACCGACTTGTCGGCGTCCCAGCGCTGGCCTTTCAGCTCCTTGACGAGCGCCTCGATCGAGCCGTTGTCGTCGGGCAGATCGCCCTCTTCGTCCGAGTTCGCATTGTCGGACAGATTGAGCCGGGCACCGCTGCCCTCGTCGGCCGTCGTCGTCACCGGGCTGCCGATCCAGAGCATGAGCTTGTCGGTGGTACCCGGCTTGTCGGGCGAGACCAGGCCGGCGACCTCGATCGTGTCGGTGAGTTCGAGCGCCGGGTAGTCCTGGTTCGGGCGCTTGAACACCAGCTTGAGCTTGCCGGTGGCCGGGTTGAAGTCTTGAGAGACCAGCTTTGCCGCCAGCGTCCTGCTCAGCACGTTCGCGACCGCCGTTGCCAGCTTGCCCTTGTTGATCCTGTCGCCCTCGCGCCAGTCCGCCGCGCCGAAGCGGATGGTGCGGTCCATCTCGGTCATGCCCGCGGTCCAGCCCGCGGCCGTGACGCCGGGCATCGCCTTGAACTTCGCAAGCAGCGCGCCGGCGCGCTCCGGGTCGACAGACATGTTGATGGTCTGCTCGCCCGCGCGCAGCGCATCGCAGCCGACATTGAGGCTCGCCAGCATCACCTCGACCTCCTGGCCCTTCAGGCTCTTCAGGAAGTCGGTCGCCGCGTCGAGCTTGACCTTGACCGCGATCGCCTCCGGCGAGACGTCGGTGAAATCCTTCGGCTGCGGCGTGATGCCGTCGTCGGAGGTCTGACTGTCCAGGAATTCCTTTTCGCTGAGATCGGAATTGTCCGGCGAGGTGACCTCGGTCACCGCCTGGCCGATCGCGATCTGGCCACGGAATTCGAACATGTCGCCGGACTGCTTGCGCGTCAGCTTGACGCTGACCGGCGACTTCTGCCCGACGCTCTGCGTCGTTCCGGTCAGCGTCTGGCCCGCGACCTGGAGGTTGACGACGAAGCGGTCCTTGCGGTCGGAGTTCTTCGCGATGGGGTAGCAGACGTCGAGCACCGCCGCGGTCAGCGTCTTGCCCTGGCGCGTCTCCTTCAGGATCACGTCGGCATTGCCGTCCATCAGCCCGTCGATCGAGGTGAAATAGCGCGTCTCGGTTCCGCCCGGCGCGGCCGCCTTCGGTGACAGCTTCATCTGGGCGGACGCCTGCGGCGGAACGGCGAGCAGGGCCGCCAGAACGGCCGTCGAACAAACCAGAAGCGCACGCATCGATGACATCCTCGCGCAACGGCCATGATCCGGAAACGTGTGAAGCGGTTTCCGAGCGGATCATGCCCAAACAATCAGAATCGGCGCGCCAACGTAGTGGGTTTTGGCCGCTGTTTGAATCGGAAAGCGAGACGGCCAGGGTCGGCAAAAAAGAAGGCCGCCCGGTGGCGGCCTTCGCAACTCTGTCACGGAACGAAAGGCTCAGAAGCCGCCCATGCCGCCGCCGGCGGGCATGGCGGGCGGAGCTTCCTTCTTCGGCAGCTCGGCGACCATGGCTTCGGTGGTGACCAGCAGGCCGGCCACGGAGGAGGCGTCCTGCAGCGCGGTGCGCACCACCTTGGCGGGATCGATGATGCCCTTCTCGACCATGTCGACATAGTCCTCGTTCTGGGCGTCGAAGCCGAAGGTCTCGGACTTGTTCTCCAGGATCTTGCCGACCACGATCGAGCCTTCCACGCCGGCGTTCTCGGAGATCTGGCGGATCGGGGCCTCCAGCGCCTTCAGCACGATGTTGATGCCGGCCTGGACGTCGTCATTGGCGTTGGTGAGACGGCCGACCGCCTTCTTGGCGCGGAGCAGCGCGACGCCGCCACCGGGGACGATGCCTTCCTGCACCGCGGCGCGGGTGGCGTTGAGCGCATCCTCGACGCGGTCCTTCTTCTCCTTGACCTCGATCTCGGTGGCGCCGCCGACGCGGATCACCGCGACGCCGCCGGCGAGCTTGGCGAGACGCTCCTGCAGCTTCTCGCGGTCGTAGTCCGAGGTGGTCTCCTCGATCTGGGCCTTGATCTGGCCGACGCGGGCCTCGATGTCGGGCTTCTTGCCGGCGCCGTTGACGATCGTGGTGTTCTCCTTGTCGATCACCACCTTCTTGGCGCGGCCGAGCATCTTCACCGTGACGTTCTCGAGCTTGATGCCGAGCTCCTCGGAGATCAGCTGGCCGCCGGTCAGGATCGCGATGTCTTCCAGCATGGCCTTGCGGCGGTCACCGAAGCCCGGCGCCTTCACCGCGGCCACCTTCAGGCCGCCACGGAGCCGGTTGACGACCAGGGTGGCCAGCGCCTCGCCCTCGACGTCCTCGGCGATGATGACGAGCGGCTTGCCCGACTGCACCACGGCTTCGAGCACCGGCAGCATGGCCTGCAGGCCGGAGAGCTTCTTCTCGTGCAGGAGGATGTAGGCGTCCTCGAGCTCGGCGGTCATCTTCTCGGCATTGGTGACGAAGTAGGGGCTGAGATAGCCGCGGTCGAACTTCATGCCCTCGACGATATCAACCTCGGTCTCGAGCGACTTGTTCTCCTCGACGGTGATGACGCCCTCGTTGCCGACCTTCTGCATCGCCTGCGCGATCATCTTGCCGATGGCGGCATCGCCGTTGGCGGAGATGGTGCCGACCTGGGCGACCTCGGAGGAGGCGGCGACCGGCTTGGCGCGCTTCTCGATGTCCTTGACGACGGCGGCCACCGCGGTGTCGATGCCGCGCTTGAGGTCCATCGGGTTCATGCCGGCGGCGACCGCCTTGGCGCCTTCGCGCACGATCGCCTGGGCCAGCACGGTGGCGGTGGTGGTGCCGTCGCCGGCGAGGTCGTTGGTCTTGGAGGCGACCTCACGCACCATCTGCGCGCCCATGTTCTCGAACTTGTCCTCGAGCTCGATCTCCTTGGCGACGGTGACGCCGTCCTTGGTGATGCGGGGGGCGCCGAAGCTCTTCTCGATGACGACATTGCGGCCCTTCGGGCCGAGCGTCACCTTGACGGCGTTGGCGAGAACGTCGACGCCGCGCAGCATGCGATCGCGCGCGTCTCCGGAAAACTTGACGTCTTTGGCAGCCATGGTCTGCAATCCCTCGTGTTACGTGATGTGTGATGTCTTGTGCCGTGCGGCGCTCTCTCCGTCATTGCCGGGCTTGACCCGGCAATCCATCATCTTGCGAAGAATGATGGCTGCCCGGGTCATCTAGCGCGAAGACGCGCTTCGCGCTTGTGCCCGGGCATGACAGCGGCGCATTCAGCGGCCGTTCAGGCGGCTGGCCTTAGGCCAGCACGCCCATGATGTCCGACTCCTTCATGATCAGGAGCTCTTCGTTGTCGATCTTGACCTCGGTGCCCGACCACTTGCCGAACAGCACGCGGTCGCCGACCTTGAGGTCGATCGGGATCAGCTTGCCGGTCTCGTCGCGGCCGCCGGGGCCGACGGCGACGACCTCGCCCTGGGACGGCTTTTCCTTGGCGGTGTCCGGAATGATGATGCCGCCCTTGGTCTTTTCCTCGGCGTCGATACGTTTGACCACGACACGGTCATGCAGCGGACGAAATTTGGATTTAGCCATGACGTTTCCCTTTGGAGGCTCGCTTCCGAAGTAGTGGGGTCGGTGGGGCGGCGCTTCCGTCCACCCTCTGGTCGAGGATCGAACGGCGCGCTTAGCAATCGGGCTTTCCGAGTGCTAATAGTGCGTCCGGAAATATGGCTTGGCCGCGATCCTGTCAAGCAAAGGTGGTTAAGCGGTTGTTGAGGCGGATATAGGATGGTGGCATTGGAAACTCGCTCGGGGCGCCGGCTTAGAGAACGACGTCATTGCTCCGGCAGCGGTTTTGCGCTTGGCTGCGGGAGGAGTGCGGCCATGGTCTTGTTCGGGGGAATGCCATGATCAGTTCGGCTCACGCGCGCACGGTTGCCAATCTGGCGGCCGCCTCTTGTCTGGCGCTGTTGCTGGGCGCCTGCGGCGGCGGCATGAGCCTGCCGTCCTTCTCGTCCTCGCCACCGCCCGAGGCCGAACCGGGCGTTGCTCCCGAAATGCCGGCCACCATCCGCGCCGACGAGATCGTCGGCCGCTGGGGCCTCGCCTCGTTCCAGAACCCGGCAGACCGCGCCCGCACCGAGAAGATGGCGCGCGAGCAATGCAAGAATCCCTACGTGATCACCGCCGGCTCCTCCGGCGGCGTGATCATGCACCTCGCCGATCAGGCGACGCCGCAGGAGCTGCGGCTGAAAGGCTCGCCGAGCGGCAAGAACTACATCGGACCGGCCGGCCCGACCCCCGGCGAGCAGGACCGCGAGATCGTCTCCTTCGACGGTCGCGTCATGATCACCCGCTTCATCGACAAGGACGCCGCCACCCGCTACGGCAACATGGTCTACGTCCGCTGCGCGCCGAGGGCCTAGTCTTCTGTCGTTCCGGGGCACGCGAAGCGTGAACCCGGAACCTCGAGATTCCGGGTTCGGTCCTGCGGACCGCCCCGGAATGGCAGCGAGAGACAAAACAAAAACGCCGGCCCTCAGGCCGGCGTTTTGTTATTGCTATGTCGCGCCCGCTCAGTCGAACAGCGCGTCGATGTCGTCCTGCGAGGCGTGGCCGATGTCGCCGGCCAGCTTGGGGCCGTTGAGGAGCTTCTCGTCCTCGCTGCGGTTGTCGACCTGCGCCGGGACATGGGACTTGATCGCGTCGACGCCGCCCCAGATCTCCATCATCGCATTGATGTGCTGCTCGATGAACTTCATCGTGGTCATGACCTTGCTGATGCGCTGGCCGGTCAGGTCCTGGAAGTTGCAGGCTTCGAAGATCGAGATGACGCGTTCCTGAATGTCGTCGGCAAGGCGCTTCTGCTGATCGATCGAGTCCACCTTGGACATCGCGCTGGCGGCCTGGTCGATCGATTCCGCGGCTTCGAGGATCTGCTGGGTTGCCTGCTCGGTGCCGCCGACCACCGCGCCGAGCTCGCCGTTGACCTTGGCCATCTCGCCGCCGTCGAAGCTCTTGCCGTGCAGCGTCGCGATCTCGCGCTTGGTGCGGTCGATGGCGTCATGGATGAGGTCGAGCTCGACCTTCAGCTTCTCGCACTGCTCGATCTGTGCCCTGTAGGTCTCGAGCATGGTGCGCGCTTCGGCAAGCTCCTGCGCGGTCGAGGCGTCGATCGCAGCCATGGCGGCGCTGCCGGACAGCGGGGCCGCGACGATGCCCTTCGCCATCTGGGCGCGGATCGCGCGCAGCTCGGCCATGATCTCGCTGTGCATCGGGGGAGCCTCTTCGGTTACGTCGACAATGGGCATCTCGCCGCCGACGATATCTTCGACGCGAAAACGTTTGCGGTGAACAGCCATCAGGATACTCCCCCCACCTCACTCACGCGTCTTTGTAGGCAGAAGCGATTTAACACGAAGTTCACAGCAGGAACTGTTGTGCGGCGTCGCGCGACGCGGTGCAAAGAAGCGATTAACCATGGCCGCACGGCATTCATCGAAAATAAACGCTGATCGCCAAATTGCAGGCGCGCTCGCGACGTGGTGAATCCAAACGCGCTTTCCGTTTACCAAACAAAACGCCTTTTGCTTTTTATTGACCACGTCGAAGGGCGCGGATCAGCCACCGGCCCTCTACGACGCATGTGATCTAGACGAAACAGTACAGAGTACGTCGATGTTCAAGAAAATGTCTGTGGC
This sequence comes from Bradyrhizobium sp. CB1015, assembly GCF_025200925.1. Classification (GTDB taxonomy): domain Bacteria; phylum Pseudomonadota; class Alphaproteobacteria; order Rhizobiales; family Xanthobacteraceae; genus Bradyrhizobium. Next base: position 7,764,219 of record NZ_CP104174.1, on the reverse strand, counting down.
GCTGCTCGGCAGCGCTTGCACCTTCATGGCCGGCGCGAACGAGGCCAGCGCCTTCGACAACAGCGTGCCGAACGATCCGCCTGCGGTGCTCTACCAGCCGCGCGTGCCGCCGGCACCGGTGCGCGTCGCGTCCAATTCCAACATGGGCGGCGGCTTCATCGAATTCCTGTTCGGCGACGGCCCCGGCCGCGGCCCGGCCTACGCGCCGGAGCAGCCGGTGTATCAGCAGCAGCCGGGCTATTACGACCAGCGGCGCCTGCCGCCGATGGGCGAGCCGCAGATGCAGGGTGGATATCAGCAGGGCGCTTCTCTGCAGCAGGAGGCGGCCGATCCGCGGCAGCGTCCGTTCGATCCGAAATTCGAGAAACAACTCGTTGGCTATAGCGGCAAGGAAAGTCCCGGCACGATCGTGGTCGATACGCCGAACAAGTTCCTCTATCTCGTCGAGGGCAACGGCCGGGCACTGCGCTACGGCATCGGTGTCGGCCGTCCCGGCTTCACCTGGTCGGGCGTGAAATCGATCACCGCCAAGCGCGAATGGCCGGACTGGACGCCGCCGGCGGAAATGCTCGCGCGCCGGCCCGATCTGCCCAGGCACATGGAAGGCGGCCCGGAAAATCCGCTCGGCGCCCGCGCGATGTATCTCGGATCGACGCTCTACCGCATCCACGGCTCCAACGAGCCCTGGACCATCGGCACCAACGTGTCCTCCGGCTGCATCCGCATGCGCAACGAGGACGTCATCGACCTCTACGGCCGCGTCAATGTCGGCACCAAGGTCGTGGTGATGTGAAGCGCCATGCGCGCGAGGGAGCGATCGAATCCGCGTGCCGCGCCGGCTCGAAATGCGCGGCATCGAAGGGGCCGCTGCCGCCGCGAGCGCCTGCCTGAATGGTCAAGTCTGCTGACGGTGTCTCGACCGGAGACGAGGGACCGCGGAGCGGCGACGAGTTGATGAAGCCGAATGAGGTGCGCGAGCCGAGCGGTTCAGCCGCCGCATCGACAGCTCTGCCTTCCTGACGCGCTCGTGCAGTCCCTCCAACTCGTACAATTCGGTGATGAGATGGGTTGTGACGTCGCTCAGGGTCGCAATGCGCTGCTGAAGTGGATTCATTCTCAAAACCCCCGATATGCCAAGAGAGGCAGCCACGGCGTGTGGCATTGGCAACGTGTTCGTCCAGTTGAACACCCATGTCCAAATTTGGAAATCCGGGAGTCTACGGCAGCGTGTGTCGGAGAGCGATTTCGCTCGGCATGGTGAAGCCAGGCGCACCTCGTGACGTTCTGCTCAGTGCTGTCCGACAACCGCATGCACTAGTCATATTATATCGAACGGGCCTCTTTGCGGGAGGTGGTAGAGCAGACGCATTGAGCTCTGCTTGAAAAGAAATCGGCCGCCCTGAGGCGGCCGTTCCACATCTGTCGGTCGAATGGCCTACGCGTAGTCGCTGCCGCCGTCGTCATCGCCGCCGAAGTCGCTGTTGTCGGCCGTGTCGAAGCTGTCGTCGCGATCGTCGCCGTAGTTCTGGTCGTTGTTGTCGCGCTCGTTCGACGCCTGGTCGAAGAAGCCGTGACGCGAATCCCGATTCGAGCCGATGTCGTCGAGCCCGGCATCGCGCGCGAGCGAGCCGCCGGACTGGTCGCCGCCGCTCCAGGGGCTGCGGTCGCCAAGGGCGCTGGTGTCGCCAAAAGCCTGCTGGTGCGGTCCGCCCATCATGCCGCGGATGCTCGAGAGCAGCAGGGAGCCGCCCACGACGCCGGCCGCGGCCGCCGCCGCCGTCCCGAGGAACGAGCCGCCGCCACCGCCGACCGGCGCAGCGCCGTAGCCCTGACCCGGACCCTGGCCGTAGGCCTGCCCGTAAGGCGGCGCGCCGTAGCCCGGCTGCGTCTGCTGCATCGCCTGGCCGCTGTTCCAGACCGGCCGCTGCTCACGCGGCGGCACGTTCGGAACCGAGCCGCGCGATGTGCTCGATCCGAACAGCGTGTCGCGCATGGTGTCGAGGAAGCCACCGGACTGCGCCTGCTCGGGCGCATGGGCCGCTTCCAGCTCCTGGATACGGGCATTGGCGCGCTTCAGCGCTTCGTCCTGGACCAGCGTGGTCTGCACCAGCGCGTAGATGGCGCCGGGCGCCTTGCGCAGGCCGTCGGAGATCGCGGCGATCGCATCGGGATCGCGCGGTGCATTTTCCAGCTTTGAAAGCCGGTCGAAAAGGTCGTCGACGAGCTGGCGTTCCTGCGGCGTCATGATCTGTCTCCTTCGCGCAAAACCAAGCGCGAGAGGAGATGTAGGGTTCCATTGTGGCCCCAACAGTGCCGGCCGGATTAAATTTCGGTATGCGACAAGCTGCCTCTGGCGCGCTTGTCGCCGTTCATCCCAGTGTCACGTTGCTGTCCGCCAGCAGGAGCGCGAAAGCGTCGCCCGCGAGATAGGCGTGCTCGCGCTCGCGCACGTCGGTCATGGGATCGAGGCCGGTGAGGACATCATCGACGAAGCCGGGATGGCACATCACGAGGCCGCCGTCGGGGAGGCCTTCCAGGAATTGCCGCATCAGCGCGCCGAAATCGGCGGCGCGCGTAAAATCATAGGCGCCCGCGAAGCCGGGGTTGAAGCTGAGGCCGGCACCGCCGGCGCGGCGGCGGAATTGCGCGCTGAGACCATCGAGCACCAGGGCCTTCGGTGAGGCCAGCCGCTGCCGAAGCGGCAGGTCGCGGCCGCCCTGGCGCACCCAGGCGTTTGGCGCAGCCTCGACCACCGCATCGACGAAGCCGTCGCGCACCTGCGGGAAGAGCTGCACATGCTGGTGACCGTCGACGAAGTCAGGGGCGCGTCCGAACGCGTCCATGAAGGCGGCCAGCTGTGCCTTCACCTCGTTGCGGATGAATTCACGGTCGAGCCGCCGCATCAATCCGGCGCGCAGCAGTTTGGGAAAGGCCAGGAACATGTCGCCGTCCAAGGGGCGGAAATGCATGGTGAGCGGCCGGAACGGCGCCGACAGCGTCACGTGCAATCCGATCGCGCAACGCGGGCTTTTCGTTGCCGAAGCAGAAAGCGCCTCGACATCGCTGCGCGCGATCGCGGGCCCCACCATCATCACCGACGTGGCGTTGAGGCGGCCGCGTTCGATCAGGTCGCGGATGGCGCGGTTGACGCCCGGGCTGATGCCGTAATCGTCGGCGCAGAGCCAGATCCGCCGCGGGCTCGCGGCCACGCTCATTCGGCCGCCGTCCTGCTCGCGGCCTCATCGGCCTTGCCGGTCTCGAAATGCTTCTCGCTGTGCTCGGCGACGAAGTAGATCGGCCGCGCCTTCAGCTCGGAGAGGATTTTTCCGATATATTCGCCGACGATGCCGATCATGATGAGCTGCACGCCGCCGATCGTCATCAGGCCGACCACGAGCGAGGGATAGCCGGGGACCTGCTTGCCTGTGGTCCAGACCTCCCAGAGGATGGAGAGGCCGAACAGGAAGGCACCGCCGGCGAGAATGACGCCGAGCAGGCTGGCGAAGCGCAACGGCGCCACCGAGAAGGACGTCAGGCCCTCGATCGAGAGGCCGAGCAGGCTCGCGGCGTTGAAGGTGGTGACGCCATGGGCACGCGCTGCGGGCTCGTAGTCCACACGGATCTGGCGGAAACCGATCCAGCTGGCGAGGCCCTTGAAGAAGCGGTTGCGTTCCGGCAGCTGCCTCAGCGCAGCGACCGCGCGCGGCGACAGCAGGCGGAAATCGCCGGCATCTTCGGGAATCTTCTGGCGGGCGCCCCAATTGATCAGCGCGTAGAAGCCGTGCACCGCGACCCGGCGCAGGAATGGCTCGTTGTCGCGATGCGCCTTGGCGGTGTAGACAACGTCGTAGCCGTCATCGATCCAGTGCCGCACCAGCTGTTCGACGAGCGCCGGCGGATGCTGGCCGTCGCCGTCCATGAACATGACGGCGCCGAGGCGGGCATGGTCCAGCCCCGCCATCAGCGCGGCCTCCTTGCCGAAATTGCGCGACAGCGACACCACCTGAACGTCGATTGCGTCGGCCGGCAATGTCCGCGCGATCGACAGCGTCGCATCCTTGCTGCCGTCGTCGACATAGACGACCTCGCAAGACAGGCGATAGCGCTGCCGCAGGGTCTTGGCGAGCTCGCAGATGCGCTGGTGCAGGGCCGAAAGGCCCGCCGCCTCGTTGTAGACGGGGATGACGATCGACAGCCCCTTCGCTGCGGCGTTGGCTGCGGTGGTCGTCATGCCGGAAACGTCAGAGCCCAGCGTCATCGATCAAGGTTCCAGAGGCGTTTAGGTCTTCTCAACAGCATATGGTAGCAGCCGTTTGCTGTCGCTACGCTGAACGGAGCTGCTCAAAAAGGTTGGGCTCACCGCCGTAGGAACGCCTCGAGCCTGGCGAACAGCGGGTTCTGCCGGTCGAACACGTAGTCGAGCGAGACCACCGAGACGGTCTCGGCGCCATGCTCGCGCAGGAAGCTCGCCAGCGCGTAGAGCTGCCCCGGTGGGCAGTGCAGCGTCAGCATGCCTGACGAGGTCGGGCCGCCGAACGGGGCCTCCACGCCGAACCGGCTGTGAGCTTCGCCGAGCAGGGCGGCATCGCACTGCCGGAAGCGGGTGCGGACCTCGCGGTACTTGTTGGCCCGCGCCCTTGCGGCGATGTGATCGAGGATGACACGCGCCGTCTCGCGCGCCTGCGGCGACCAGTCGGCCTCCTTGGCGGCCACCAGATTGGCCTGGCTGCGCAGGATCACGCCGTCGTCGAGCACCCGCAGGCCATTGGCGGCGAGCGTCGCGCCGGTCGTGGTGATGTCGACGATCAGCTCGGCGCTGCCGGCCGCCGGTGCGCCTTCGGTGGCGCCCGCGCTTTCGACGATGCGGTAATCGGTGATGCCGTGAGCCTGGAAGAAGCCGCGGGTGAGGTTGACGAACTTGGTCGCCACACGCATCCGCATGTGATGCTGCTCGCGGAAGCCGGTGGTGACGTCGTCGAGGTCGGCCATGGTGCGGACGTCGATCCAGGCCTGCGGCACCGCGACCACGACGTCGGCATAGCCGAAGCCGAGGCCTTCGATCAGCGACACGCGCTTGTCGGCATCGGCGATGTTCTCGCGCACGAGATCTTCGCCGGTGACGCCGAGATGGGCAAAACCGCGGGACAATTGCGAGGCGATCTCGCTCGCCGAGAGATAGGCGACCTCGACATTGTCGAGCCCTGCGATGGTGCCGCGATAGTCGCGGGCGCCGCCGGCTTTCGACAGCTTGAGGCCGGCACGGGCAAAGAAGGCCTCGGTGTTCTCCTGCAGGCGGCCCTTGGAGGGAACGGCCAGAACGAATGGCGCGCTCATGACTTAAGCTCCCGCCTTGCGGCCGATCCGGTTCAGCGCGTCCACCCAGACCGAGAAGCCGACCGCGGGGATCGGCTCGGCCGAGCCGAGCTGGGTCATCAGCCCGTCATAGCGGCCGCCGGCGACCAACGGCTCGGCGCCGTTACCCCGGTGATGCAGCTCGAATTCGAAGCCGGTGTAATAATCGAGCCCGCGTCCGAACGCGGTCGAGAAGCGGGTCTGCTTCACGTCGATGCCGCGCGCGGCCATGAAGCCGACCCGGCTCTCGAACTGATCGATCGCAGACGCGAGATCGAGCTTTGCGTCCGTCGTGAGTGCGCGCAGCTCGGCGATGGCATCGTCGGGATTGCCCGAAATCGACAGGAAGCGCTTGAGCACGGCGATCGCCTCGCGCGGCAGCGCGCCGCCCTTCAGCGTCGATTGCTCGAGGAAGCGATCGGCGATCTCGGCCGTGGTGCGGCCGCCGACATTGGTGGTGCCGGCGATCGACATCAGATCGGTGACGAAGGCGAGCGCCGCCTTGCGGTCGGAGCCGGCAAGGGCCGCCAGCACGCCCTCATATTCGCTGCGCGTCGCTTTGGTCGCGGCCGCCAGCCGCTCCAGATCCTGCTCCAGGCTGATCTTGCGGTTGAAGTCCTTGACCAGGCGGCGGCGCCAGACCGGATAGAGGTTGAGGGCGTCGAGCAGCGCATTGAACAAGGCGACGTCGCCGGTGCGGATCTCGACGTCGCGGACGCCGAAGGCGGCCGTCGCCTCCAGCGCAAGCGCCAGCATCTCGGCGTCAGCCGCGGCGCGGTCCTGACGGCCGAATGATTCGATGCCGGCCTGGAGGAATTCGCTGGCCTGGCCGCTGCGGTAGCGGAACACCGGACCGAGATAGCTGAACCCCGCCGGATGGCCGGCGCGCCCCGAGGCCAGATAGTCGCGCGCAACAGGAATGGTCAGGTCCGGGCGCAGGCAGAGCTCCTCGCCGGAGAGGTCGGTGGTCAGGTACAGGCTCTTGCGAATGTCCTCGCCGGAGAGGTCCAGGAACGGCTCGGCCGGTTGCAGGATGGCGGGCTCGGCCCTGACATAGCCGGCCTGCGCGAACGACAAGAGCAGCGTATCCGCCCAGGCGGCGGAGCCGGCAGCATTTGAGGTGGCAGTCGCGGTCATTCTCAGGGGTCCATCGTCCCGGCGGAACCGGGCAGCGCAAAGGGGAGGCGAATTGGCGCAGCCCTTAGCATGGCCCGACAGCGGTTTCGACCTCCAAAGGATCAATCGCTTAACGGGTTGGCAATCGGGCCGCAAAGCCTCTGCCCTCCCTCTCCCGCTTGCGGGGGAGGGCCGGGGAGGGGGTGCTTCCGCGTCGGGATCGCCTGAGATTTATGGAGGAAATCCCCGGGTGGGGAGAGCCCCTCCCGGCGCTTCGCGCCGACCTCCCCCGCAAGCGGGAGAGGTAGAAGGCGCCCGTGGCACGAGCGGTTTAACTCGGCATCACCTGTGCTCGGTGCTGCCGCTCCAATCGCCCAGCACCGCCTGGACCAGCGCCAGGGCGGCGACGGCGGCGGTGTCCGCCCGCATGATGCGGGGGCCGAGCGCCAGCCGCAGGATCCTGGGCTGGCGCAGCAAGAGCGCCCGCTCTTCCTCGGCAAAACCGCCCTCCGGGCCGATCAGCACGTCGATACCGTGTCCGGCCTCGCGCGCGCCTTGCAGGCCCTGAACGGGATCTTGGACCTCCGCCGCCTCGTCGCAGAAGATCAGCAGCCGGTCGGCGGGACGCTGGCTCAAGAAGCGCTCCAGCGGCACCGGCTCGGCCACGCTGGCGATGCTGAGGATGCCGCATTGCTCGGCCGCCTCGACCACATTGGCGCGCATCCGCTCGGTATTGACCCGGGAGGCCTGGGTGAACCTGGTCAGGACCGGTTGCAGGGCGGCGGCGCCCATCTCGATGGCCTTCTGCACCATGTAATCCAGCCTGGTATGCTTGAGCGGGGCGAAGACATAGGTGAGGTCGGCGAGCCGGTCCTGGGGCCGGGTCTGCTGGAGGATCACGAGGCCGTCCGGCCGCTTGCGTCCCTCGATGGCGGCCTGCCACTCGCCATCCCTGCCGTTGAAGGCCAGGACCTCGGCCCCGGCGCCGAGCCGCAGCACATTGCCGAGATAGTTGCTCTGGTCGCGGTCGAGAGAGACCCTGGCGTCCTGGGCCAGGGGCGCATCGACAAACAGGCGCGGGGCACGAAAATCGTGGGAAGGCATCGCTTTGGGGGTCCGATTGACGGCTGTTCTTAACCGAAAGGCGCCATTCCGGGGTAAATATTGCCAAACGGGTGCGTCCCAGCGCCGCGCTCTCGCCCTATTCCACGGGTTGTTAAGCGCCGGCGGGAATCGTAAAAACGCGAACACGCTGGTCACGCTTCAATTGGGAAGCCCTGAACCCCGTAAGCTCCTGCCGGAGAGACTGTCTTGATGATCCGTCATTTGATGGTTCCGATCGCTGCCGCCATGGTCGCCATGAGTGCCGCGGGCGCTTGTGCGCAAAGCGCCTTCCCGGCGCCATTGCCCAACCAGGCTTCGAACAGCTCGCCGTTTCCGCCGGTGAACGGCTCGGCGCCCGCCGCGTCGGTGGGTAGCGCGCCGCAATCATCCTTTCCCGTCAACGGCGCTGCCCCGATCGGCGGCGCCGGCGCCTTCAGCGCGGCTCCGCCGACGCAGGCCGGTCCCGGCGAGGACTGCATGAAGGCGTTCATGCCCCTGCGCGAAGAGGCCGAGAAGCGCGGTAAGCTGATCAAGGCCGCGAGCGACCGTCACGCGCCGCCGGACGAGGCCTGCAAGCTGATCCGCAATTTCAGCCAGGCCGAGTTGAAGATGATCAAGTACATCGAGGCCAACGCCTCGAAGTGCGGGATCCCGCCACAGGTCGGCGCGCAAATGAAGGACGGCCACAAGAACACCGAGACCATGCAGACCAAGGTCTGCAACGTCGCGCAGCAGATGCAGAATCAGCCGCGGGGTCCGGCCGGTCCGTCGCTGAGCGAGGTGCTGGGCTCGGGCTCGGCGCCCGAGGCCAATGCCGGCAAGAAGGGCGGCAGCACCTTCGATACGCTCAACGGCAACGTCCTGACCCGATGATACACGTGCCGCCGATTTGAAGTTCCCACGGTGCTTGCCGCAAGATCCTTATAGGAACTTCAAATCGATAAGCGGCACGTGAATTATGATTTTCTTGCTAGTGCCCTTGTAGTTTTCGAAGTTCGTACCGGAATGCGCCGCGATGGAATACGAACTTCGAAAACTGGGCACTAGCACATCCGCCCGCGTTGCCGATTCCACCGGCAACTGGGTCGATACGCTCGCGCCGCATTGGGCGCGGCCTTACCTGCGCCTGTCCCGCTTCGATCGCCCGATCGGCTCCTGGCTTCTCTTGATGCCGTGCTGGTGGTCGGCGGCGCTGGCCGCCGGCATGGCGCATGACATTCGCGGTCTGCCGCTCACCATCGCGCTGTTCTTCGTCGGCGCCTTCGTGATGCGCGGGGCCGGCTGCACCTGGAACGACATCACCGACCGCGACCTCGACGACAAGGTCGAGCGCACGCGCTCGCGGCCGCTGCCGTCGGGGCAGGTGACCACCAGGCAGGCCGTGGTCTTCATGGTCGCGCAGGCGCTGGTGGGTCTTGTAGTGCTGCTGCAGTTCAACCGTTTCGCGATCGCAACGGGCATCGCTTCGCTCCTGATCGTCGCGATCTATCCCTTCATGAAGCGCATCACCTGGTGGCCGCAGATCGTGCTCGGCCTCGCCTTCTCCTGGGGCGCCCTGATGGGCTTTGCCGTCACCTTCGGCCGCATCGACGTCACCGCGCTCGTGCTCTATGCCGGCGCGATTTCCTGGGTGATCGGCTATGACACGATCTACGCGCATCAGGACGCCGAGGACGATGCGCTGATCGGCATCAAGTCGACCGCGCGCCTGTTCGGCGCGCATACGCGCCAGGCGCTGGTGCTGTTCTACGGGCTCGCGGTGATGCTGATCGGCGTCGCGCTGGCTTCTAGCGAAGCGCGCTGGCCGGCCTGGCTCGGGCTTGCCGCCTTCGCCGCGCATCTGGCCTGGCAGATCGTGCGGCTGCGCATCAACGATCCCGAGCTGTGCCTGCGCCTGTTCAAGTCGAACCGTGACGCGGGCTTGCTGCTGTTCGCAGGATTACTGGTGGATGCCGTGCTGCGGGCGGCGTGACGCGAAAATGCCTAGGGTGGATTAGCGAAGCGTAATCCACCAACTTCTATCCGCGCAGAAAGCAAATAGGTGGGTTACGCCCTTCGGGCTAACCCACCCTACGGCACCTGTGATTGCCGCCTAATTCCTCGCGATGATCTCGCGCTCGCCCTGATGAACCGGCAGCTCGCGCGCCATTGCGGTGCGCCGGCGCATCAGGAATTTCGGGCGGCGGGCGCGGATCGCGTTGGCGCGGCGGCGGCGCGGTGCGGGCTTGCGGGCGCCCTCGTCGAGCTGCGGCAGCGCGAAGATCTCGCTCCAGATCGTCCAGGCCTGCGCGATCTCGTCCGCGTCAGTGCTGATCAGCAGCGGAACGGACAGCGACGGATCGCGGTGCACGAGAACGAGCGTCTGCGCCTCGTCATTGCCGCGGAGCGCAACGCCAGTGAAGTCGGCGACGCGCACGTTGATCGCCATCTGCATGCCGCGCACGGCACGGCGCAGCACGACGCGCTCGCGATGAAGCTCGATCTGCCTGACATGTCCGTCGGCGCGCGGGTCATGCGCGTCGAAGCGGACCGGAAGGGAAAGAGGGTCGAGCCGCAGGGAGCGGCTCGACCCGGCGGGGTTAGCCCCGCATGTTGCTGTTTGACGCCTCACGGCTTCGTTCTCCCCGCCGGGATTATGTTCCCGGTCGATGCGAGGACCTTAGCGCGCGGCGGTCCGAAACCGCTTAAAAAGGCTGGTTAACCCACCGTCACTGCACCTCATGATTGACAAGACCTTGGCGCGCATGATTGACGAGACGTTGCGCCGACGTCGCGAATCTGAGCTTTTGACGGGCTGAAAATGCTTGAAGTCCGCGCTATCAGGGCACATCTGTGGGTTCCGGTCCCGAACCCCGCCCCAACAGGATTTCGTTCGTGAACTCTTCACCAAGCTCGACGCTTTCGACTACCGCCAATCGCGACCTGTTCGATCAGTCCGCGCTCTCCGATCTCGCGCAGCGGCTGGTCGAGGCGGCCAAGCGCGCCGGCGCGGATGCGGCCGATGCGGTCGCGGTGCGCGGCGTTTCGCAAGGCGTCGAGGTCCGCGACGGGCGCGTCGAGGAATCCGAGCGGTCCGAGGGCGACGATGTCGGCCTGCGCGTGCTGGTCGGCCAGCGCCAGGCGGTGGTCTCGACCAACGACGTCAGCGGCGATGCCGTCACCAAGCTCGCCGAGCGCGCGGTCGCGATGGCGCGCGTTGCGCCCGACGACAAATATGTCGGCCTCGCCGATCCCGCGCTGCTCGCGCGCGACTTCCCCGATCTCGACCTGCTCGATCCCGCCGTGCCCACGACTGCCGAGCTCGAGCGCCGCGCGCTCGCGGCCGAAGCTGCCGCGCTCGGCGTCAAGGGCGTGACCAAGTCCGGCGGCGCCTCGGCGTCATCAGGCATCGGCGGCATGGTGCTCGTCACCTCGACCGGCTTCCACGGCTCTTACCTGCGCTCCAGCCAGGGTATTTCCGCCACCGCCATCTCGGGCGATGGCACCAGCATGGAGCGCGACTACGACTTCACCTCGGCGCCCCATGGCGCCGATCTGCTGTCGCCGGAAACCGTCGGCCGTTCCGCCGGCGAGCGCACCGTGGCGCGCTACAATCCGCGCAAGGTCGAGACCTGCAAGGTGCCGGTGGTGTTCGATCCGCGCGTCGCCGGCTCCCTGGTCGGCCATCTCGTCGGCGCCATCAACGGCGCCTCGATCGCGCGCAAGACCAGCTTCCTGAAGGACAAGCTTGGCCAGCAGCTGTTTGCGAAAAACATTCGCATCATCGACGATCCCTTGCGCAAGCGCGGCCTGCGCTCGCAGACCTTCGACGCCGAAGGCGTCGCGGTGAAGCGGACTGCGCTGGTCGATGACGGCGTGCTGACGACCTGGCTGCTCGACTGCGCCACCGCGCGCGAGCTCGGCCTCACCACCACCGGTCACGCCCATCGCGGCGTGTCCTCTTCGCCCTCGCCCGGGCCGTACAATCTGCATCTCGAGCCCGGCACGCCAACGCCGGCCGAGCTGATCGCCGACATCAAGCAGGGCTTCTACGTCACCGACCTGATCGGCTCCGGCGTCAACGGCGTCACCGGCGATTACAGCCGCGGCGCCTCCGGCTTCTGGATCGAGAACGGCCAGGTCACCTATCCCGTCAGCGAAGTGACGATCGCCGGGCACCTGTTCGAGATCTTCAAGTCGATGCAGCCGGCGAACAATCTCGAATTCCGCTACGGCGTCAATGCGCCGACGGTGCGCATCGAGGGTTTGACGCTTGGCGGACGCTGACGCGCACTCTCTCGACGACACCATTCTGACCCGCGACGCGGCGCTGCTGAGGGACACGGTGCGGGAGGCCGGCGCGCTGGCGCAGTCGATGTTCCGGACCGAGCTGCGGAAGTGGATCAAGGGCGCATCCTCGCCGGTCTCGGAGGCCGACATCGCCGTCAACGATCTGCTCGAATCGCGTCTGCGCGCTGCGACGCCCGATTATGGCTGGCTGTCCGAGGAGAGCGCCGACGATGCGGCGCGGCTGTCGCGGCGGCTGACCTGGATCGTCGATCCCATCGACGGCACCCGCAATTATCTCGGCGGCCATGACGAATGGTGCGTCAGCGTGGCGCTGGTGGAGGACGCTTCGCCGGTGCTTGCCGCCGTGTTCGCCCCGGCTACCGACGAGTTCTTCTTCGCAACGCGCGGCCAGGGCACGACGCTCAACGACAAGCCGGTGCGCGCGACGAGCGGATCCGAGCTCGACTTCGCCCGCGTCGCCGGCCCGAAGCCGCTGGTCGAGCGGCTGAAGCCGTCCCTCGGCGAGATCAAGCTGCACCGGCGGATCGGCTCGCTGGCGCTGCGGCTGTGCCGGGTCGCCCATGGCGCACTGGATGCGGCTTTTGCGGGCGGCAACAGCCATGATTGGGATCTTGCGGCGGCCGATTTGATCGTGCAGGAAGCGGATGGTAGGATGAGTGACCTCTCCGGAGAACCCATCCTCTATAACCGCCGGGAAGTGGCGCACGGGGTGCTTGTGGCAGCGGGACGCGATCGTCATGCGGGCATTGTCGCGCATTTTCGCAACCGTCCCTTAGCCTAAGGCGCTTTCGTCGTGCTTCTCGAACACTGCTTTGCCGGGCAGCCCGTTAGGAACAGAACTCATGCCAGATAGTGCCCCGCAACAACTGCTCCACCTCGTCATCGGCGGCGAGCTCGTCGATCTCGAGCACAACACCTTCAAGAACCTGGACGAGGTCGACATCGTCGGCCTGTATCCGAACTATGCCAGCGCCCACGCCGCCTGGCGGGCCAAGGCGCAGAGCACGGTCGACAACGCGCAGATGCGCTACTTCATCGTCCACCTGCATCGGCTGCTCGATCCGAATCAAGAACCGGCGCGTTGAAAAAACTGCTTCGCAATACGCTGCGAAGCAGCTGGTTTCAGCGTGCCGTCGGGGTCCTGGCGGCCGAATATCTGCGTCTGGTCTGGCGGACCAGCACCTTCACGTTCGATCCGTCTGACGTCTACGAACGCGTCGAGCCGCAGCTCCCTGCGATCTTCGCGTTCTGGCACGGCCAGCATTTCCTCACGCCCTTCATCAAGAACCAGAACAAGGCCTCCTATCGGGCCAAGGTGCTGATCTCCCGGCACCGCGACGGCGAGTTCAATGCCATCGCCGCCGAGCGGCTCGGGATCGGCACGATCCGCGGTTCCGGCGACCATGGCGGCGCGTTTCACCGTAAAGGTGGCGTCGGCGCCTTCAAGGAAATGGTGCGGACGCTGCAGGCCGGTTGTAATGTCGCGCTGACCGCCGACGTCCCCAAGCGCTCGCGCGTGGCCGGGCTCGGCATTATCATGCTGGCAAGGGAATCGGGACGACCGATCATGCCTTTCGCGATGGCGACCAGCCGCTTCATCCGGCTCAAGAACTGGGATCGCACCACCATCAATTTGCCATTCGGGCGGGGCGCTTTGGTCGGCATCAAGGAAATCCACGTTCCCGCAGATGCCGACGTCGCCATGATGGAGACGTTGCGGCAGGAGCTGGAAGACATGTTGAACGAGGCGACCCGGCGCGCCTATGCGCAGCTCGGCCGCCCGGGACCGGAAGATGCCTAAGTCGCTGCCCATTAGGCTGCCGATCACGCTGCGGATGTACCGGCGCCTGGCCGCCGGCCTGGTGCCGCTCGCGCCTGCGCTGATCAAGCGGCGGCTGAAGCAGGGCAAGGAGGACCCCGCGCGCGTCGGCGAGCGGCGCGGCCTGTCCCGCGACGTGCGGCCGCATGGCCCGCTGGTCTGGATCCACGGCGCCAGCGTCGGCGAGGTGCTGGCGGCGGCCGCCCTGATCGAGCGCCTGCGCGATCTCAATCTGCGCATCCTGCTCACCTCGGGCACCGTTACCTCGGCCGCGGTCGTCGCAAAACGCTTTCCGCCCGACGTCATCCATCAATACCTGCCGTATGATTCGCCGCGCTATGTCGCGCGCTTCCTCGACCATTGGAAGCCGTCGCTGGCGCTGTTCATCGAATCCGATCTGTGGCCGAACCTGATCCTCGCCGGCGCCGCGCGGCGGGTGCCGATGGTGCTGATCAACGGGCGTATGTCGCCGCGTTCCTTCCCGCGCTGGCGCCGCATGCACGGCACCATCTCGGCGCTGCTGTCGCGGTTCGACATCTGTCTTGCGCAGTCGAAGACCGATGCCGAGCGCTTTGCCGCGCTCGGCGGCCGCGACGTCGTCACGACAGGGAATCTCAAGCTCGACGTGCCGGCGCCGCCGGCCGATACCGCCAAGCTGGAGCGGCTGATGGCGATGACGCGCGGGCGTCCGATCATCGTCGCGGCCTCGACCCATCCGGGCGAGGACGAGATGCTGGTTGCGGCGCATCGCAACCTGGTCGGCTTCTTCCCGCAGCTTCTCACCGTGATCGTGCCGCGGCATCCGGATCGCGGCTCCTCGATCGCAGGCCTCATCACGGCGTCCGGCCTGAAGCCCAGCTTGCGCTCGCGCGAGGAGCTGCCGACGGCAACGACCGACATCTATGTCGCCGACACGATGGGCGAGCTCGGCCTGTTCTATCGGCTCTCGGAAATTGTCTTCATGGGCGGATCGCTGATCCACCATGGCGGGCAGAATCCGATCGAGGCGATCAAGTTGGGCGCCGCGATCGTCCACGGTCCGCACGTGTTCAACTTCGCCGACGTTTATGAGTCGCTCGATACCAGCGGCGGGGCGCGGCAGGCCGATACGCAGGAAGCGCTGGTCAAGCAGCTCGGTCAGCTGCTGGCCGATCCCACCATGCGCGACAGGATGCAGCGCGCGGCCTCCGGCGTGGTCGAGCAGCTTGGCGGTGCGCTCGATCGCACCATGACGGCGCTCGAGCCGTATCTGCTGCAGTTGCGGATCGAGATGGGGGCCGCCAATGCGTGAGCCGGCCTTCTGGTACCGGCCACGCTCCCTCCAATCATACGCGCTATGGCCGCTCGGAGCGCTCTACGGCGCGATCACCGGACGGCGCATGCTGCGCCAGGGCCTTGACGCCGGCATCCCCGTGATCTGCGTCGGCAACTACCATGTCGGCGGCGCCGGCAAGACGCCGACCGTGCTGGCGCTGACGAAGCTTTTGCGCGAGCTCGGCGAGACGCCGGTCGTGCTCAGCCGCGGCTATGGCGGGCGCCTGACGGGTCCTGTCATGGTCGACCGCGCGCGCCACACTGCGGCCGATATCGGCGACGAGCCCCTGATGATGTCGCGCGACGTCCCGGTCGCGGTCGCGCGCGACCGCTTCGACGGCGTCGCGCTGGCGAAGTCCCAAGGCGCCACCGTGATCGTGATGGATGACGGCTTCCAGAATCCTGGTCTGCTCAAGGACGCCTCGCTGATCGTGATCGACACCGAGCGCGGCCTCGGTAACGGCAAGGTTTTTCCCGCAGGCCCCCTGCGCGCACCGCTCGACGTGCAGCTTGCGCGCACCGACGCGCTGGTGCTGATCGGCGACGGCAATGCCGCCAACGATGTCGCGGCGGAGATCGCGAAGCGGAACAAGCCCGAGCTGCGTGCGCGCCTGAAGCCGGATGCGGCCTCGCTCGCGCAGCTGCTCGGCAAGCGGGTGTTCGCCTTCGCCGGCATCGGCGATCCCGGGCGTTTCTTCCGCACTCTGCGTGCGAGCGGCATCGACGTGGCGCGCACGCGCGCCTTCGCCGACCACCACATGTTTTCGGAAGGCGAGATCGCAGCGCTCGCAGCGGACGCGCAGCGCGAGCAGCTCACGCTGGTGACAACGGAAAAGGATCTTGCACGCTTGCGCGGCCGCGAAGGCGTGCCTGACGGCATCGTGCCGTTCGCCGTTCAGCTCGAGTTCGATGATGCGGCAAAGCTGCGGCAATTGATCAGCGATCATCTTTACAGAGCGCGCGAGCGAAGGTTCAGCGCGCGCTGATCTCGCAACGTGAGACAACGTCTCTGCCCTAGTCCGAAACGCGGAAAGCGTTGCGGCCGGCGAATCTTCTTCCGCGCATTCGGGAGTTGATGTAGCGTTGCATGAGAGCCGTCACCGGGACGTGCCGAACTCCCGGAAATGATCGACGGCGTTGCTGCCTACGGCGGGCCATGAATCTTCATCACATCAGGTGCAGCGGCCGTCACGACCAGTTCGCAACGGCACGGGAAGTTATTGCCAACAGTTCAGAGGAGAACTTGCCATGCATTTTTGCCTCACCGGACAATACACGCCACGCGCTCTCAATGCCATTTTGGAGAATCCCACCACCAATCGCCAGGAGGCAGCTCGCAAGCTCATTGAAGCGGCCGGCGGAAAATTGGTCTCGATGTACAGCGTCGCGGCCGACGGCCCCGGCGTCCTCGTGATTTTCGATGTTCCTGATCCCAGCGCGGCTCCGGCCATTTCCGGCCTGACCGTGACGGCTGGCACGCTGCAGAACGTGAAGCTGGTTCGGTTGTTCACGCAGGACGAGATCAAGCAGGTCCGCCAGAACGCGGCGAAGCTGCGTCCTTCGTATTCGCCGCCGGGAAGCTGATTTCCGGATCCAAAGCGCAGCCGCCGTTGTCGGACGACGCGGCGGCTGCACTCATGTCGAAGGCGGGAATCATGTCTGCGACGAGGCGAGGGGGCATGCTCACCACGCGCCCGCGGCCATCAATCCGATGATGGTCAGGCACGACATGCAGGCCACGACGACGGTGTAGCATTCGGGTGTATTCATTGCCGTCTCCCAAACTGTTGCCAATTGCTTGGTCACTGCTACGCGGGAGTGATCTACGGTGCTGCAGCCGCTTCAATTCGGCATGCCGTGACCGGTCATGCGGTGTGCGTCCGTTCTCTCATCGTCGGCTTGCGTCGCAGGACAATGATCTGCTGCGATAGCTTCAGCGCGCTCAGCTGCGATCAGAAGCTGCTTGCGCATTTCAGCGAGACGGGCGCGGCAATATTCACGATAGAGCAGGTCGAAAATGGCGGGCATGATCACCCCCATCGATTGCCTTTCGATTACAGATATTCCACTGCGAATTTTCAAGGTGATCGTAGCCCGTCGGGTGGCTCTTCGATATGAGCCCGTTCACAGACCGCGCCAATTCCAATGCTCGATGGCTGTTTGGTTGACCTGATCGTCTGTGCGATAAAAGAACAGGGCCAATTACCTAACCTGCACTATAGCAGCCCTTTGTTTCACCAAGACTTTCCGAACAACTTAAGGGCGCCGAACTGCGATAAAGAATCCAACCACAGGGCGAAACGACTCACCAACGGCTGCAACGAACGTAGAACGCAATCGATCGGCACGACAGAGACCATTTTGCCGAGTTGCCGGCAATGCGGCGCGGGCACATCGTCCTTTTCCTTCGCCCGGCAAAGCCGCCTGTCGGCGACCTCAACTCGGAAAACATGCACGCGCGGTCAGCGTGACCGGGGACAGGTTGATGATCTGCGGAAACTCAAACGAATAGCTCGCGCTGACCTGGTTGCCGCACGCGGCCGTGGCAAAGGTGAATGTCCCCGGGGGAAGCGTGAGGCCGAAGGCCTGCTGGGCAGCGTAGGTCGTGATCGCGCTGCTGCTCGGGCAGAGCGTGTTGTTGACGGTCGCGCAGCGCGCCGCCATTTCGCTCCCATGCTGGATTCCCAGCTGAGTCCAGAACAGCAGTCCGCATTCGACGATTCCAAATATGAACAGGAAGAACACGGGAGCGGTCAGCGCAAATTCCAGTGCTGAGGCGCCCCGCGTGTCTCGCCACAATTCGGTGAGTCTCACTGCAGCCTCGTGGTGGACTGCGCGGTGTACGTGTATGTGGCCGCCACGATCTGATAATCGATGATCGTAGAGTACGTCGCTCGCGCCGAGACCGTCGTGTATGTTCCGGCCGGCGCACCGCCGGTGCAGACCGTTCCGCAGCTGGTGGCGCTGACTCCCGCACTCGTTGGACATCCGCAAAATTGGACCGGCGGAGGCGAAGCGGTGATGTTCGTCGCGCTGGTGGCACTTGCGACCGCGTTCGCGATGCCGCTCGTGTCGAAGCCGCGCGCAATCGCGTACTGGGCTCCCGCTTGCGCGGCATTTTCGACCTGCATCTTGCGATAGAGGGCAAGCCCGATGTCCGTGACCGAGACGACCATCAGAGACAGCAGCGGAATCAGAATCGCGAATTCGGCCGCTGCGACGCCCCGTTGATCGCCGGCAGCATTGCGCACATGCCGCGTCAGAGAACCAAGCAATCGACGGCCGAAGTTGGATGAGAAATTCTGGATTTGCATCGCTCCAAACCTCATTCGATGAGCTGCGCGGTTTGCGAACCGATCGTCGCGGTACCGAGCGCGGTGCAATTGACCTGCAGGTTCGACGTGCCGCTGAACGTCAGCGTATCCGCGATGATCTTGGTGCAGGATGCGCTGGTGCCGTTGCCGCCGCTGAAGCTGAGATTGGCCTTTGGCAGGTAGATGGCACCGCCGAAATTCTGCGTGCTGCCGCCCGTCAGATTGAAATTGGTCCCGGCCGGCATGTTGCGGTCGCCGTACATGACGATGCCCTTCGTGGGGCCGCTGGTCGGCCCGGTCAGGTCGACGGTCGCGTTGCTGCCGATTGAAGCGGTACCCCAGTCGCTTCCAGAGCCCGTGAACACCAGGGTGACGCCGCTGCCGGTGATGGTGGCATTTCCGGCGACGCTCAAGCTGGCCCCGTCCAGATAGTAGATGCCCGGATTGAGGTTCAGGACTGCGCCGGCATTGACGGTAATGCTGCCCATGTAGCAGCCGGGCTCGAGCGAGTTTGTTTTTCCGTTGGCGTTGACCGTGATCTTGGCATTGCTGCAGCTCGGCCTCGCAGGCGGAGAAACGTCGGCATAGGGATCGGCGACAGGCGTGATGTGCGTCTTGACCCCGTTGGTCGCCGTGATGCTGCTCGCGCCGGAGACGTCGCCGACCACTCCGACCTGGTTTGCCGCGACCGAGGCGCTGCCGGCGACGTTGAGCGAGGGGCTGGCGCTCGAGTTGCTGTAGAGATTGCACTTGATCAGGTTGAGCTGGTTGCCGCCGCTGACGTTGACGGCGGGGCTTGCGCTCCTGTTGAGCGCAAGCACGCAGCCCGTCCCGGAATTGGGCAGCGCGACCGAGCGCGCGGTGATTTGGACGCGATCCGAGCCGAACAAGGCCGAGAGCAGCCGACGCTGCGGTTGACTGACGATGACCTCGATGGCCTGCGAATTCGACGCCTGACTGCCTGTTTTTGGCGGCTGGTTCACCGTGACCGTGACGTCGTTCGCGCCGTCGGTGTAACCATAATTTGCCGCGACCGCCTTGGCTTCGGACGAGGGGTCGCCGCCGACACTGGCAGCCGTCGCAGCGCTGACCGCGCCGGAATCTGCAACGCTCTGCATGTTCTTGTGCTTGTAGTACCACCAGCCCACTTCCGTTCCGAGGCCGGCGGTGCCGACCAGGACCGGCATGAGCAGCGCAGAAATGAGCACGTAGCTGCCCTGCTCGTCGCGGATGAACCGTTCAAGCAAATGATCCTTTGAGCTCGAAGGTGCACCGAACGAACGGCTGAAACTTCTCCGGAGGTCCATGCGTTCCTGCCCGATTGCCACTTTATCCCGAGGCAATCTGGTGCGGGCCGGCTTAAATGCGCCCCAATGGAAGCCGGACAATTTTAAGCATCGGCGAACATTCAGCCGGCATTCATGGCCGCAATCTTATCGACGTAGCCGCGTCCAGGAGGAAGTCAGATGAAATTGCAGTCTGCAATTGTTACCGCCGGCCTCATATGTCTGCCGGTTTTGCCCGCCCTACCAGAGTTACGAGAGCCGAAGGATCACGGCTGCTTCAGCGCGCCGGGAAAATGCCGCTGCAGCACCGCGGCGGGCGTGGCATAGGCCTCCTGCAGGTCCACGCTCCAGTACTTCAGCTCGTCGAGCGGGATTCGGACGTCGGTGATCGCGCAGCGCACGAAGGTGCCCGGCGAGATCACGCGGAAGTCGCCGTCGAGATATTGCACCTGCGCTTCGCCATGGCCCGAGGGGCCGAACTTGTTCAGCACGGTCGAAAGTCTCCGCGGAAGGCCTCTCCATGGAAAACCGTGGAAGGCACGATGTGTTGGACGGGATGTAGCATAGATGGGGTGGCTTGTCCGCCCGTTAAACCCACCGGTTTGTGATGATTTGCCGCCGTTTTCGCGTGATAGGGCTTCAGCCGAAGGGCCGCTGGTTCCGGCGCCTCCTGCGGCAGAGTCCGATGCGCCTGCGACTGACCGCTTTGTTCCTGACGCTGCTGATGTCGGCCGCGCACGCCGCCCCGGCGCCGCAGCCGGTCGAGATTCCGCTCGCCTCCGGGGTGCTCCATGCGCAGCTCTACAAGCCCGAGGGCGCGGGGCCGTTTCCGGCCGTGATCGCGCTGCACGGCTGCGGCGGGCTGAGTAGCCATTCCGAGCCCGTGCTGCCGCGCTATCGCGATTGGGCCGAGCGCCTGCTCAAGGCCGGCAATGCCGTGCTGCTGCCCGACAGCTACGGCTCGCGCGAGCTCGGTCCGCAATGCCGCGTCAAGGAGATGCACGTCAAGGCGCGGCGCGAGCGCGTCGCCGATATCGCGGCCTCGCGTGCCTGGCTGATGCAGCAGCCTTTCGTGGCGCAGGACCGCATCAGCCTGATCGGCTGGGCCAATGGTGCGAGCGCGCTGCTCTGGGCCGTGCGTCCGCAAAGCGCGGGGCGCGATCCCGGTCCGGACTTCCGTGCCGCGATCGCGTTCTATCCGGATTGCCGGATCTCGGCGGGCCTCGGCTGGAGCACGCGGGTGCCGACGCTGGTCCTGATCGGCGCCGATGACGAGGTGTCGTCGCCGCCCGCCTGCCGCCAGATGGTGGACGGCGCGCGCGGCCGCAGCGCACTGGCGCGCATCGTGGTCTATCCCGGCGCCGATCACGATTTCGACCGCGCCACCACGTCGCTGCACGCAGCCGCCGCACCCGAGCACGAGGATACCGAGGCCCGCGCCGCCTCGCAGAAGGACGTCGCGCAATGGCTGGCGCGGTGATCGCGGTGCCGTAGCCCGGATGGAGCGAAGCGAAATCCGGGACGGTGCAACGTGTGGCAAGACCCCGGATTACGCTTCCGCTCCATCCGGGCTACGACCGGGAATCCACGGATCGCGCATGGATGCGGTTTCAGCGCATGGCCGCGCCATCATTCGACCACGATGTCGATTAAACGCATCTCACATGCATGGCCGCATCACGCTCTTCGCTTCCGCCCTGGTCGTCTTCACCGTCGCGATCCTGCTGTTCGAAGCCCACGCCGACGCCCCCCAT
Organism: Bradyrhizobium sp. CB1015; assembly: GCF_025200925.1. Taxonomy (GTDB): domain Bacteria; phylum Pseudomonadota; class Alphaproteobacteria; order Rhizobiales; family Xanthobacteraceae; genus Bradyrhizobium. The sequence continues at coordinate 7,742,870 of NZ_CP104174.1, read as the reverse complement.
CGCGCGCCGGAACATTGCGGCTTCTGGACCACGATCGAGGCGGGCTTGTCCTGCCGCTGAAGCTTGCCCTGCTAGGCCCGTCACCCTGAGGTGCTCGCCCCTTCGGCGAGCCTCGAAGGGCGACGGCCCGGCTGCATCCCGGCCGTACATCCTTCGAGGCTCACCTTGCGATGCGAGCGCATCGCAAGCCTCGCACCTCAGGATGACGGGTCTGAATGGGCGAGGCGCTGTCTCCACACACGCACTGTCATCGCCCGGCTTGCCGCCTTCGCTAAAGCTTCGGCGGGCCAAGCACCCTTGTGGCCTCGGCGTAGCCTTGGCGGAGCCGGGACCGGGCGATCCAGTACGCCGAGACGCCTGTGAATTACCGAGAAGCCGCGGCGTACTGGATTCCCCGCTGGAGCCTGTCATTGGGCTCGCCGAAGGCGAGACCCGGTGGCGGGGAATGACACTGAGGGTGAGGCATGGCCCTCGCTCCTCAAAACAGGCTGCCCTGATCCACCGGCTTGGCCACGCGCCTCAGTGCCGGCTTCGTCTCCGCGGCCGGCTTCGGCTGCGCGGGCGCGGGCTTGGCCGTCGGCGCCCCGCGATCCGCATCTGCCGTCGCGCCGACGCGGCCGTCCGCGAACTCGATCTCGAGGCGCGCGCCGGGGCCGATCGTATCAGCCGCATGCAGGGGATGGCCGGCCTCGTCGCGCACCAGGGCAAAGCCGCGCGCGAGCACGCTGCGATAGGACAGCGCGGAGAGCAGCTTGCCGCTGTTCTCGACGCGGGCCTCCAGCCGCCGCAACAGCGTGTCGAGCGCGCGCTCTGCCCGTTCGGCCAAACGATGGGTGCGCTCGCGCTGGCGGAGAATCGCAGTGCGCTGGGCCTGCGCATTCGAAAGTTTTGAGGCGCGCAGGCGCACCTCCAGTCCCGCAAAGCGGTCGCGCCGCTGCCGCAGCAGCGAGCGCGCGGACAGGCCCAGCCGCTCGCCGCAAACGGTGAGGCGATGATCGGCCTGCGCGATCTGGCCGTGCAGCACGCGCAGGGTCAGCTTTGCGCTTGCGGCGGTGAACCTGCGGAAATGCGCATGGGTGTTGGCCTTGAGGCAGCGGGGCAGGGCGCTGCCTGCCGAATCCAGACGCTGCCGCGGGATCGCGAGCAGATCGCCGGCCGCCGGCAGCGCGCGCGCGGCGGCGCGCAGCTCGCTGCGGCGGCTCTCCTGGGCGCGTTGCCAATAGGCGCGGGTGCGGCGGGCGAGATCGCCGACCTCGACGAACAAATCGCTGCGCACCGGCACCGCCATCTCGGCCGCCGCCGTCGGCGTCGGCGCGCGCTTGTCGGCGACGAAGTCGATCAGCGTGACGTCGGTCTCGTGCCCCACCGCCGAGATCAGCGGGATCATGCTCTCGGCTGCGGCGCGCACCACGATCTCCTCGTTGAACGACCAGAGGTCCTCCAGCGAGCCGCCGCCGCGCGCGACGATGAGAACATCGGGCCGCGGAATCTTGCCGCCTTCCGGCAGCGCGTTGAAGCCGCGGATCGCGGCCGCGACCTGCTCGGCCGAGCCGTCGCCCTGCACCTTGACCGGCCACACCAGCACGCGGCGGGGAAAGCGGTCCTCCAGCCGATGCAGGATGTCGCGGATGACGGCGCCGGTCGGCGAGGTCACGACGCCGATCACTTCCGGCAGCCAGGGCAGCAGCTGCTTGCGCGCCTCGTCGAACAGGCCCTCGGCGGCGAGCTTCTTCTTGCGCTCCTCCATCAGCGCCATCAGCGCGCCGATGCCGGCCGGCTCCAGCGCCTCGATCACGATCTGGTACTTCGAGGAGCCCGGATAGGTCGTCAGCTTGCCGGTGGCGATCACCTCGAGCCCCTCCTGGGGCTTGAAGCGCATCCGGCCGTGCACGCCCTTCCAGATCACCGCCTCGATCTTGGCGCTCTCGTCCTTGAGCGCGAAATAGCAATGGCCGGAGGAATGGGCGCCGCGAAAGCCGGAGATCTCGCCGCGGACGCGGACATGGCCGAAGGCGTCCTCGACCGTCCGCTTCAGCGACAGGGACAGTTCGGAGACGGTGAATTCAGGCGCGTTGAGCAGTTGTTCCGCAGGCGGCATCTCAAAAACGATTCGGCATTTCGGGGTCAGGCCCGACGTTAAGGATTTTCGGGGCGCGGCGCCAATCCAGGGATTGATCGGAAGAGTACTCTGTAATATAGAGTTCTCTATTAACTGATCGGCTTGAGGAATGAACCATGGCGATCCGGTTGTTGCGCGGCCTCCTGAACGGCCTGAAATGGGCTCTTTGTGCGGTCGGCGGCGTGGCGCTGATCCTGGCGGCGATGATCGCAACGCCATTGCAGCGGCCGCCTGAGATGCGGTCGGTCTCCGACTCCGCCAAGGGCATCGACTGGTCCACGCTGCCCCCGCTCGAGCGCTTTCAGGCCCGTGATGGGACCTGGATCGGCTATCGCCACTATTCGCCGGGCGGCGCCGCGACCGGCGGCGGGGCGGTCTTCATCCACGGCTCCTCCGGGTCCAGCGGTAGTGTCAACCACGCCCTGACGCATGCGATCGCCGCGCGCGGTGTGGAGACCTGGGCCCTCGACATCCGCGGTCATGGCGGCTCCGGCACACGCGGCGACATCGGCTACGTCGACTAGCTCGAGGACGACCTCGTCGATTTCGTCGCCCACCTGCGCAAGACCGCGCCCGACCTGCCGCTCACCCTGATCGGCCATTCCGCCGGTGCCGGTTTTTCGCTGCGGGTCGCCGCGACACCGATCATGCAGGACATGTTCGTGCGCACCGTGCTGCTCGCGCCCTATCTCGGCTATGACGCGCCGACCAACCAGCCGAATTCCGGCGGCTGGGCCAATCCCGACATTCCGCGCCTGCTCGGCCTCGCCGCGCTGCGCAAGCTCGGCATCGAGTGCTGCGCGCAGCTTCCGGTGCTGGCCTTCGCGGTGCCTGCGAATTCGGAACGGATTTTGACAGCGACCTATTCCGACCGCCTGATGCGCAATTTCGCGACGCGCGGCTATCGCGTCGATCTGCCGGCCACGACGCGTCCGATCACGATCTTCGGCGGCACGGAAGACGAGATGATGATCTCGGACAAATACGCGGACACCGTGCACGCGCTGAAGCCGTCGGTCGACGTGAAGATCATCGCCGGAATCAACCATATGGGCATGGTGACGAATCCAAAGGCCGTCTCCGCGATCGCCGAGGACGTCGCCACGCGCGGGATCGCCGGGAGCTGACCATGATCGCACATCTGACCCTCGCCGGAACGATACACGTGGTGCTGGCGCTGCTTTGCAGCGCCGTCGGACTCATCCAGTTTCTGCGTCCCAAGCGTGGCGCCGGCCATCGCGCGCGCGGTTATTTCTACGTCTATGCCATGCTGGTCTCCGACGGCACGACCTTCCTGATCCACAAGTTCACAGGGCACTTCAACGTCTTCCATGTCGCAGCGATCGTGAACTTCGGCTGCATCGTGCTGGCCGTCGTTCCGCTGTTGCGCATGCCGAGGCCTTCGAACTGGCGATCGATCCACTACCATTTCATCGCCTGGTCCTATGTGTCCCTGTTGTCGGCCGCGGCGATCAACACAACGCTGCGGCTGGCGCCGGTGACGACGCGCGAGCAGGCCGGCGTGGCGGCGCTGGTCGTGTCCATCGCGACGATGGCGATCGCTTATCTCGTGATCCGCAGGCACCGGCCTCCAGCGGACGTGACGACGCCAGGCGCCGGACTGGTCGAGCGGAGCGGAGCGCCATCGTGATCGACAGCAAGCAGGCTTCCGAAGCGTTGAACGAGATCGAGGATACCGTCCGCCGCGTGCGGCAGTCGATCATCTATCAAGTGTCCAGCCTGGCGTTGTTGATGTGGGGCGTGCTGGCGTTCGTCGGCAACATCGCAGGCTGGTTCTGGCCGCGCCATGGACTCGCCATCTGGATCGGTCTTTACGCGGTGTCGATCGTCGGCTTCGTTGCCATCGGCGCCTATCACCGGTCCCGAAGCCGCGTCCGGGTGTTCGACGGCCGCTATCTCCTGACATTCCTGCTGATTGCCGCCTTCGGCATCTTCGTCTGCTATTTCGGTCAGTTCACGCCGCGCCAGCAGACAGCGTTCTGGCCGATCTACATCATGCTGTTCTACATGATGGCCGGGGTGTGGTTCGGCTACGCCTTCCTCGTCATCGGCGCCACCATCGTCGCCTTGACGCTGATCGGCTATTTCTACATCCCTGGCATATCGCTGTTGTTGTGGATGGCCGCCGTCAACGGCGGCGGCCTGACCCTCGGCGGCCTCTGGATGCGGCGGATCTAGCGGGATGGCCGAGCTCGACGACATCATCCATCAGCCGCTGCGCCTGAAGATTATGGCGGCGCTGAACGCGCTGCCTGCGGAGGTCGGGCTGGAATTCGTCCGCCTGAAGAAGCTCACCGGCGCCACCGACGGCAATCTCGGTGCGCATATCGAGACGCTGGCCAAGGCGGGCTACGTGTCGGTGGACAAGGCGTTCGTCGGCAAGAAGCCGCAGACCAGGGTGACTGCCACAGCTTCCGGACGTGGCGCGTTTGCGCGGCATGTGGCGACGTTGCAGGAGATCATTGCGGGGAAGCAGGTGTAGCTCCTCGGTCACGATGTGCATTGCTGTGCCCTCGCCCCTTGCGGGAGAGGGCAGCGAGGACGGTAGACGCAGACTCACTCGGGTGAGGGGTTATCTCAGCGAGTCCTACTCGTATTCAAATCAGCGAATGCAACCGCTCATCCGGCACTTCGCGCAATGTCTGCGTCTTGTCATCCCAATGCGATTGCTCGCTTTGGACAACGACAATAGCTGCATTCTTTCGGCGGCCCCCGGTCTAGCCAGTCTGGATCGCCGCGTTAACTGCATCAAAGAGCTTCTCCGCCCGATCCAGCGTCTCTTCCACGCCGGGAGTCGTTGCATCAAGCACAGCGAGATTGCGGATCAACCACGCCGAGGCGGTGAAGTGATCGAATGTAGGCAGTGGCTCTGGAAGTACATTGAAGGCTGCCTCCGCCTTTTTTACGAGCCGCACGGTACTTGTATCAGCCTTCTCTAAGCTCGTGGCCGTTAGCCTGTGCTTTGTAGGTAATTCATACGCCTCGTTTACGATCTCCGCGAACAGCCCGATTTCGAACAGGTCCTCGATATCCGACTCGTTCTTCCCGGTAAAATCTGCGATTGTGAAGACGTTTCCTGCTCGCAGTATTTCGCTCTTTCGTAGTTCCCCTATTTTCTTTGCGTCTTGCTTCGTGTGGTCGGCGAGCACGGCAATATCCAGCTTATTGCCGCCGAAGAGCGAGACGAAGGCGCGAACATTCCCGATTCCACCTGTCGGACACATGGTCCATCTGGGATCGAGTCCAGTGCGCTTCCGCGCTTTCAGCGCGGAGGAAAGTGCTTGCAGGTAAAGAATGTCGGACGCGCCTTCCACCAGAAGTGTGTGCTTGCCGATGAAGAGCGACTGCGTGATCTCATAGCCCAAAGCTCCCTGCAGAGGAAACAGGGTGTCGGGATCGCGCGTCAGCACGTCTTCGCGGACCTTCGTTCCCAGCGGCACGCGCCGGGTGCCTTTCAACTCTACTTGGTCCTCGACTACCCTTGCGGCAGTCAACTTGTCCGGTGCGACCATGAATGGCGAATGAGTTGAATAAACGATCTGATGAAATGGAGCCAACTTCTCGTCGAAGTAACGGAGCAGGTCCCCCTGCGCCTTACCATGTAGCGTCAGGCCCGGCTCGTCGAGCAGAAGGACCACGGGAGTGGCATCCTCTTTCACTTGCGCGAACTTCACTAAGAACGAGAAGAACCAAACAAACCCAGCGCTACGCTCGGAGAAAGGGAGTATCCACGCGATGTAGGGCATTGTAGATGCGCGCTCGACCGATAATGTTTTCATTCAATGGGGGCTTGTCTTGCGGTCGGGCCGGATCAATGGTGACGACCACTGACAAGTCAGGATTCTGGGTCCAGAACTCAAGTATTTGGTCAGTGATGTTGTTCGAGGCCGCCTGAAGTTTGGCGTTGAACGTCTCGTATGTACCGACGGTGAGAATTTCATCCAGTGGAACTCCGGCATACTCCAAAAATTCCATGAACAAACGCGCGCCGCTATTCTCGTCCTTCAGAATTTCATTGTTGCTCTTCCACGTCTTCAGGAAATCCAGACGGACCGCGCCATCCATCCGGTCGTAGTTCGAAAAATACATGAACTTCGGAAAGTGCGGCTTAAGGATCGCGTACACAAGCGTCTTGAATGATGCGTGCGGTTTGAGCCAATTCAGAAACGTGGTCTGATCCTCAGTTAGTTCAGGGATTGTTGCGATCTTTGCCGCAAGATCAGAAGTGTCGTCGGCGACCTTGAGTGCGGCAAGCTGCTCCTGATTGAAGCCGCGACCATCAAGCAGGTGCGCAACCGCCCGCTTCGTGTCGATCTCGAATTTCCATTCAGGCTCCGAGCTGTATCGACGACTTATCTCAATAATTGGGGATTTGAGTGCTTTGTCACCGAGGACAGCGCGAACATCTGCGATTTCCTCGTCGGTCAGCTTCCACTTGGTCTGGATCGCGACCGCTTCCTCACCCTTGTGTCTCTGCGAGTATGCAGTGAGGTGACGGCGGGGATAATCTCGTTCTCGGTCGAAGGCGATTGGTGTGCTCGGGTGCGGGTTAAGCGCAGCGAGCGCTAGTAGCACTGCACTCTTACCGGCCTCATTTTTACCGACCAAACAAGTGACGTTCTCAAGGGTAAAAGGTTCTGAGTCTTCAGCGGACCGGAAATTCGTAACGTGAGCTTCAATCAACTTCATTTAATCCCCCACCGGCGAATCGGATGAGTGGCTACGATGGCACAATGCTGGGTAGCAGTTCGAGTCCGAGGACGTTGTCCCACTTATTCACAGGCGGCTGCGACGGATCAGAATCGCGAGTCAGGGGTCGAATCTATCCTAAGGGGGCGCCCGGCACCGCACCCGGCCCCATGACAGCGTCGCGAATTTGACCGCACATCCGCGCCACGCTTGCCGCAGCAGCGAAGTTGGATCCGTTAATCGGAGAGCCGGACGTGATCGGGCCAGCCATCGGCACGGGTCTCGACGTGATGGCTGCGGGTCACGGGCAATCGATCAGGATGTCGCGCGTGCCTGATGCGCATTTCGCGGGTCGTCAACCGGAGGACTCAGATGCGTCTGTTGAGATGACGGGGATTATCCAATCAGACGATACAGCCCATAGCCTGCAGCGTAGGCCGCTGCCGCTTGGAGAATGTTTATGATTGATATTCGAAACAGGTAGGCTAGCGGACCGCCTGATGCGGCCTGCATTGGCCGCGTTCGGAAATACATCATGTTCCAAATTACCATAGCGCCGCCGACGAAAATCACTGTGTAAAGGGGCCATCCCTTGTACCCGGCGTAAGCAGCAACTCCGAAGATAATGGCTAGCAAGGTTGGCATAGTTGGATTGTCAAAAATATCCGGCGTGTGTGCCTGCACGCCACGCCGCCCAAGAGAGCACGCCAATTACTATGATCTTGATTGCCAGAAGACCCCGTATTCCAGAGTTGAAGAAATCGACTGGTAAATTCGCTTCCAATCGTTTGCGCATATACCAATCCGGGTCCACAACGGCCCTCACGGCGGCTCGAGCGTGATTTACGATTCCAAATGCGCTGAACCAAAACGCAAGTTTGTACTCGCCGATAACATAAAGGAATCCGGCAAATCCGACGAAAAAATAGTCAGTGATGCCTGTCATTCGGCAAGGGTAGCGCAGTCCGTGTTCTGTAGCGACTCTGATCGTGTTAGTTGATGCTGCGATATCAATACCACACGAAGTGCCAGCGGAATTTCTATTTTAAAAACCCGCTGGACGCTGGGTGGTCCTCGCTTTGATATTGTTTCTCTTTTTCTGCTATTGATTTTCCCGCAAGGGAGAAGGGGCCGCGGAGCAAGCCGTCCAGGAATGACGGGGAGTTCGCCTCCATCCCCCTTGAGCCCCACCCCGATTCGTGCGACCTCCGCCCCCAGCAAAACCCCTCATTCTGAGCCTTCGATGCACATTCTCCTGCTTGGTTCCGGCGGCCGCGAACATGCCCTGGCGTGGAAGATCGCAGGCAGTCCCCTGGTGACCAAATTCTGGTGCGCGCCCGGCAATGCCGGCATCGCGAAGGAGGCGGAGTGCGTGGCGCTCGATGTCGCCGACCATGCCGCCGTGATCGACTTCTGCAAAAAGAACGCGGTCGAGCTCGTGGTGGTCGGGCCGGAGACGCCGCTCGCGGCCGGCATCGTCGATGATCTCACCAAAGCCGGCATCAAGGCGTTCGGGCCGAGCAAGGTGGCGGCCCAGCTCGAAAGCTCCAAGGGCTTCACCAAGGCGCTGTGCACCGAGTTCGGCATTCCGACCGGCGCCTATCAGCGATTCACCAACGCCGATGACGCGCGCGCCTATGTGCAGAGCCAGGGCGCACCGATCGTGGTCAAGGCCGACGGACTCGCCGCCGGCAAGGGCGTCGTCGTTGCGAAAACCGTGCGCGAGGCGGAGGACGCCATCGCCATGATGTTCGAGGGCGCCTTCGGCGAGGCCGGCACGGAGGTCGTGATCGAGGAGTTTCTGCCCGGCCGCGAGATCAGCTTCTTTGCGCTGTGCGACGGCGAGACGGCGATCCCGCTCGCCTCCGCGCAGGACCACAAGCGCGTGTTCGACCACGACGTCGGCCCGAACACCGGCGGCATGGGCGCCTATTCGCCGACGCCGCTGGTCACGCCCGCCATCCACGACGCGATCATGGCGAAAATCATCCTGCCGACGGTATCAGGCATGAAGCAGCGCGGCACGCCGTTCCGCGGCGTGCTCTATGCCGGCATCATGCTGACGACGCAGGGGCCAAAGCTGTTCGAGTTCAACGTCCGCTTCGGCGATCCCGAGTGCCAGGTGCTGATGCTGCGCATGATGAGCGACCTCGTGCCGGCGCTGCTTGCCGCCTGCGACGGGGAGCTGAAGCACTTCGACTTGCGCTGGCACAAGGAATCCGCGCTGACCGTGGTGATGGCGGCGAAGGGCTATCCCGGCGACTGCCAGAAGGGCACGCGCATTGGCGGGCTCGAGGAGGCGGCCAAGGTCGACAATGTCGAGATCTTCCACGCCGGCACGGTGGCCAAGGATGGCGCGATCCTCGCCAATGGCGGCCGCGTGCTCAATGTCTGCGCGCTGGGGGCGACCGTGACCGAGGCGCAGCGCCGCGCCTATCAGGCCGTCGACCGCATCGACTGGCCGGACGGTTTTTGCCGCCGCGACATCGGCTGGCAGGCGGTGGAGGCGGAAAAGGCGCAAAATTAGCCTCGTCATTCCGGACGGCGCGCAAACGCGCCGATCCGGAATCTCGCGCTCGTTTGTCACCGCGCCGCCACATCTACGATCCAGAATGTGCAATCGTCTGTTGGGGTTAGTTGCCCCGACGATAATACCGGTACTGTGCATGGGGTTGTTTTCGACGTTTTGTTGAGGCCGGCCCCACGACTGATCCATAAGGATGCAACAAGATGTCCGATCTCGCCGACCTCTATCCGGGCTTTGCCGCCGAATGGATCGATACCTCGTTCGGCCGCGTCTTCGCCCGCGTCGGCGGCAAGGGCCCGCCGCTGCTGCTGCTGCACGGCTTCTCCGAGACCCACGTGATGTGGCACCAGGTGGCGCCCGAACTGGCCGAGCACTTCACGCTGATCATCGCCGACCTGCCGGGCTATGGCTGGTCCGACATGCCCGCGAGCGATGCGCTGCACATCCCCTACTCCAAGCGCGCCATGGCGAAAGCCATGGTCGAGGTGATGGAGCGCCTCGGCCACGTGCATTTCGCGCTCGCCGGCCACGACCGCGGCGGCCGCGTGTCGTATCGGCTTGCGCTCGACCATCCGGGCCGGCTGTCGAAGCTCGCCGTGCTCGATATCCTGCCGACCTATAATTACTGGGAACGGATGAACCGCGCCTACGCGTTGAAGATCTATCACTGGACCTTCCTGGCGCAACCCTATCCGCTGCCGGAGACGCTGATCGCAGGCCAAGGCGAGTTCTTCCTGCGCTTCAAGATGGCGAGCCAGACCAAGTCGAAGACGCTGGACGCGATCGACGAGCGCGCGCTCGAGCACTACCTCGCCCCGTTCCGCGATCCCGCCCGCATCCACGCAATGTGCGAGGATTACCGCGCCGGCGCCTATTTCGACTACGACCTCGACAAGGCCGATTTCGAGGCCGGCAAGAAGATCACGGTGCCGATGCTGGCGCTGTGGGGCAATGCCGGCATCGCCCAAGCCGCCGCGACGCCGCTCGACACCTGGAAGCAATGGGCCACGAACGCCTCCGGCATGCCGGTGGATTCGGGACACTTCCTCACCGAGGAGAATCCGGATGTGACCGCGAGCGCGTTGCGCGAGTTCTTCTTGGCTTGACGATCTTGTAGCCCGGATGGAGCGAAGCGAAATCCGGGATTCTCGCCGCGACACTGTCCCGGATTGCGCTTCGCTCCATCCGGGCTACGCGACTCCGACCTACCGCCGCTCCCGAAAGAACTCCCTGAGCAGCCGCGCCGCCTCGCTCTCGCCGACGCCGGAATAGACGTCCGGCGCGTGGTGACAGGTCGGCGAGGCAAAAAACCGCACGCCCGATTCCACCGCGCCGCCCTTGGGGTCGGCGGCGCCGTAATAGAGCCGCCTCACCCTTGCAAACGAGATCGCGCCCGCACACATGGTGCAGGGCTCCAGCGTCACGTAGAGGTCGCAGTCGACGAGGCGCTCGCTGCCGATCTTCGCGGCGGCCGCGCGCAGCGCGATGATCTCGGCATGGGCGGTCGGATCACGGTCGGTGAGCGTCCGGTTGGCGCCGGTGGCGATCACCTCGTGATCGCGGACCACCACGCACCCGATCGGAACTTCGCCCGATTTTCCGGCATTTTCGGCCGCCAGAAGCGCCAAATCCATGAAAGAAGGGGCTTTCATGCCTCGTATCATCGCCAGAAACCTGCTACTAGCTCCGCCTTCAGCAAGAGTGGATACCGATTTTGCCTGAGCATGCGGCTCGGAACGAGCGCGCACAATGCTCGCGCCACCCCTTAAGTGAGATTAGTCATGCCTCGCGACAGCGACAAAGACAACGATTCCCGCGGCCGGCGAGGCCCGGCCAAAGGCCGTAGCGGCAAGCCGCGCGGGCCCGAGAAGAAATTCGCCAAGCGCGGCTTCGAGGGCAAGGGCGCGCGCGACAGCCGCCCGCCCCGTGGCGACCGTGACAGAAGTCCATTCCGCCGCCGCGAGGAGGGGGACGCACCGCGCCGCGATTTCAGTGACCGTCCCCGCTTCAAGCGCGACGACCGCGGCACTGAGGGCCGCGGCGAGCGCAGCTTCAAGCCGCGCGGCGAACGTCCGAAATTCGACCGCGACGAGCGCACGCCACGTGGCGAGCGAAGCGAGCGGCGCTTCGAGGACCGCAAGTTCTCGCGGGGCGGCTCGGATCGGCCGCGCAAGGATTTCGGCCGCGACCGCGACTTCGAGGGCGGCGACCGCAAGCGCAGCTTTGGCGATCGCCCGCGCGATCGCGGCGAGCGCGGCGATTCCAAGCCGTGGCAGAAGCGCGAGGCGGGTCCGCGCGGTGATCGCCCGCGCAAGAGCTTCGACAAGGATTTCGGCGGCCGCGATCGCGGCGACGAGAAGCCCTGGCGTCAGCGCGACGACCGCCGTGAGGGCGGCCGTGGCGAGGACCGTCCGCGCTTCTCCCGGCGCCGGGACGAGGGTGACGATCGCCCGCGTTTCTCCCGCCCGCGCGAGGAGCGCACGGGTGACGATCGTCCGCGCTTCAACCGCTCGCGCGAGAAGCGCCCCGAAGGCCGCATGGACTGGCAGGAGCATCCGCGCAGCGAGGGCCGCTTCCGCGATCGTCCGCGCCGCGACAACGAGGACGACAGCAGGATCTTCGAGAAGCGCCCCGCCTTCGGCGGCCGCGGCGCCTACCGCGAGCGCGATCGTGATTTCGAGGGCCGGCCGCGCCGCGACGACGCGCCGAAGCCGAAGAAGGCCGGCGAGCGCATCGCCAAGGTGCTGGCCCGTGCCGGGCTTGCCTCGCGCCGTGACGCCGAGGAGATGGTCACGCAGGGCCGCGTCACCGTCAACGGCCGCGTCATCAATTCGCCCGCGCTCGACGTCACCAAGAACGACGTCGTCATGGTCGACGGCAAGCCGTTGCCGGAGCGCGAGCGCACGCGATTGTTCCTCTATCACAAGCCGCGCGGGCTTATGACGACGCATGACGACCCCGAGGGCCGTCCGACCGTGTTCGACAATCTGCCCGAAGGCCTGCCGCGGCTGATCAGTGTCGGCCGGCTCGACTTCAACACCGAGGGCCTCTTGCTGCTCACCAACGATGGCGGCCTCGCACGTACGCTCGAGCTGCCGGACACCGGCTGGCTGCGCCGCTACCGCGTCCGCGCCCATGGCGACGTCACCCAGGCGCAGCTCGACCAGCTCAAGAACGGCATCGAGATCGAGGGCGTCAAATACGGTCCGATCGAAGCGACGCTGGAGCGCGACCAGGGTGCCAATGTCTGGCTGGTGTTCGCGATCCGCGAGGGCAAGAACCGCGAGGTGCGCAATGTCTGCGCCCATCTCGGCCTCGAAGTGAATCGGCTGATCCGCGTCTCCTATGGCCCGTTCCAGCTCGGCGAGATTCCGGAAGGCCAGGTCGAGGAGATCCGCGCGCGCGTGCTGCGCGAGCAGCTCGGCGACAAGGTGATCGAGAAGTCGGGCGCGCAGTTTGACGTGCCCTCGAAGTCAACTTCGCGCGTCGACGACACACCCGGCGAGAAGAAGCCCGCCAGCAAGCGCGCCGTCATCAACGATCGCAAGGGCCGCCGCGTGCTGGTGCAGCGCACCGGCAGCGAGGAGGCGCGCGAGCGCAACGAGATGGAGGCGAACGGCTACGGCCCGCCGCGCCGTCCCAAGCGCGGCTATCACGGCAAGCGCGACATGACGCCGCGGGAGGATTGAGAGTGATGAGCTCTTCGTCGCTCGGCATTCTCTCGTTCCCTCCCCCCTTGTGGGGGAGGGTTAGGGAGGGGGGTACCCCACGAGAGGTCGCCGCTTGTGGCACCCCCTTCCCCAACCCTTCCCCACAAGGGGGAAGGGAGCTCACCTTCCGTGCCTCTACCATTCGGGTCTCATAATGCGCGTCGTCGGCGGTCGTTTGAAGGGGCGCAATCTCGCCTCACCGTCCTCGCGCGACATCCGCCCGACGGCGGACCGCTTGCGCGAGTCCGTGTTCAACATTCTCGTGCACGCCTATGACGATCCGATTCAAGATGCGCGCGTGCTCGATCTCTTCGCCGGCACCGGCGCGCTCGGCATCGAAGCCACGTCGCGCGGCGCCAAGTTCACGCTGTTCGTCGACAATGGCGCAGAGGCGCGTGCGCTGTTGCGCAACAATGTCGAGGCGCTCGGCCTCGGCGGCGTCACCAAGGTGTATCGCCGCGATGCCACCGACCTCGGGCCAGCGCATCCCGTCGAGCCGTTCTCGCTGGTGTTCCTCGATCCGCCCTACGGCAAGGGATTTGCCGAGAAGGCGCTCGCGAGCCTTCGCGACGGCGGCTGGCTCACGCCGGGCGCGCTGCTGGTGGTGGAGGAGGCGAAGGCCGCGCAGTTCGTGACGCCGGAAGGTTTTGAGGAGCTGGAGCGGCGGGCTTATGACGACACGGAGTTCGTGTTTTTGAGGAAGCAGTAGGATGGGTAGAGCGAAGCGAAACCCATCGTCTCACCGCGTGGGTGGAATTGATGGGTTTCGCTTCGCTCTACCCATCCTACACGGTCGGAACTACCTCCGCCCGAACAGCTTCTCCACGTCGCTCAGCTTCAGCTCGACATAGGTCGGCCGGCCGTGATTGCACTGGCCTGAGTTCGGCGTCTCCTCCATCTCGCGCAGCAGGGCGTTCATCTCCTCCGGCCGCAAGCGGCGGCCGGCGCGCACCGAGCCGTGGCAGGCCATGGTGGCGGCGACGTGCATCAGGCGGCGTTCGAGCGGCAGCGCCTCGTCCCACTCGGCCATGTGCTCGGAGAGATCGCGCAACAGGCCGCCGGCATTGGTCTTGCCGAGCAGCGAGGGCGTCTCGCGCACCGCGACCGCGCCGGGGCCGAACGATTCGATAGCTAGGCCGAATGAGGCGAGTTCCTCGCTGCGCTCCAGGAGGCGCTCCACCGTGGCCTCATCCATCTCGACGATCTCGGGGATCAGCAGGATCTGCCGCTGCACGCCGTTCGCAGCGAGTGAGGCCTTGAGCCGCTCATAGACGATGCGCTCATGTGCGGCGTGCTGATCGACGATGATCAGGCCGTCGCGGGTCTGCGAGACGATGTAGGTCTCGTGGATCTGCGTGCGCGCCGCGCCGAGCGGGCGATCGACGAGATCGCCGGCGGGTTGGCTCTCGATCCGCACATCGGCGCTGGGCGCGCCGACGTCGAAGGCCGCCTGCGCGCGCTCGGCGAAGGCGGGCGCGGCCGAGCCTTCGAACGACGGCATCGGCGCCACCGGGGCGGATGGCGAGGCGCGCCAGTCCCATCCTGCCGGGCGCGGCGGCGTGAAGGCGGGCCGGAACGAGGACAGCGCGCTCTCGCCGCTGTTGGCGGCGGTGCGGCGGCCCTCGCGTGCGAGGGCTTCCTTCAAGCCATGCACGATCAGCGCGCGGACGAGGCCGGCGTTGCGGAAGCGCACCTCGGTCTTGGCCGGATGCACGTTGGCATCGACCTCGCGCGGATCGAGCGTGACGAACAGCGCCAGCACCGGATGGCGGTCGCGCGGCAGATAATCGGAATAGGCCGCGCGCACGGCGCCGAGAATGAGCTTGTCGCGCACCGGCCGGCCGTTGACGAAGAGATATTGGCCGAGCGCGTTGGCCTTGGTCAGCGCGGGAGCCGCGGCATAACCGGCGACCACGACGCCTTCGCGCTCGGCATGGACCTCGATGGCGTGGCTGCGGAACTCCGCGCCGAGGATGTCGCCGAGCCGCGTCAGCCGTCCGGCCGCGCCGGGAAGCGCCGCAGCCCAGGTCACCGGCGCGCGCTCCTCGCCTGCGAGCGTGAAGGCGACGTCGGGCCGTGCCATCGCGAGGCGCCGCACCACTTCGCGGATGGCTTCCGCCTCGGTGCGATCGGTCTTCAGAAACTTGAGCCGCGCCGGCGTCGCATAGAAGAGGTCGCCAACCTCGACGCGCGTGCCATGCGCCAGCGCCGCCGGCATGATCTCGGACTTCTCGCCGCCCTCGACCGACAGCGCCCAGGCGTGCGGCTCGCTCGCGTGCCGCGTAGTGATGGAGAGGCGCGCCACCGCACCGATCGAGGGCAGCGCCTCGCCGCGAAAGCCGAGGGTGCGGATCTGAAGCAGGTCTTCGTCGTCGAGCTTGGAGGTGGCGTGGCGCTCGACGGCGAGCGCAAGGTCTCTTGCGGTCATGCCGCTGCCGTCGTCGGTGATGCCGATCCGCCGCCGCCCGCCGCCGTCGGTGAAGACGTCGATGCGGCTCGCGCCGGCATCGATGGCGTTCTCGACCAGCTCCTTGACCACGCTCGCGGGACGTTCCACCACCTCGCCGGCGGCGATGCGGTTGACGACCTGTTCGGGCAGCTGGCGGACGGGCATGAGGCTCACTCGGCGAATATTCTCAAGTTTAATGCCGCGCAGCGACAAATGCATGGGGGAGGTCGAGCTTCCCACACCCGAAATGGGGACATATTCGGCGCGCATCGTCCGTTGGGGATGCGTGGCATGTTCCGCGCCGCCGCATATGAGGAGCACAATTCCGCGAAAGCGCCGCGAAAATCCTAAACGATCACCACACGACGCAGCTTGCATCACACCGCGCCGTTCGAACTCTCTTTCGCGATGAACCGGTCCGGTGCAGGCGAACGGCGCAGAAGGCAGCCGAACGGTTCATTGCGACATTCCAGGAGACATGGATGAAGTTGGTGAAGACCTCTGCGATCGCTTGCGCTCTCGCGGCCCTCGTTGCAACGCCCGTTCTCGCCCAAGGCACCTCGTCTGGGACGAGGCCTGGCGGCACCGTACAAAGCAAGCCCATGCAGGGCGGCGCGTCAGGCGGCGAGGATGAGGATCTCGGTGCCCAGCAGGGCGCTGCCGGCGAGAAGGTCGGCATGAAGTCGAGCAAGGGCACGAAGGGGTCCGTCGGAACCACCGGCAGCGCGACGCGCAAGGGCACGGCCGACGATTCGGCGGCGGGTGGTGCTGCCACCGGCAAGCGCTACTGACGCCAGCGTGCGAATTGGCAAACCTCCGGTCGCGTCGCGGCCGGAGGTCTTTCATTGCCTAAAGCGCGATGCGATTAGGATGAATCGTCATCGCGCTTTAGGTTGTTGTTTGAGCATGATCTTTTCGGAAAACCGCTTCACACTTTTCCGGATCATGCTCTAAAGCGCGATGGCATTAGGTTCGATAGCCTGAATTTTTGAGGTAGTTGGCGCATTCCTCTGAGGTAAAGGCATCGAGTGCGTGGCCGATTGCAGCGCAGACGGAGTCAACGGTTCGCGCGGCAGCTTTGCGGACCAAGTGCTTAAGCTTGGCAAAGACTTGTTCGATGGGGTTCAGGTCTGGCGAGTATTTTGGCAGGAAGAAGAGTTTGGCGCCGACCGAACGGATGAGCTGGCGAACCGCTTTGCTCCTGTGGCTACCGAGATTATCCAAGACGACGATGTCACCGGGCTGAAGGGTCGGCAGGAGGACCTTCTCGACATAGGTGCGGAAGCTCACGCCATCGATCGGCCCCTCGATGAACCATGGCGCATCGATCCGGTCGCAGGGCCGCCAGGAAGGTCATGGTCTTCCAGCGGCCGTGGGGAACCTTGGCGTGAAGTCTGTGCCCGCGCGGCGCCCATCCTCGCAAGGGGGCCATATCGGTCCGGGTCCAGGTCTCGTCGATGAAGACCAGCCGTTCAGCTTCGACGCGACTTTGATACTTTGCCCACTGGGCTCGCCGCCGCGCGACGTCGGGACGATCGCGTTCGCCAGCCGCCACGCTTTTTTTTGAAGCTGAGCTTCTCGGCATGTACGAAGTCCCATACCGAGTGATAATCGACTTTCAGGCCGCGCCCGGCGAGCTCAGCAACGAGACCGCGGATGGTGAAATCGCCGTCCTTGATCCGCTGCGACAGCCAGACCGCGTGCTCACCCGAAATTGCCTTCGGCTTGTAGCCGCCGATCTGGCTAGGCTCGACACTGCCGGTCTCATCAACCCGCTTCATCCAGCCGATGGCCGTGCTGATTGCCACCCCAAACTGCTTGGCGGCCTGATTGCGGGACATCCCGCCCTCGATCGCGGCCACAACACGTTTGCGAAGATCAAGAGAGTACGGCTTGCCCATCCATGCTGGCCTCCGTCCAGCCAGCATGGTGAATCAGAAACCGACTGATTTGGGAATCCCAAATCGATTCAGTCTAAACCCATCCCGCTTTAGTTGTGGAGCCTCAAGAGGTTGTCCTCGGTTAGACCGAGCCTGCTGATCGGCGTTTGAGATCTTATCCCGCCGTGGGGGCGATGCCAGTTGTATCGATGGAGCCAACGGGGCAACTCCTCGGCGCGGCGGTCGGAGGTGGGATAGGCTTGCGCATAGGCCCACTCCCTGAGCGCGGTCTGGATGAAGCGTTCGGCCTTGCCATTGGTTTTGGGCGTATAAGGCCTGGTTCGCTTGTGCTTGAGGCCGAGCTCCTGGCAGGCGTCGCGGAAGTCGAAGGCTTTGTAACAACTGCCGTTATCGGTCATGACCCGGGTGACGGTGACGCCGAGGCCTTTGTAATAATCAATGGCCGCTTTGAGGAAGGCTACGGCGCTCTCGGCTTTTTCATCGGGCAAGATCTGGGAGAAGGCGACGCGGGAGTGATCGTCAATGCAGACGTGGACGAATTCCCAGCCGACCCCTCGGTTGTTGCTCTGACCGGTGCGATCGCCGGTGATGCGGTGGCCGATCTTGTCGAAGCGGCCGAGCTTTTTGATGTCGATGTGGATCATCTCGCCCGGCGTTTCGCGCTCATAGCGGCGCACCGGCTCGGCCGGCTCCAGGTCGCGTATCCGGTTCAGTCCCAAACGACGCAGAATGCGGCTCACAGTGGCCGTCGATATCTTGAGTTCGACCGCGATCTGCTTGCCGGTGTGGCGCTGGCGCCGCAAGACCTCAACAGCGGTGCATGTGGCAGGCTCTGTTTGGCTCGGCAGTGAATGAGGTCGTGACGAGCGGTCGCGCAAGCCATCAACGCCTTCCATGCGGAAACGGCCGACCCATTTGGCAACCGTTTTCGGCGTCGTATTGAACTGGCGCGCCGCGGCTGCTTTGGACAGGCCGAAATCCACGACGGCACGAACCATCGCCTCTCGACCTTTCGGTGTCAGGGGAGCATTCTTGTGGGTGTCCATTCGGTTCTCCGCGAATCGCTGTGGTTTGGCGACTTCAGAGTTCCCGGTCAGGGCCGAATGGACAACCTCCTGAAAGACCACATCTAGTCGTCGAAACCGCGCCCGCGCTTCGCCTTGATGTCGCTGCGGCGTTTCTTGCCCTCGAGCCGGCGCTGCTTGGAGGCAAAGGTCGGCCGCGTCGCGCGGCGAGGCGTCGGCCGGACCATGGCCTCCTTGAGGATCTCGACGAGACGGTCGATGGCATCCTGACGGTTGCGCTCCTGGGTGCGGAAGCGCTGGGCGTGGATCACGATCACGCCGTCCTTGGTCATGCGCTGGCCGGCAATGCGGGCGAGGCGCAGCGCCGCGTCCTCGGGCAAGGTCAGCTTGCGCGTGTCGAAGCGCAGCTGCGCGGAGGTCGCGACCTTGTTGACGTTCTGCCCGCCCGGGCCGGAGGCGCGGACAAAGCCGATCTCGATGTCGTCCTCGTCGATGACGAGATCGCGGGATATCCGCAGCATGCTGGCACCATTCGTGATGTCAGGACATACCGCGGACATCTGCCTTCAGCAATGCCGCTGCCGCTAGACGCAAATGGCCGGGGCGAGCCCGGCCATTCAGGAAACGTCCAGAAAAGAGATCAGTTCGACTTCGGTGTCGCAGCCGCCGGTTGCGCTGCGGCCTGGGGGGCCCGGCCGACCACGACGGTCAGCAGGCCCTGGCCCCAGAGCCGCTTGGCGGCCGCCTTGGCATCGTCCAGCGTCACGGCGTCGACGATGGCGTTGCGCTTCTCTATATAGTCGATCGGCAGCTTGTCCTGCTGATATTGCAGCAGCGCCTGCGCCAGCTTGGACGAGGTGTCGAGCGCCAGCATCTGCGAGCCCTTGAGGTAGGACTTGGCCTCATCGAGCTCCTTCTGCGTCGGGCCCTCCTGGGCGATGCGGCGCACCTCCTGTTCGATGGCCTCGATAGTGTCGCCGGCGCGGTCAGCGCGGGTGCCGGTATTGCCGATGAAAACCGCGGAGTGCTGCATCCAGAGCAGCGACTCGTATACCGAATAGGCCAGCCCGCGCTTCTCGCGCACCTCGCGATAGAGCCGGGAGGACAGGCCGCCGCCGCCGAGGATGTGGTTGACGACATAGGCCGCCATGAAGCTGGGGTCGCTGCGCTTCACGCCGGGTCCGCCGAAGGTGATCACGGTCTGCGGCACGTCGAGCGTCACGAAGGCGCGTTGCGGCGGCTTTGCGGCGTCGACGTCGGGGACTGGCGTCAGATTGGCCTTGGCCGGCAGGCTGCCGAAGGTGTGGTCGAGCAGCTTTCCGAGCGTGGCCGGGTCGACGTCGCCGACGACCGCAATTTTGAGTCCGTCCTTGGCGAGGACACGGCCGACATAATCCCTCATGTCCGCGACCGTGATGGTCGGCACGCTGTCGAGATTGCCGTTGCTCTGCCGGCTGTAGGGGTGATCGCCGAACGCGACCTCCAGGAACTTGCGGCTCGCCAGCGAGGTCGGATTGGTGGTCTCGCGGCGCAGGCCCGAGATGACCTGCGAGCGGATGCGTTCGACGTCGGCCGTGTCGAAATGCGGCGAGGTCAGCGCCATCCTGAGCAGGTCGAAGGCCTCGTCCTTGTTGTCGCGCAGCATGCGCAGGCTGCCGCGGAAGGTGTCGCGGGTGGCGCTGAAGGAGAGCTCGATGGCGCGGCGGTCGAGCCGTTCATGGAACGTCTTGGAATCGAGGTCGCCGGAACCTTCGTCGAGGAGGTCGCCGACCAGGTTGGCGACACCGGGCTTGTCCTTGGGATCCTGCGCCGAGCCGCCGGCGAAGGAATATTCCATCGCGATCAGCGGCACGGTTGCGTCCTGCACGAACCAGGCTTCGATGCCGCCCGGTGAGATCAGGTGCTGGATCTTTGCGGCGGCCTGCGACGGCGAGGCCGCGGAGAGCGCGAGGACCGCGCCGGCGGCAACGGAGAATGCAACGCGTCGAAGGAAGGAATAGGTCACGAGCGCTTCTCCTCGCGCTTGGCGGTTGCAGTGTCCTTGATCAGGTAGCCCGTCACCGAGCGCTTCTTCTCGAGCCATTTTTGCGCAACAGCGCGGACCTGCTCGGCGGTGACGGCGCGGATGCGATCGGGCCAGCTCCTGATATCCTCGATCGACAGGCCCGTGGTCAGCGCGCCGCCGTACCAGCGTGCCAGCACAGCCTGATTGTCCTGCGCGTAGATCGCTTCGGCAATGAGCTGGGTCTTGACGCGCTCCAGATCCTCCGCGCGGATCGGATTTTGCGCCACGTTGGCAATGACGCCGTCGACCGCCTGTTCCACTTCGGCGAAGCTGACGCCGGGTTTCGGCGCAGCCGAGATCGCGAATTGGGTCGGGTCGAGCGAGATGCTCGAATAACTCGCGTTGGCGGAGACGGCGAGCGGCTTGTCGACCACGAGGGCGCGGTAGAGATAGGAATTGCTGCCGCTGCCCATCAGCTGCGCCAGCACGTCGAGGGCCGCGCTCTCGCCGGCCGCGGCCGTGGTCGCCGAGGGCACGAGATAATAGCGCCGCATGTTCGGCTGCTCGACGCGCGGGTCGGCCAGCGTGACGCTGCGCGGGGCGGCGGGCTCCGGCTCCTGCGGACGAACGCGCCGCGGCGGGATCGCGGGCTGTGCGGGAATCGAGCCGAAATTGCGCTCGACCAGCGGGCGGATTTCGGCAGCGTCGACGTCGCCGGCGATCACCAGGATCGCGTTGTTCGGCGCATAAAAGCGCCGGTAGAAGGCGAGCGCATCCTCGCGATCGAGCTTCTCGATCTCCTGATGCCAGCCGATCACCGGACGCCCGTAGGGATGGTTGAGATAGAGCGCGGCCATGATCTGCTCGTTCAGCCGCGCATCCGGATTGTTGGCGACGCGCATGTTGTACTCTTCGAGCACGACGTCGCGCTCGGGCAGCACGTTTTCGTCCTTGAGGACGAGGCCCGTCATGCGGTCGGCCTCGAATTCCATCATGGTCGGCAACTGCTCTTTCGGCACGCGCTGATAGTAGTTGGTGTAGTCGACCGAGGTCGAAGCGTTCTCGTTGCCGCCGACGCGCAGCACGGTCTGGGAGAATTCGCCGGCCGGGTGCTTCGAGGTGCCCTTGAACATCAGGTGCTCGAGGAAGTGGGCGAGGCCGGACTTGCCGGGCGTCTCGTCGGCCGAGCCGACCTTGTACCAGATCATCTCGGTGACCACGGGGGTGCGATGATCCGGGATCACCACGACCTGCATGCCGTTGGGAAGCGTGAAGCTGGCGGGCGGAGCCGATGTCACCGTGGTCTGGGCAAGGGCCGCGCCGGCCGAGAGGACACTCGTCGAAAGCAGCGCGGCAAGGAGGCAGGCAGCCGATCGGTATGAGGACATCATGATCCCTGGTTGAGGTGCCGAGCCCGGATCTCCGGCTCGGAAGGCACGGCATGCTACACCGTGCGGCTGAGGCTTCGCGTCACGAAGCAGAGAACGCTATCAACTCGGGAGCAGCCAGCAGCTGAAGCTGCGTGCAGCGCCGGCAGCCGCGGCGCGGCTGCCCAAATGTCGGGGCGGGCAGGAGCTTATTGCTCCTTCTCCTTGCCTTCGCGGACGTCGAAATAGGTTCGCTTCGAATTATCCGGGCCGGAGCCGTAGGCGTAGTTCGGCGACGGCGTCTGATATCCCGGCGGCGGCTCCACCAGCGATTGGCGCGGCGGTTCCGACGTGAACTGCTTCGACTCGGGCTCGTTCCCTTTGAACAGCTTAAACAGCCCGCCGGTATATCCGAGTTCGGCAGGGCTCATCGTCGGATTGGCCACGTTGGTGCCTGGCTGGACCGGGGCATTGCTGGTCCTGTCGGCGGCGGCCGTCTTGTGGGCGTTCATCTCGGCGGGCGACAGCGGCTGGGCATTTTTCCAGTACTCCGTTGCCTTGTTGCCGGATTTCTTCCGCTCGGCGACAGCCTCCTTGCGGCGCTTCTCGTCGGGGTCCTTCGGCCAGTTTGGCGCAGCCGCGGCCTCGGCTGCGGCGGGCGGCGGCAGGTCGAGCTTGGGCGGCACGACCAGCGGCGAACGCTCGCGGTATTCGATGCCGGGTTTCCCCATGCTTTTGGCGCCAAGACCGGACATCAGGTTGTCGATGAGCTTCTCTTCGAAGGTCATGTCGTCGTCGTCGTCATCGTCAGCAGCACGGGCGGCGCCGGTCGACATGACGAGGCCGATGCCGAGCGTGACGGCGGACAATTTCAGTGCTCGCCAGACCCCCGATCGGGGGCCTCGAACCATCGAACCGCTGGTCTTCGAGCTGCGCATTACCGTACCTGTTTCATATTGTAGCAGATTGCCGCTCACACGCGGCTCAAACCCTTGCAAAAAGCCGGGTTCCACCTGCCGGTCCGTATCGGCCGGGATCAGGGCGCTTTTGCGGCGGGTACCCCCAGGAAGGAATCATACAATAGCGCTGCCACCCCAGCAACGATGGCCACGTCCGCAAGGTTAAACACATACCAATTATAGATATTTCCGGCGATCTCGATGTGGAACAGGGCGAAATCCACCACCGCGCCATAGGCCAGGCGGTCGATGCCATTGCCGATGGCGCCGCCGATGATCAGGCCGAGCGCGACGGTCGCGAGCACGGTCTGCGAGCGGGCCATCCAGATCGCCAGCGCCACCACGGCGATGGCCTTGACCGCCATCAGTGCGAGCTGCGCGGCCTGGCTGTCGTTCTGGAGCCAGCCGAAGCTGATGCCGATATTCCAGGCCAGCACCAGGTCGAAGAACGGCGTCACCCGCACCGCGCCGCGACGGGCGAGGTCGAACACGTTCAAGAGCCAGAGCTTCGATGCCTGGTCGGCCACGAGCGTGACAATGGCCGCGAGGATGCCGGCGCGGAGCGGGGTCATGGCCGACCGGTCAGACGCTCACCCCCAGCGCCTTCCATTCGCGCAGCGCCTGGGCGTCGCGCGGGGTGACGTCGGGGTATTCGGCGTCTTCGCCGACCATCGGCGAGATCTTCCAGGAACGGGCGCACTTGGTGCCGACCGCCTTCTCCACCACGACCGCGACGCCGGGCACGGCGTCGAGGCGGAATGCCGAGGCCGGCGCCTCGCCCTCCCGCACCTCGTAATTCGAGGTGATGCAGACTTCAGCCAGATCGATGTCGAACAAGGTCGCCAGCATGCCGCGATCGGCGACATAGATCACCGGCGATGCCTCGAGCGAGGAGCCGATGTTCTTGGCGGCGCGTTCCAGCTCGAGCGCGCCGGTAACGACGCGACGCACGTTGCGGATCGTCTCCCATTTCGCGGCGAGCTTGTCGTCGCGCAAGGCTTCGAGATCGGTCGGGAACAGCGTCAGATGCACGGACGGCTCGGCGTCGGGCCGGTACATGCGCCAAGCTTCCTCCGCGGTGAAGCTGAGGATCGGCGCCAGCCATTTCAGGATCGAGGCGCACAACAGGTCGATCGTCGTCAGCGCCGCCTTGCGCGTCAGCGACGAGGGCGGATCGCAATACAGCGTATCCTTGCGGATGTCGAAGTAGAATGCGGAGAGCTCGCTGTTCAGGAAGGCGGACAGGATCGCGACCACGGTCTTGTAGTCGAACTCCCGATAGGCCTTGCCGATTGCAGTGGCGCGCACCGCGAGCTCGTGCAACATCAAGCGCTCGAGCTCGGGCATCTCGGCGGGCGCGACCGCGTCGGCCGGCTTGTAATGATGCAGCGTCCCCAGCATCCAGCGCACGGTGTTGCGCAGCTTGCGATAGGTCTCGACGGTGTTCTTCAGGATCTCGGGCCCGATGCGCTGGTCGTCGGTGTAGTCGCAGGACGCCACCCAGAGCCTCAGGATGTCGGCGCCGGATTCCTTGATGACGGCCTGCGGCTCGATGGTGTTGCCGAGCGACTTCGACATCTTGCGGCCGTCCTCGGCCTGGGTGAAGCCGTGGGTCAGCACGATGTCGTAAGGCGCCCGGCCGCGCGTACCGCAGCTCTCCAGCAGCGAGGAGTGGAACCAGCCGCGGTGCTGGTCCGAGCCTTCCAGATACATCACGGTGTCGGTGCCGCCGTCGACCTTGCGCTTGATGCCTGACAGCCCCGGGAAATGCACGGGGTCTTCCAGCACGAACGCGTGGGTCGAGCCGGAATCGAACCAGACGTCGAGAATGTCGTCGACCTTCTGCCAGTCCTCGCTCGCGCGGGACCCGAGGAAGCGCTCGCGGGCTCCCTTCGCGTACCAAGCGTCGGCACCTTCCTTCTCGAAGGCTTCGCCAATGCGCGCATTGACGGCCTCGTCCTGGAGGATCTCGGCGGAGCCGTCACCCTTCTCGCGCACGAACACGGCGATCGGCACGCCCCAGGCGCGCTGACGCGAGATCACCCAGTCGGGGCGCGCTTCGATCATGCCGTTGATGCGGTTCTCGCCGGACGGCGGCACCCATTGCGTCACCGAGATCGCATGCAGCGCGCGGGCGCGCAGCGTGTCGCCGCTCTTGGCCTTGCCGCCCTGCGCAATGTCCTTATCCATCGCGATGAACCATTGCGGCGTGTTGCGGAAGATCACCGGCTTCTTGGAGCGCCAGGAGTGCGGATATTGATGCTTGAGCCGGCCGCGGGCGAGCAGCATGCCTCTGTCGATGAGCGCCTTGATCACGGCCTCGTTGGCGTCGCCCTTCTCGCCCTTGTCGGTGATGACGCGCTTGCCGGCAAAGCCCGGCGCATGATCGGTGTAGGCGCCGTTCTCGTCGACGGTATAGGGGATCGCCGTGTTGATGCCGCGCGCATCGAGATCGCGCGCTTGCGCCATCCAGGCGTCGAAGTCCTCACGGCCATGGCCGGGCGCGGTGTGCACGAAGCCGGTGCCGGTGTCGTCGGTGACGTGATCGCCGGGCAGCAGCGGCACGATGAAGTCGTAGCCGGCGCCAACGCCCCTCAGCGGATGGGCACATTCGATTGCGTCCATGGTGTCGCCGGGGACGTCGCGGACCTTCTCATAACCCGTCACGCGCGCCTGCTTGAAGACGTCTTCCGCGAGCGCATCGGCCAGGATCAGGAGGTCGCCGGTCTTGGCCCAATTTTCGGCGGGGGCATCCGTCACCTTGTAGAGGCCATAGGCGATCTTCGGCGAGAACGAGATGGCGCGGTTGCCTGGCAGCGTCCATGGCGTCGTGGTCCAGATCACGACGCTTGCGGAGGCGAGCGCACCGTGCGCGGGCGAGGTGACCGGGAATTTCACCCACACCGTATCGGAGGTGTAGTCCTCGTACTCCACCTCGGCTTCGGCCAGCGCGGTCTTCTCGACCACGCTCCACATCACCGGCTTGGAGCCGCGATAGAGCGTGCCGTTGGCGGCGAACTTCATCAGCTCGCGCGCGATCTGGGCTTCGGCCGGATAGCTCATGGTGGCATAGGGATGATCCCAGTCGCCGATGACGCCGAGGCGCTTGAACTCCTCGCGTTGCACGCCAAGCCAATGCGTGGCGTAGGCGCGGCACTCCTTGCGGAAATCGATCATCGCGGCGCTGTCGCGGAAGTCGGGCTTCTGCTTGCCCTTCTTGCGGTAATGCTCCTCCTCGACCTTCCACTCGATCGGCAGGCCGTGGCAGTCCCAGCCCGGCACGTAGTTGGAATCGAAGCCGAGCATCTGCTGGCTCTTGGTGACGAGATCCTTCAGGATCTTGTTCAGCGCCGTGCCGATATGGATGTTGCCGTTGGCGTAGGGCGGGCCGTCATGCAGCACGAACTTGGCGCGGCCCTTCGCACTCTGGCGCAGCTTCTCGTAGAGGCCGATCTCGTACCAGCGCTTGAGGATCTCCGGCTCGCGCTGCGGCAGGCCGGCGCGCATCGGGAATTCGGTCTGCGGCAGGAACAGGGTCTTCGAATAGTCTTTGGCTTCAGACTTTTGGGACTTTTGCGGCTTTTCGGACATGAGGCTGACTGGCTCGGAAGGGCGCGGGAACGGATGGCGATGCGGAATCGCGGGTGAAACGACGAATCCCGGTCTTGCGCCGAGCCTTCAGGCTCAGGCGGAAGCCGGGCCGCTAATCCCTATGATGCGCCGCGCAAACATGGGCTCTCCATAGCAGGGGGGCGGAGGAAGCGCAAAGGGCCGGCGAGGCCGGGTTTCGGCTCAATCGATCGCGCCCAGCCGCGGAAACGCGTCGGGCGCGGCGGCGAGAATGGCGCGGGCGCGGGCGGAATCGTCGTCCATCTGCCGGATCAGGGCCTCGATGCCCTCGAATTTCAGCTCCTCGCGGATGAAGCCGATGAAGGCGCAGTCGAGCGCCTGCCCGTAGAGGTCGCCCTTGAAGTCGAACAGGAAGATTTCGAGGAGCGGGGCGCCATTGTCGAAGGTCGGGCGGCGGCCGAAGCTGGCCACCCCGTCCAGACGCTCCGTGCCGCGGCCGACCCGCACCGCATAGATGCCGTGCTTGAGGCCGCAATTGGCGTCCAGGCGGATGTTGGCGGTGGGATAGCCGAGGTCGCGGCCGCGCTTTTCGCCGTGGATGACCTCGCCGGTGATGAACCAGGGTCCCCCCAGCATGGTCGTGGCCTCGTCGAGCTGGCCCTCGGCAAGGGCGATCCGGATCGCGCTGGAGGAGACCGGCCGCTCGTCGATATCGACATGCGCCTGCACGTCGACCTCGATGCCGAGCCGGGGCGCCTCGTTGACGAGAAGGCTGGGCGAGCCGACCCGTCCCTTGCCGAAATGAAAATCGTAACCAACCGCGATGCCGCTGACCCCGAGGCGCCCGATCAGGTCATGGTGAATGAAATCTTGCGCGCTGGTTTCGGCACGGGCTTTGTCGAAGGTCATGACCACGGCGCCGGCAAGCCCGGTGCCGGCCAGAAGCCGCAGCTTGGCCCGCTCGTCCGTCAGGCGGAATTGCGGGGTGTTGGGGCTGAAAAACCGCCGCGGATGCGGCTCGAAGGTCAATGCCAGCGCAGGCCGGCCATGCGCCCTGCCCATCTCCAGGGCAGCCGAGATGACGGCGCGATGGCCGAGGTGAACGCCGTCGAAATTGCCCATGGCGACCACGGCGCCCCTTGGAATCGCGGAATCCGGCGTTGTATCGCGGATGACGGTAAAAGGCGGAGCCATCAGGGGAATTCTCGAACCGGGCAGGACCGGCCCGGACCGTGGCGCGACCGGCCCTGCGAAGTCAAGCGGCGGGGCGGGCAGACATTGAACACGATTTCAGTCCTTCGGAGCTGCCCGCAGTTAACGCGCTGTTTAAGGCCTTGATGCTAGTCCTTGAGGCGTGGAACTGCCGGGCGCCGGCCTGGCAGGTCCGATCGTAATATTCCTGGGTTTGCGTTGGGGGAGTCGAGATGGCGGTTGATTTGTCGATGCCGGTTCTGGTGGTGGATGACTACAGCACCATGATCCGTATCATCCGGAATCTGCTGAAGCAGCTTGGCTTCGAGAACATCGATGATGCCAGCGACGGTTCGGCAGCGCTCAACAAGATGCGCGGCAAGAAGTACGGGCTCGTGATCTCCGACTGGAACATGGAGCCGATGACGGGCTACGACCTCTTGCGCGAAGTCCGCGCGGATCCGAACCTCGCCACCACGCCCTTCATCATGATCACGGCTGAATCGAAGACCGAGAACGTGATCGCGGCCAAGAAGGCCGGCGTGAACAATTACATCGTCAAGCCGTTCAATGCGGCGACGCTGAAGACCAAGATCGAGGCGGTCTTCCCGGACATGGCGAGCGCGTAAGGGCTATCGTGTCCCGGACAAGGCGCGGCACGTCAGTGACGCGACGCTGAGCCGGGACCCAGTCTATCCCACGACATCGCTTGCGGCTTCTAGGCCCCGGCTCTGCAGCTCTTCGAGCTGCGTCCGGGGCACGATATTTTCTACCACTTCAATTCGCGCATCAGCGCCTTCGGCGGATGGCCGAACAGCTCCACCACCGAATTCGGGTCGAGCTGGTCGAGGCCCTCGAACTCCTCGGCATGGATGCCGCGGGTGACGAACAGGCAGTCGATGCCGAATTCGCGGGCGCCGGTTAAGTCGGTGCGGACAGAATCGCCGATCGCCAGCACCTTCTTCCGGTCGATCTGGTAGCCTTGGCGCTCGCCGGCGAGCGTCATGGCGCGCTCGTAGATCGGCCGGTGCGGCTTGCCGTAGAAGATCACCTCGCCGCCGAGCTCGCGGTAGAGCTCGGCGATGGCGCCCGCGCAGTAGATCAGCCGGTCGCCGCGTTCCACCACGATATCAGGATTGGCGCAGACCAGCGTCAGCTTGCGCTCGCGCGCCTTCAGCATCATGCCGCGATAGTCTTCCGCCGTCTCGGTCTCGTCGTCGTAGAGGCCGGTGCAGACGATGTAATCGGCTTGCTCCAGCGGCGCGGTCACCGCATCGAGGCCGCGATGGATCGAGTTGTCGCGCTCCGGGCCGAGCCAGAACATCTTGCGGCCGGGATGCTCGGCGACATAGAGCCGCGTCAGGTCGCCTGAAGACACGATCGCGTCATAGGTCTCATCGGGGACGCCGAGCTTGCGCAATTGCCGTTGCACGGAGTCGGCCGGGCGCGGCGCGTTGGTGATCAGGATCACCGTACCGCCGCGGCTGCGATAGGTGTGCAGCGCCTCGCAGGCCTCGGGGAAGGATTCCAGCCCGTTATGGACCACGCCCCAGATATCGCTGAGCACGACCTCCACACCGCCTACGAGCTCGCGCAGGCCTTCGGCATAATGCAGCGCGGTCATGACGTGCGCGGCCGATCAGATGCGGCGCGCGAGCGCTGCGTTGCCGGTGAGGCGTTGGGGCGGAGGCGCCGAAGAGGTCGCGCCTGAGCTGGGTGTGGCGGAGCCATTGGATCCCTGAATGTCCTGCGCCTGGTTCGGCGAGGCCCCGCCGGTAGCAGATGCCCCTTCGGGCCGCAATGGCCGGGGCGGTGCGAACAGGAAGCCCTGACCGAACCGCACGTCATAGTCGAGCAGGTCGACCACGGCGCGCTCGCCTTCGATCCGTTCGGCGATCAGGTCGATGCCGAAGCGGCCGAGCAGGTCGGAGAGGTCGGAAGGGTGGATGTCGGAGGCGGAGGCCTGCTTGGGATCGAGCAGCAGCGCGGCCGGCACCTTGATGAAGCGGACCCCGCGATCGGCCAGCTCGCGCGGCTCGATGCGCAAATCCGTGACATGGTCGATCGAGAAACGGAAGCCGCGCTGGGCGAGCGCCGCGAGGTTCTCGGTCTCGGCCGGGCCGAGATTACGGAAGGTCGACTGCTTGAACTCCAGCACCAGCGAGGGCGCCAGCGCGCGGTTGGCTTCCAGGAAATCGAGGCATTGCGCGAAGGTCGTGGAATTGCCCAGCGTAGAAGCCGCGACGTTGCAGAACACGCCGACGTCCTTGTTGCGCACCATCAGGCGCCGCAGCACCTGCACGCAGCGCAGCATCACCATGTTGTCGATGCGCCCGATCAGGCCCGAGGCTTCCGCGATACTGATGAACTCCTCGGCGGCGATCAGCTGGTCGCGCTCGTCGCGCAGGCGCGTCACCGCCTCGTAGAACCGCACCTTGCGCTGCGGCAGCGTCACCATCGGCTGCAGGAAGATATCGATGCGGTTCTCGTCGACCGCATTGCGCAGCGTCGCCAGCAATTGGGTCTGGTTGCGCCCATTGGCGGTCTGAACCGCGGTGGTGGCCCGGACCTGGACCGGCGGCGGCGCCGGCCGTGGCGGGGGCTCCGGAAGCGCAGGAGGAGCGAGAGGCTTCTCCTCGAAGGGGGCAGCCAGATCGATCGGCGCTTCCGGCTCGGGCCTTGTGACCGGGGCGGATGCGGGCGCCGGCGCGTGGCCGGCCAGCAGATCCTCATGGGCCGCCACGGTGGTGGCGAGCTGCCTGACCAATCCGCCGAGTTCGTTGATCTCGCCGATGACCGACTGGATGCGGTCGGAATTGGTCGAATTGGACGAGGCGATGCGGCTCTCGACCGCGGCCAGCCGGCGGCCGAACTCGGCCACCTGGCGGGCGAGGTCGGCGGTGCCGCGCGAGAGGTCGGCGATCTGGCCGCCGACGTCGCTGCGGTCGCGCAGCCGCATCGACACGGCGTTGTAGAGGATCAGGAAGGTCAGCGCGGTCAGCGCCACAATCGCGGATTCCGTTCCGCTGATGCCGGCGACCGAATAGAGCACGAGCCCGAGCGAGGCCGCGACCAGGACCATGCAGATGGCGATGAAGATCGTCGAAATGCGAATCATGCCGCGCGTTATGCCTTTAAGAGCTGACTGCCTCACCCGGGAAAACACGGGTCGCGCTCGACTCCGTCACGCCTCATGCTCCCCAAGCATCGATGAACCTAACACCATTGTTGATTCGAGGGGATAGTGACTGTGTCGGTGCCTATTCAGGCCCGCGCGCCCAAAGCCTCCGGCTCCAATGCGGAAATCAAGACGCTCTCAGCGGAAAATCATGCCGCCCTCAAGGCCAGCGAGCCGCATGCGCCCTATCGTCCCGGCGTTTTCAACCGCAGGAGATTGCCATGTCGACATCCGCCGCGCTCAAGCCAGCTGCCCCCCAACCCGATCTTGCCGCCGTCAAGCAGCGCCAGCACGGCGCCTGGTCGTCGGGCGACTATGCCGTGGTCGGCACCACCTTGCAGATCGTCGGCGAACAGCTCTGTGAGGCCGTCGACTTGCGCGCCGGCAGCAAAGTGCTGGACGTTGCCGCCGGCAACGGCAATGCGACGCTGGCAGCGGCGCGGCGCTGGTGTGACGTCACATCCACCGACTACGTGCCGGCGCTGCTCAAGCGCGGGCGCGAGCGCGCGATGGCCGAACATCTCACCGTCGAGTTCCGCGAGGCGGATGCCGAAGCGCTGCCGTTTGCCGATGCCAGCTTCGACGTCGTGCTCTCCACTTTCGGCGTGATGTTCACGCCGGATCAGGACAAGGCCGCTTCCGAGCTCGCGCGGGTCTGCAGATCCGGCGGCAAGATCGGCCTTGCCAACTGGACGCCGCAAGGCTTCATCGGCCAGCTGTTCAAGACCATCGGCAAGCATTTGCCGCCGCCGGCGGGCGTGAAATCGCCCGCCATGTGGGGCACGACGGCACGGCTCGAGGAGATGTTCGGCGGCGTGGCCGCGGAGATCGCCGCCGAGCCGCGCATGTTCGTGTTCCGCTATCGCTCGCCGGACCACTGGCTCGACATCTTCAAGACCTTCTACGGCCCCACGCTGAAGGCGTTTGCCGCGCTCGATCCGAGCGGCCAGGCCGCGCTGACGCGGGATCTCCTGGCGCTGCTCGGGGAGTTCAACCACGCCGATGACGGCACGATCGTGGTGCACAGTGAATACCTGGAAGCGGTGATCACCAAGCGCTGAGAGTGCTGAGATGCGGTCAGGCCGGCTTCGGCCTGACCGCCGCCAGTCAAAACGGCGCAGTGGCGCCGACTGTGTCGGCGGAGACGGCGTCCCGGGTGCCGAGCGGCTTCGGCCGCCCGGTGGTGGTGTCGCGCAGCGTCTGCCGCTCGATCTCCGAATTCAGCTCAGCGCCGAACATGATGACGATCGCCGACATCCACATCCACATCATCAGGCCGATCGCCGCGCCCAGCGAGCCGTAGGTCGCGTTGTAATTGGCGAATTCCGAGAGATACCAGGACAGCAGGGCGGAGCCTGCGATCCAGAGGATCGCAGCCGTCACGGCGCCGAGGCTCAGCCATTGCCAGCGCGGCGCGTCACGGCTGGGCGCGAAGCGGTAGAGGATGGCGAGTGCGACCAGCAGGATGATGAACAGCAGCGGCCATCGTGCCAGCGCCACGATCAGCTTGCTTTCCGGCGCCATGCCGAGATGATTGAGCGCAAGCGGGAAGGCGACGACGGCTCCCACCATCAACAGCAGCGCCACGATGCCCCCGACGGTAAAGGCCAGCGAGACCATGTTCAGCTGGATGAAGCTGCGCTTCTCGCGTTCTTCATAAGCGACGTTGAGGGCGTCGAAGATCGCCTTGACGCCGGCATTGGCGCTCCAGATCGCAAGTAGCAGGCCGAACAGGAAGGTGACGCCGAGCGTCGTATTGCCGTTCGACACCACGCGCGCGACCTGGTCTTCGACGATCTGGAACGAGCCCTCGGGCAGCATGGTCGCAAGCGTCTGGAGGTTGGCGCTGATCGTGGCGGGATTGGCGAACAGGGCATAAGAGGAGACGAGTGCGGTGACTGCGGGGAAGAGCGCGAGCAGGCCGAAGAAGACGACGCCGCCCGCCGTCGCCAGCAGGCGATCCTCGTCGATGCGCTGATAGGTACGCCAAAAGATGTCCTTCCAGCCCGCCCAGGGGATATCGAACGGGCTTTTCGCCCGGCGGCCGCGGCCCGGCTGCATTGCCGCACCGGCCGGGTGCGTTTCCGGGGAGTTCGCTTCGCCCTTGCGGTGGTCTTGCGGAGGCCCCGGCCTCACCAGGCCTGAATCCTGAAAGTAGCGCTCCGCGGTCAGCACGAACACGGCCGTTGCCGCCACCAGCAGCCAGGAGTCGATCTGTTCGGAGCGCCGCGCCAGCATCACGCCTCCAGACTGTGCCTGTTGCGTCGCCGCCGGGCGGCCGTCAGCCCGACCAGGCCGACCGCCGCGAGCATCAGGCCGAGCTGCACGGGACGGTTGGCGCGGGCCGGCCAGGTCTTGATGCCACCGCGCTCGCCCGGTGCGAGTGGCGCGAGGGGAATCGTCGTTGCGACCTCCTTCACCGCCTCCTTGACCGTTCCACGCGGGATCCGGGGCGTGGCGACCGCCACGCGCAGACGGCTCGCGAGCGGCACGACCGGCTTGGCCTTGCGTTTCATCTGAGCCATGGCCACGCCGGCACAGACCGCAGCCAGCACCAGCAGCACTGCGGCGACGGCGCCAAATCCCCAGAATTGCCCATAGGTGATCGCGACCCAGCGGTACAAGGCGATTAGTCCGACGAAAAATGTCGCGACAACGAACAGGCCGGCGACCGCGAACAGCCCGCCGGCCACCGCGTAGGATGTCACCTTGGCCGTGGCCTGACTGGTCTGGTCACGCAGATAGGATTGAGCAGCGCGTTTGACGTGATTGAGCTTGAGCGCCATCCCGGCGCGCAGCAATTCGCCCGATGGCGCGAGCATGCGGACATCCTCCAAGGACTAGAAAATTCGTCGGGGGATGAACGTGGCGATATTTGACTTGTTCCGACGGAGCGTGATCGGTCGTGATGAATCAGCCGAGATCGGCGGCTGCGATCCAGAACACCTCGCCCTCGGAATCTTCGGTGTCGAGCCAGAGCAACGGCAGTTCCGGAAAGGCCTCGTCGACCAGCTCGCGGCCGCGGCCGATCTCGCAGATCAGCCCGCCATCCGGCGTCAGGTGATCGGTCGCATCGTGCAGGATCCGGCGCACCACGTCGAGACCGTCGGCGCCGCCATCGAAGGCGAGCTTCGGCTCGGCCCGGCACTCCGGCGGCAATGCCGCCATGCCCTCGGCATCGACGTAGGGCGGGTTGGTGATGATCAGGTCGTATCTGTTGCCGCCGAGCGGGGCGAACAGATCGCCGCGGTAGAGGCTGATCCGGTCCTCGAGCCCGTATTCGCCGACATTGCGCGCAGCGACCTCGAGCGCGCCCTTGGAGATGTCGACGGCGTCGACGGTGGCGTTCGGGAAATGATGCGCGGCGAGGATCGCAAGGCATCCCGAGCCCGTGCAGAGATCGAGCACGCGTTCGACCGCCGCCGGGTCGTCGATCAGCGATCCGGCCTCGCCGTCGGCGCCGAAATGCGAGTCCAGCAGCTCGCCGATGAAGGAGCGCGGAACGATGACGCGCTCGTCGACATAGAAGGGCAGGCCGCGCATGTAGATCTTGTTGACGAGATAGGCGGCCGGTTTGCGCGTCATGACGCGCTGATGGATGAGATCGAGGAGGGTCTTGCCTTCCGCGGCGGTGACGCGCGCGTTGGCAAAGATCTCGAACTGGTCGGGCGTGAGATGCAGCGCCTCGCAGACCAGGAACGCGGCTTCCGCGACGGGATCGGTCGTGCCATGGGCAAAGGCGAGCTTCGCCTCGACGAAGCGGCTCACCGCATAGCGGACGAAGTCGAGCAGCGTGAGAAGCTCGCCGGGTCCCACCTTCGCGAGCTTCGGCGCGGCGCGTCCGCGCGCGGTCTTTTTCGTAACTCTAGCCATCAGGATTTCGTCCAGCGTGCGGCGGCTTCGTCGTCACGGGCATGGGCCTCGACCCAGCCGGTGCCGGTGGCGCTCTCTTCCTTCTTCCAGAACGGCGCGCTGGTCTTGAGATAGTCCATCAGGAACTCGGCCGCCTGGAAGGCCGCCTGGCGATGCTGCGAGGCGGTCACCACCAGCACGATGTTCTGGCCCGGCATGAAGCGGCCGACGCGGTGGATCACCGTGATGCCGTTGAGCGGCCAGCGCGACATAGCCTCGTCGGCATGGCGCCTGATCTCTTCCTCCGCCATGCCGGGGTAATGTTCGAGCGTCAGCGCGGCGACCTGGGCGCTGTCCTCGTCGGCGCGGCAGATACCGGAAAATGTCACCACAGCGCCGATATCGGTCCGGCTGCTCGTCAGGACCGAGATCTCGCGCGCGATGTCGAAATCGTCTTCCTGGATACGGATGGTGACGGGGCAGGTCATGAGCCTAGCCGCCGGTCATGGGCGGGAAGAACGCGATCTCGCGGGCGCCGGCGATGGCGGCGTCCTGCTTGACGTGAGCGCGGTCAATCGCGGCGCGGATCACCTTCGGCTTCTCGAACGCATGCGCATAAGCCTCGCTTTGGCCGGCGAGCCAGGCGATCAGCTCCTCGACGGTGCGCACGCTCGCGGGAGGCTCGATCGTCTCTTCGGCCTTGCCGACGCGCTCGCGCACCCAGGCGAAATACTTCACCTTCATCCCTCGTCCTCCTTGATGAGGTGATGGATGCCGGCGCGGAAGTAGTCGTAGCCGGTGTACATGGTGAGGATCGCCGAAGCCCACAACAGCGCGAGGCCAATCATCGACACGATAGGCACGACCTCGTCGCCGGCAGGTCCCGCGAGCAGGAACCCGATCGCGACCAGCTGCACCGTGGTCTTCCACTTCGCAAGCTTGGTCACGGGCACGCTGACGCGGAGTGCAGCCAGATATTCGCGCAGGCCCGAGACCAGGATCTCGCGGCACAGGATCACGATGGCGGCCCACAGCGACCAGCCGTGAATGATGCCGTCCGCGGCGAGCATCAACAGGCAGGAGGCGACCAGCAGCTTGTCGGCGATCGGATCGAGCATGCGGCCGAATGCCGATTGCTGATTCCAGATCCGCGCGTAATAGCCGTCGAGGTAATCGGTCACCCCCGCGGCGATGAAAATGGCGACCGCGACCCAGCGCAGCCAGAGCGGCTGATCCAGGATCGACTGCGCATAGATGCATCCGACCACGACCGGAATCGCGGCGATCCGGCCATAGGTCAGGATGTTGGGGAGGGACATCGCGCGGCTGGTTGTCCCTCGTGTCGTGGCGATGTTCATCCGTCCTACCAATACCGCTCAAGCCTGAAGGTCAACCGTTCCACTCCCAAATGGGATGCGGGATGCGACGACCATATGACCGCCGCCCCCTTTAATTCACCCCGGCTGGGGATGGAAATACTCGAAAATCCTGCGGGCGCTCTCGGCGCTGACTCCCGGAACCTTGCCGAGATCGGCGATCGAGGCCCGCTCGATCTCTTTCAGGGTCCCGAAATGATGCAGCAAGGCACGTTTGCGTGACGGGCCGATACCCGGTATCTCCTGCAAGCCGGCCTCGCGGATGTCCTTCCTGCGCAGCTTGCGGTGCGAGCCGATGACGAAGCGGTGGGCTTCGTCGCGCAGGCGCTGGATGAAATAGAGCACGGGATCGCGCGGCTCCAGCTTGATCGCCTCGCGCTCCGGCATGAACAGGGTCTCGCGGCCGGCATCCCGGTCCGGTCCCTTGGCGACCGACATCAGCGACACCTGGGTCAGGCCGAGATTGGCGAAGGTCTCGCGCACCGCGTTGAGCTGGCCGCGTCCGCCGTCGATGATGACGAGGTCGGGCCATTGCGGGAAATCGTCGTCCTTGGCCTTGCTGCCGGCGTCCTCGGGCGGATTGATCAGGCGCTTGAAGCGGCGCTCCAGCACCTCGCGCATCATGGCGAAGTCGTCGCCGGGCGTGATCCCTTCCGACTTGATGTTGAACTTGCGGTACTGGTTCTTCACGAAGCCATCGGGACCGGCGACGATCATGGCGCCGACTGCATTGGTGCCCTGGATGTGGCTGTTGTCGTAGACCTCGATGCGCTTGGGCATGTGCGGCAGGCTCAACGTCGCGGCCATGGCCTCGAGCAGGCGGCTTTGCGTCGCGGTGTCGGCGAGCTTGCGGCCGAGCGCCTCGCGCGCATTGGTCAGCGCGTGGGTGACCAGCTCCTTCTTCTCGCCGCGCTTCGGCGCGGTGACCTCGACCTTGTGGCCGGCCTTGATCGACAGCGCATTGGCGAGCAGCTCGCACTCCTCGATGTCGTGCGAGACCAGGATGTTCTTCGGCGGCGGCTTGTCGTCGTAGAACTGGGCCAGGAAGGAGCCGAGCACCTCCTCCGGGGTGAATGTCTTCTCCGCGCGCGGAAAATAGGCCCGATTGCCCCAGTTCTGTCCGGTGCGGAAGAAGAACACCTCGACGCAGGAGAAGCCGCCCTCCTGGTGGATGGCGAACACGTCGGCTTCCTCGACCGTGCGTGGATTGATGCCCTGCTGCGACTGGATCGCCGACAGCGCGGCGAGGCGGTCGCGGTACAGTGCGGCGCGCTCGAATTCGAGCTCGCTCGAGGCCTTCTCCATCTCGCGGGCGAGCTCCTGCTTCACCGCATGGCTCTTGCCGGACAGGAAGTCGCTCGCCTCGCGCACCAGTGTTGAATAGCCGCCGAAATCGATCTCGCGGGTGCAGGGGCCGGCGCAGCGCCGGATCTGGTGGAGCAGGCAGGGCCGGGTGCGGCTCTCGAAGAAGGAATCGGTGCAGGAGCGGATCAGAAAGGCCCGCTGCAGCGCCGTGATGGTGCGGTTGACCGCGCCGGCGGAGGCGAATGGGCCGAAATAGCGCCCGGGCCGGGTCTGCGCACCGCGATGCTTGAGGATCTGCGGCGCCCAATGGTCGCCGGTGATCAGGATGTAGGGAAACGATTTGTCGTCGCGCAGCTGCACGTTGAAGCGCGGCCGCAGCTGCTTGATGAGGTTGGCTTCCAGCAGCAGCGCCTCGGTCTCGGTCGTGGTCGAGACGATCTCCACGGTAACAGTGGCCGCGAT
The DNA here is from genome assembly GCF_025200925.1 of Bradyrhizobium sp. CB1015. Lineage (GTDB taxonomy): Bacteria > Pseudomonadota > Alphaproteobacteria > Rhizobiales > Xanthobacteraceae > Bradyrhizobium. Next base: position 7,705,164 of record NZ_CP104174.1, on the reverse strand, counting down.
CATGCGCAGGATGCGGGCCGGCAGCGGCGCACTCTGGCGCGCATAACTGGCCAGGCGCTTTTTGACGTTCTTGGCCTTGCCGACATAGAGCACGTCGGCGTTCGCATTGAGCATGCGGTAGACGCCGGGCGAGGTCGGTGCGAGGCGGACCGCGCGCTCGATCGCCTCGTGACCGGTCGCGAGCGGGCCTTCGCCGACGGCGCCGCTCTCCTCCAGGATGTCCGGCAGCAGCGCATCGTCCTCGTCGTCGCCGCCTGCCGCCGCGGGATCGACGTCCGGCGTGGCCAGCCGCTCGGGCGGGGCGTCGCTCGCAGCAGCCGGCGGCGACTTGCGCGCGCGGTCGTCCGGATTGTCGGAGGAATCGTGAACCATGGGGCGAATTTAGGCGCTGGGGGTGCCGATTTGAAGTTCCGGCCATGCCGCACGCACGGAAGGATGGCGGCCAGTTCCCGGTAACGCTTCCTTAAGTCTGTTAAGCGGGCGGTAACCCGACTTAACAGCCCTTTAACTTAAAACTCTCGATAAATCCTACGCGAAAAGTTCTTGGTTCCGTAACCATGCGGTTTTGCTCGCGCGGCGGCGCGGGCATCGCCCGGGTTGCGACAGTTGCGTTGGAGTGAGTGATGAAGAGGCTCGTTGTGGGCGCAGCCGCGTTGGTTGCAGCCGGCTGGACAGCTTCGGCAGAGGCCGCCGATCTCAATTACGGGCAGCGTGCGCCCTATACCGTCACTCAGCCGCTCAATGCCTATAGCTGGGCAGGTCCCTATCTCGGCGGCAACATCGGCTATCAATGGGGCTCGGTCGACAACAACCCCACCAAGCCGTCCGGCTTCGTCGGCGGTGTGCAGGCCGGCTACAATTTCCAGAACGGCCCGTGGGTGTTCGGTGTCGAGGGCGACATCCAGGCCGCCGGCGCCGACGACACCTTTGCGCCGTGGAAATTCTCCAATCCATGGTTCGGCACCCTGCGCGGCCGCGCCGGCTATGCGTTCAGCAACGTGCTGTTCTACGGCACCGCCGGTCTCGCCTTCGGCGAGCTGCGGGCGCAGACCTTCGGCTGGACGGAGTCGCACACCACCGCCGGCTGGACCATCGGTGCCGGTGCGGAAGTCGGCCTCGCGCCGAACTGGAGCGCCAAGCTCGAATATCTCTATATCGATCTGTCGACCAGCCAGTTCGCAATTACGGGCGTATCAAACGGCTATAGCGCCAGCGTTGTCCGCGCAGGCGTGAACTATCGCTTCTGACATCCAAAGAAGAAAATACCGGACCAGCCTCCCGGCCGCTCGCGGCCGGGATTTTTTTGCGCCAGGCTCGCTAGGAGAGGATCACCAGATTGACCGCCTTCGGTCCCTTCCCCTTCTTGTCCGGTTCGACTTCGAAAGTAATACGCTGTCCTTCGGCAAGGTCCTTCAGTCCCGCCCGCTCCACAGCGGTGATGTGAACGAAGACATCGCGACCGCCGTCGTCAGGCTTGATGAAGCCGTAGCCGCGCTCGCCGTTGAAGAACTTGACCGTTCCCGTCATGGCCATCGGGAAACTCCCCCTCATTGCTCCTCCGCCGCGACGCAGACTCACGTCGCGACATGACCGGGCCTTACGGAGCCCGGGAGCTGGCCATCCCTTGGACGAACCTGATCGGTCCGGCGGGATCTTTCTTAGGGCCTTCACTCCGCCGCAACCATTCGCGGAAGCGGAACGTAAAGCCAGTCACAGAAATAGCATAATACGGTTCTCTGCAGATTGACTACCGGTCCTGCATATTTTTCCCAAGAATGCCGGAGTGTTACGGCCTGGCGTTAAGGCTTGGGCACCTCCAGTCGGAATCTGGCAGCCCCGCCCTGGCCGAGCGGTATTTCCAGCTCCGGCAGAATGGTCTTGAGCTCGCCGTGCAGCGTATAGGGCGGGTTGACGATCAGGAGCCCGGTGGAGGTGAGGGCGCCACTGTCGGCTTGCGGCGCGACGCTGAATTCGAGGCGCAGGCATTTTCCGGGCGGCTTTGCTGCAGCTGCGAGCCGCGCCACCGTTTGCGCCAGCGTGTCGGTGGCCCGCCGGTTCTTGGCGGGATACCAGATTACGTAGATACCGGTCGGCCATTTCGCGAACGCCGCCGAGAAGACTTCGCCGAGTCGCTCGAACTCGTCCTTGGCCTCGAAGGGCGGATCGATCAGCACAAGGCCGCGCCGCTCCTTCGGCGGCACGAAGGCCGGTAGCGCCACCCAACCGTCGAGATCGACCACGCGGGCCTGCTCGTCGCGACGCAGCGCATCGATTAGCGCTTTCCGTGCCTTCGGCTCGAGCTCGCAGGCGACGAGCCGGTCCTGCGGCCTGAGCAGGCCGCGCGCGATCAGCGGCGAGCCCGGATAGACCTTAAGCTCGCCCTTCGGATTGAAGGCGCGGACGATGTCGAGATAGGGCTTCATCAGCGCCGCGCTCTCGTTCGACAGGCGCGCCTGCAGCAGCCGCGCAATGCCGGTCAGCCATTCGCCGCCGCGGCGCGACTCGTCGCTGTCGAGATCGTAGAGGCCGGCACCGGCATGGGTGTCGATGACGCGGAACGCTGCCGGCTTGTCCTGCAGATAAGTGAGGATGCGCGCCAGCACGATGTGCTTGATGACATCGGCGAAGCTGCCGGCGTGGAAGGCGTGGCGGTAGTTCATGGCAAGAGCACTACGCCACGTGATGGCTTGAGCAAAGAGCCACGATCACGTGTCCCGGACGCGGTGCAGCGTGTAACGCTGCGCCGCTGAGCCGGGACCCAGCAACTTCTTGCGTGATGGACCCCGGATCAGCAGTGCACCACGCCGCTGTTCGCGGCGCATTTGCGCTGCATCCGGGGCACGAAAGCGTGCCTACCCGCCCCTGATCGGCGGCATCGTCACCTGGTCGCGGCGGCAGGCGCGGCGCTCGATCTCGTCGCAGGCGCGGAATTGCAGGTCCTTGCTGAGGCAGATGCGGACCTCGGACAGCCGTGTCCGGTTGCAGGTGACCGAGACGGCGGCATTGCTGAGACCTGGATTGGCCTTGATGAAGGCTTCCTCGACCTCCGCCGGCGCGACGGTCTTGGCCTGCGACAGATCGAGATACTCGGCCGGAATCTTGATTGCGGCGCGCGCCTTGCGGATCATCTCGAAATAGCTGCGGCCCTCGAGGCCGGAACAGGTGCCGTGCTTGTCCCACTCGTTGAAGATCAGGCCCGGCGCCGGCATCAGGTCGAGCATCGAGGAGACGATGTTGCGGCTCAGCCGCGGTGCCGGCCGCTGGCAATATTCCGGAAAACCGTTCTCGTATTGCGGCCACAGCCCATGCACCACGAAGGCGTAAGGCCGTCCGCCGCATTGCATCTGGGACCGGCCGCCGCGTTCGGCTGCTTCCTCGCAGAACGAGGGCGACCACGACAGCGACAGCACATAGAAATCGAACTCGCCGGGTGCGTTCTGCCGCTTGTCCTGCGCCTTCGCACCGCCGGCGAGGGTGACCAACCCCGCAGCGAGGGTCAGCGAGATCATCAGACGGGACAACGAACGCAATCTGGAGTGAAACATGGCGACGCCCCTCAACTAGACTGTGCACACAGCCTAGCAGGCGATGGGAACATTTCAAGAACAAAATTGGGGCGACAGTCGTCGGCCGGCTGATCAGCCCGAATCAGCCGCTGCGGGTCAGGGCCTGGCGGCGCGGCAGGCCGGGTTATAGGCCCAGTTGCGGTCGAGCCCGACCACGCACCATTCGACGCCGTTGCCGTAACCGGCAAAGCCGCCGTCTTCGACCAGCGAGAAATGCACCTTGCGCACCTTGCCGTCGGTGAGCATGGCATCAGCGGTGCAATAACGGCGCGGAATGTTGTCGGACTGCCAGGGACGGAACGCGACCTCGCGAACGGCGGAGAAGCCGGTGATCTTCAACGGGGAATTCCAGAACGAGCTTTCTTTTTCCCAGAACTGGGTGGCGATCGTCGGCAGCGCCCTGTCGCAATCGGCCACGGCGCCGTCATAGCGCGGCCCGCTCAGCCAGAAATTCATCTCGAGCGGATTGGCGGCCCTGGCCTCGCCGAGCGACAGCGCTCCGAACATGAGGCCGAGCACGGCGGCAAAGCGGAGCGATTTCTGGGAGGGGGCGCGCATGGTCAATCCGGACAGCTAGGTCTTGCGAAGGTCGGACGGTGCCGCGAAGGTTGGGGGAGGTCAAGTGCAGCGCGGCAACACTTCGCCAGGACTTGACCAAGATCGCGCGGCCAACGGGGGTTCGGTTCTTTTCACGCCGGTCCCGGCACCGTAAACTGCCGCCAGCCAATTGGAGTGACGGGAATGCGAATCATTGCGGCCGCGGGTTTTCTCGCCAGCCTGGTTGTCTCGGGTCTGATGGCGAGCCAGTCGGCGCGCGCCGACTATGTGCCGCCATTCAAGGGCAACGACACCGGCGGCATCATCGCCTATTCGATGGCGACCCAGGTCGATGCGCGACAGGTCGCGGTCGATCATTGCGCGCGCTACGGCAAGGTCGTGAAATTCCTGGGCGTGCAGGCCTATGAGGGCGGTTACATCTCGTTCTCCTGCCGCTGGGTGCCCTATGGCGCCGCCGATCGGCCGATCCGCACGCTGTACTGAGGCGTTGTCGCAAGGCCGCACTTCTCTCAGCCGGGAGCCTCCGACATGACGCGCAAACTCGCTTTGCTCGGCTCGATGCTTTGCCTCGCGCTGTCGGCAGGCAGCGCCGGCGCCGACGACCTCCCTGTGCGCAAGGCCGGTCTTTGGGAAATGAAGCTGGTCACATCAGGCTCGCCCGTGCCCGAGATGACCATGCAGCACTGCACCGACGAAACCGTCGACAAGGAGATGAGCAACAACGTCTCCCCGATGGCCAAGCAGATCTGCGCCAAGCAGGAGATCAAGAAGACCGCGACCGGCTATGTCAGCGATTCCGAGTGCAGCGTCGCCGGCGTCAGCACGACCTCGCATGCCGAGATCACCGGGGATTTCAACTCGGCCTACACGGTGAAGACGACCTCGCATGCGCAAGGCGGCGTCGCCGGCACGGCCGGGCGCGACAGCACAACGACGCTGCAGGCCAGGTGGCTCGGAGCCTGCAAGCCGGATCAGAAGCCCGGTGACATCGTCATGCCGGGCGGCTTCAAGATGAACATGCGCGACATGGACAAGCTGAAGGCGCTGCTGCCGAAGTAGGTGCTCTTTCCCTTCTCCCCTTGAGGGTCCCACAAGGGGAGAAGGGAAGGCCGCACCTACACCGGTATCCTTACGCTCGCCCTCAATCCCCCCATGGAGCTGTCACCCAGCGTAATGTCGCCGCCATGCGAGCGGGCGATGTCGCGGGCGATCGCAAGCCCCAAGCCGGTGCCGCCTTCGTCCTGGTTGCGGGCGTTGTCCAGCCGCAGGAACGGCTTGAACACCTCTTCGCGCAAGTGGGCGGGAATGCCCGGGCCGTCGTCATCGACGGTGACGGTCAAATAACGGTGATCGCGCTGGCCGGTGATGGCGATGTTCTTGCCGTAGCGCGCTGCGTTGGTGACGAGGTTGGCGAGGCAGCGCTTGAACGAGGCCGGCTTCACCGTCACCACGGGCAGGCCGTTGAACGCGACGGTCGCGGTATGGCCGTGGCGCTCGGCATCGCTGCGCAGCTCCTCGAGCGCCTGCGCCATGTCGGTCGGCTGCGACTGCTCGCCGGAATCGCCGCGGGCAAACGCGAGGTAATCCTCCAGCATCATCGACATCTCGTCGACGTCCTTGCGCATGCCCTCGAGCTCGGGGCTGTCGCCGATCAGCGCCAGCTCGAGCTTGAAGCGGGTCAGGATGGTGCGCAGATCGTGGCTGACGCCGGCGAGCATCGCGGTGCGCTGCTCCATCGTGCGCTCGATGCGCGACTTCATCTCCAGGAAGGCGACCGCCGCGCGCCGCACCTCGCGCGCGCCGCGCGGGCGGAAATTCGGGGCCTCGCGGCCCTTGCCGAAACTCTCGGCGGCATCGGCGAGGCGCAGGATCGGCTTGATCTGGTTGCGCAGGAACAGCACCGCGACGATCAACAGGATCGAGGACGTGCCGACCATCCAGAACAGGAAGATTTCCGAGTTCGAGGCATAGGCGGCGCTGCGCTGCGCGAACACGCGCATCACGGCATCGTCGAGCTGGATGCGGATCTCGACCAGATTGGAGCGGCCGACCGTGTCGATCCAGAACGAGCGGCCGATCTGGCGGCCGAGCTGCACCGACAGCGTCTGGTCGAGCAGCGAGAAGAACGGTTTTGGTCCCGGCGGCGGCATGTCGCCGGCGGGCAGGAAATCGACGACGAGGCCGAGCCGCTGCTGCGCGATGCGGCGGATCTCGTTGCGGTCCTTATCCTGCGGATAGCCCTTGTAGACGTCGATCAGCGCAGCGATGTCCTGCACCACCGCGGCCGACAGGCGGCGCGTCACCGTGTTCCAGTGCCGCTCCATGAACACGAAGGCGACGACCGATTGCAGCACCACCATCGGCACGATCATGATGAGGAGCGCGCGGGCGTAGAGGCCGGTCGGCATCCAGCCCTTGAACGCGTTGCCCATCCAGCCATTGGCGGCGGAGACGCGGCCGGCGGCGCTCTTCAGAAGCGTCAGGCCGGTATCGATCGTGCTCATCTCGCGCGCTTCACTGATTTATGGCGAGGCCACCAGGCGGTAGCCGATGCCGCGCACCGCCTGCAGGAACAGCGGATTGGCAGGATCGGTCTCGATCTTGCGCCGGAGGCGGTTGATCTGCACGTCGACGGCGCGCTCGTTGACGCTGCCATTGCCGGTCAGCGCGCTGCGCGGCACCGTCTCGCCCGGGGTCTCCGCGAGAATCCGCAGCATCTCGCGCTCGCGGTCGGTGAGGTGGATGACCTCCTCGCCCTGGCGCAATTCGCCACGTTCGAGATGGTAGACATAGGGGCCGAACGCGACCTTCTCGACGGCCGTGGCCTGCGGCGGTGGTGCGGCGCGCTTGAGAATGTTGTTGATGCGCAGCGCCAGCTCGCGCGGCTCGAACGGCTTTGCCACGTAATCGTCGGCGCCGATCTGCAAGCCCTCGATGCGAGCTTCCGCCTCGTGGCGCGCCGTCAGCATCACGATCGGCACCGAGGACGAGGTGCGAATGAAGCGGGCGAGGTCGAAGCCGGTCTCGCCGGGCATCATGACGTCGAGGATCAGGAGATCGAAATGCAGGCCCATGAGCTTCGAGCGCGCATCGCCGGCGCTCGCCGCGGTGGTGACGCGGTAGCCTTCACTCGCAAGAAAGCGCGAGAGCAGGTCGCGGATGCGGCGGTCGTCATCGACCAGCAGCAGATGCGGGGCATCGTCGGCCGGTTGCACCGGCGGGCGGGCGAGCGTGGCAGCGAGCGGCACGGTCACTCCTTGGCGTCTTGGTTGACGGAAGCGAAGATCGTCTCGAGCACCTTGTCCGGATCGTCGCGGTCGATCATCGCGCGCAGGAAGCGCTTGACCGTCTCGGCATCCTGCGGCGCCATCTCGGCGAGCGCCCTGGTGATTCGCGTGGTCTGCAGGCCGGCGAGCTTCTGCACCAGCGCCTCGCCCTTCGGCGTCGCGTAGAGCAGGCGCTGGCGGCGGTCATTGTCGCCGGTCTTCTGCAAGATATAGCCCTCGTCCAGGAGCTGCTTCAGCACCCGGCCGAGCGACTGTTTTGTAATGCGCAGGACGTCGAGCAGGTCGGCGACCTTCAGCCCAGGATATCGGTAGACGAAGTGCATGACCCGGTGATGGGCCCGGCCGAAGCCGAAGGCCTCCAGCTCCTGGTCGGGATCGCCGACGAAATCGCGATAGGCGAAGAACAGCAGCTCGATGATATCCCAGCGCAAATTGCCTCCATCGCCTGCGGCCGGCCGGGGCGCGGCAGCGTCTTGGGAAGGAGTCGCGAAATTTATGTCAGGCATATTGACGTATCTTGGGTTCAATGTTACAAAACGATCGACCCGCACGAAATTTTAGATCGTTTCGCGCCGGGTGGCATCGGAGCAGGACGGCCGGAGAGTGCCGGACAGGCGGCGACGGCCGAAGCAGATCTACCGTGCGATTGTCGAGCGGCATTTCGGCAAAACATACTGGACTTCCGCCTTCCGCAAAAGCATGTCCTCGGGGACATGCTGGCCGCGGAAACCGGCCGTAACATGGCTGGTGGCGGTCCGGCCAGAAACCCAATCAAGCCAGCCGGGCCCGAACGGGCAGGCGGGCGCGAGAAACAGCGCCGCCACCGGCAGCGGGAGGCAAGGACATGAGCATGACATTCGACATCCAGCCCGCATCCAATCCGACGCCTGAGAAGGACCGTGTCGCCAAGCTGGTGGATCCCGGCTTCGGGCGGGTGTTTACCGATCACATGGCGATCGTCCGCTATAACCAGGCCAAGGGCGGCTGGTACGAGGCGAAGATCGAGGCGCGCGCCAACTTCCAGCTCGATCCCGCCGGCGCGGTCCTGCACTACGCCCAGGAAATCTTCGAAGGCCTGAAGGCTTACAAGCGCGACGACGGCGGCGTGAACCTGTTCCGTCCCGACGCCAATGCGCGTCGCTTCAAGGACTCGGCCGATCGCATGGCGATGGCGCAGCTGCCCGAAGACGTCTTCATCGAGGCGGTCGAGCAGGTCGTGCGCATCGACCGCGCCTGGATGCCGGGCGGCGAGGGCAGCCTTTACTTGCGCCCGTTCATGATCGCGAGCGAGACCTTCCTCGGCGTCAAGCCGTCGTCCGAATACATCTTTGCGGTGATCGCCTCGCCGGTCGGCTCCTACTTCAAGGGCGGGCCGGCGCCGGTCTCGATCTGGGTGTCCGAGAACTACACGCGCGCCGCGATCGGCGGCACCGGCGCGGTCAAATGCGGCGGCAATTATGCCGCCAGCCTGCGCGCCCAGGCCGAGGCGATCCAGCACGGCTGTGACCAGGTCGTCTTTCTCGACGCGGTCGAGCGCCGCTACGTCGAGGAGCTCGGCGGCATGAACGTGTTCTTCGTGTTCGACGACGGCTCGCTGTCGACGCCGCCGCTCGGCACCATCCTGCCCGGCATCACCCGCGACTCTATCATCACGCTCGCCCGCGACGCCGGCAAGACGGTGCGCGAAGAACCCTATTCTCTCGAGCAGTGGCGCAAGGATGCGGCGAGCGGCAGGCTCAAGGAAGCCTTCGCCTGCGGCACCGCCGCCGTGATCTCGCCGATCGGCAAGGTGCGTTCGGTCAGCGGCGATTTCGAGATCTCGGGCGGCGCCGCCGGCCCCGTCGCCATGGGCCTGCGCAAGCAGCTCGTCGACATCCAGTACGGCCGCACCAACGATCCGCACAACTGGATCCGCAAGGTGTTTTGATCTCTTCACCTCACGCTCCCCTTGAGGGGGAGGGTCGATCGCGCGCAGCGCGAGCGGGGTGGGGTGATCTCTCCACTCGGGCAGTGTTCGATGTGGAGAGACCGTCACCCCACCCTGTCTCTCATCTTCGCTACGCTCAGATGCGAGCCGACCCACGGGCGAGCTACGCTCGTCCCGGACCCCTCCAGGGGAGGGTAAGACGCGCAACGTTTGTGGACTTTTGCGCACTGAACGCGCTGCTGCCGACATGCGACAAAGCCAGGACACAACAAGCATCCTGGACATCGCGATCATGGCAATGAAACTCTTCCAACCCATGAAATGGGTCGTTCTCGCCGCCATTACCGGCGTTTGCGTTTTCGGCATCCTGACCGTCGGCCCGACGCACGAGGTCGCAGCGCAGGACCGCTCGCCGATCGTCGACGTACGCACCGGCGATCCCGAGATGAACGCGGCGATCGCGCGGGCCCGCGCGACGCTCCCCACCTTCTGGACCTCCTATGAATCGCCAAAGCCGTCCGAGACCGGACACGCCCTGAAGGTGCACTTTACGACCCGCAAGGGCGGCGAGCACATCTGGATCGGCGAGCTGAAGAAGCAGCCCGGCGGGACGTATTCGGGCCTGTTCGCCAACGAGCCGCGCGATCTGCCGGGCAAACACGCAGGCGACCCGGTCAAGTTCACCGAGGCCGACATTTCGGACTGGATGTTCATGCGCAACGGCAAGATCGTCGGCGGCGAAACCATCAAGCCGCTGCTCAAATCCATGCCGAAAGCCGACGCCGACGCGCTCCGCGCGCGGATGGAGCAGCCGTAGGGCAGTTGCCGCCCCGCGCCGCGGCTGGTAAACGCCGCGCATGGCCGAGAAACCCAAAAAACCCCAGAAACTGAAGGCGCGCCTGCCGCGCGGGCTCGAGGATCGCGATCCTGCCGCGATCCGGGCGACGCGCGAGATGGTCGAGAAGATCCGCGCCGTCTACGAGCTCTACGGTTTCGAGCCGGTGGAGACGCCGGCGATGGAATACACCGACGCGCTTGGCAAATTCCTGCCCGACCAGGATCGTCCGAACGAGGGCGTGTTCTCGTTCCAGGACGACGACGAGCAGTGGATCAGCCTGCGCTACGATCTGACCGCGCCGCTCGCCCGCTACGTCGCCGAGAATTTCGACACGCTGCCGAAGCCCTACCGCAGCTACCGTGCCGGCTATGTGTTCCGCAACGAGAAGCCCGGCCCCGGCCGCTTCCGCCAGTTCATGCAGTTCGATGCCGACACGGTCGGCTCGGCGACGCCGGCGGCGGATGCCGAGATCTGCATGATGGCGGCGGATACGATGGAGGCACTCGGGATCGCGCGCGGCCAGTATGTGGTGAAGGTGAACAATCGCAAGGTGCTCGACGGCGTTCTGGAAGCCATTGGCCTCGCGGGTGAGGAAAATGCGGCGCGCAGACTGACCGTGCTGCGCGCGATCGACAAGCTCGACAAGTTTTCCGCGGACGAAGTGCGCAAGCTGCTTGGTCCCGGACGCTGGGACGGCGGCGAGGAAGGCAAGGGCGACTTCACCAAAGGCGCCAATTTGAGCGCGGCGGAAGCCGACGTTGTTCTCGCCATCACCAAGCCGCGCGAGGATTGGAAAGAAGCAATTGCTGCGGCAGAAACCTATCTCGCCAAGAGCGAGGTCGGTCAGGCCGGCGTCAGCGAGCTGGAAGAGATTGCAAGACTGGTCACGGCTTCGGGCTATGGTGCGGACCGCATCAAGATCGATCCCTCCGTCGTGCGCGGCCTCGAATATTACACCGGCCCCGTCTACGAGGTCGAGCTGCTGCTCGACACCAAGGACGAGAAGGGCCGCCCGGTGCGCTTCGGCTCGGTCGGCGGCGGCGGGCGTTATGACGGCCTGGTCTCGCGCTTCCGCGGCGAGCCGGTGCCGGCAACCGGATTCTCGATCGGCGTGTCGCGGCTGCAGGCGGCGCTGACGCTGCTCGGCAAGCTCGACACACGGCCCGAATTCGGCCCCGTCGTCGTCACCGTGTTCGACCGCGACCGCGTCGCCGACTATCAGAAGATGGTCGCAAGCTTGCGAGGTGCCGGCATCCGCGCCGAGCTCTATCTGGGCAATCCCAAGAACATGGGCAACCAGCTCAAATATGCCGACCGCCGCAACTCACCCTGCGTCATCATCCAGGGCTCGGATGAAAAGGCGCGCGGCGAGGTGCAGGTCAAGGACCTGATCGAGGGCGCCAAGGCGGCCGCCGCGATCGCCTCCAATCAGGAATGGCGCGAGACCCGGCCGGCGCAGTTCTCGTGCAGCGAAGCCGATCTCGTCGCCAAGGTGCGCGAGGTCCTGGCCCGCCATGACGTGAGCTGGGGCTAGCTATTCGCTGACGCCGTCATGCGCGGGCTTGTCCCGGGCATCCACGTCTTGTTTGATGGCGACCGTCAATGGCCGGTGTTCGGCAGCAAGGGAGAGAAAAATGCCTGAGATCACCATCAGCATGGCCGAAGGCCGCACCGACGAGCAGAAGGCCGGCATGATGCGCGACATCACGCAGGCGCTGGTGAAGAATCTCGGCGTCGATGCCGATGCCGTCGTCATCCAGATCAACGAAGCCCCGCTCCGCCACAAGATGAAGGGCGGCAAGACCTTCGTGGAGCGCGCGGCAGCGGCGAAGAAGTAGCCCGCGCAGTAGCGTCAAACACAACTGTCGTCCCGGACAAGCGTCGGCGCAGGTCCGGGATCCATAACCACAGGCAGTGGTTATCTGACGAAGCGGTAACTCCGAGTCCCCGTAACCACAACGCCCTGTGGTTATGGATCCCGGATCGGCGCGCGTTTGAGGCGCGCTTGTCCGGGACGACACCGAGCAAGCACCATGGACGCACGCGACTTCATTAAGATCGGCATGAGCGCCGAGCGCACGCTGGTGGTCCCGGTGGAGCGCACCGTCGGGCATTTCGTATCAGGCATGCCTTTTGTCTACGCGACGCCGATGATGATCCTGGAGATGGAGATGACATCGGGCGATGCGATCCGCGCCGCGCTTCAGCCGGGCTGGGTCACGGTCGGCACCGAGGTCGACATCCGCCATCTCGCCGCCGCGCGCGTCGGCGCGACCGTGCGGACCACCGCAAAGGTGGTCGCGGTCGAGCGCCGCGTCATCCGCTTCGAGGTCGAGGCGTTCGAGGGCACGCGCAAGCTCGGCGAAGGCCGCCACGCACGCGGACTCGTCAATGTCGAGATGTTCAACAAGCGGCTCGGGGCGTAGCGCGCGCCACCTGTTTACTTCGCCAATTCCTTCGACCGCTGCGTCGCGGCGGCGATGGCGCGGATCATGAGCTCGCGCAATCCCGGCTCGCCCATCAGCACGCCGAGCGCTGCGGCCGTGGTGCCGCCGGGCGAGGTGACGTTCTGGCGCAGCGTGCTCGACGGCAGCTCCGACTGGTGCAGCAGCTCGCCGGAGCCGGCGACTGTCTCGCGCGCGAGCTTGGTCGCCAGCGCTTCGGGCAATCCCGCTTCAACGCCGGCGCGGGCGAGCTCTTCGGCGAGCAGGAACACATAGGCCGGGCCCGAGCCGGACACGGCGGTGACCGCGTCCATCAGGCCTTCGTCCTCGACCCACTCGACCGAGCCGGTGGCGCGCAGCAGCGCATCCGCCACCGCGCGCTGCGCGGCGCTGACGTTGCTCGCCGCGACAGCGACGGTGATGCCGCGGCCGATCGCGGCCGGCGTGTTCGGCATTGCGCGCACCACGGCGCCGCCGCAGACCTCCTGGAGCGAGGCGATCGTGGTGCCCGCCATGATCGAGACCACCGAGGTCTTGTCCGAGACGAACGGCTTCAGCTTGGCGCCGGCCTCGCGGAACATCTGCGGCTTCACCGCCACGACCAGCGTCTCGACAGCGCCTGCGGTCTTCACATCAGGATTGAGCACGACCCCCTTGGCGGCCAGCGCGGAGATCTCGGGCGCAATGTGCGGCTCGATCACCGCGACGCGGCGCGGATCGAGTCCGCCCGAAAGCCATCCGGTCAGCATCGCACCGCCCATCTTGCCGGCGCCGGCGAGCAGGATGGTGCCCGTGATGTTTTGGAGGGGGTTGTTTGCCATCGCTGCTGCCACACACTCAGGCGTCATCCCCGCGAAGGCGGGGATCCATAACCACAGGCGGTTCTAGTGGATCGAGGTGTCGGCAACAAGCCGCGTGCCACGACAGACATCACGCGGTATGGATCCCGGATCGGCGCGCGCTTTGGGCGCGCTTGACCGGATGACGTGGGGAGGGAGCTGCGGCTCCCCAAAGTCTTGCGAGCCCTAAGCCTCGCCGACCGTGTCGAACATCGCCGCGTCCATCGCCTGCGCGGTGGTCTTGCCGGCCCACACCACGAACTGGAACGCGGGGAAGTAGCGCTCGCAGGCATGGATGGCGCCGGCGAGCATGACCTCGCATTGCGCGGGCGAAGCGGTGAGGCCGCCCGGCAGCACCAGGGCCTGGCGGTGCATCACCATGCCGGTGTTGGTCCACAGGTCGAAATGGCCGACCCACAGCTGCTCGTTCACGGCGGCGACGAGCCGCTGCACCTCGCCGCGGCGCGCGGGCGGAATCTTCATGTCGAAGGCGCAGGCCAGATGCAGCGCCTCGATCTCTCCCATCCAGGTGAAGGAGAGCTGGTAGTCGGTCCATTGTCCCTTGGAGACAATCGTGAGCTCGTCCTCGCCGGAGCGTTCGAACGGCCAGTTATTGCTGGCGGCGATGTCCTCGACCACCGCGAGCGGATGGTTTCTGGAATCGATAGTGCCTTCGAGCAGGGACATGCCGTCTCGACCTCTTGCCTTCTTGTTGTCGTTGATACGCACGCGGTTGGGCCCGGCGCGCGCTCCCTAAACGTCGCTACGGCGTCCCCTCGGATTAGCCTTTGCAATCTCCTCGGAGTCGCTGTTGCGATCCCTCGGATCAGCGCGGGCCTGTCGCGGATCAAGTGATGTGATTTGCGGAATCTGCGCAACGGGGTCGCGAGTCCGTCCACAAGCCAGGACTCGTTCGTCCACAGCTCATCTCCGCCACAATTCTTAACGTCGGAAGTCTTCGTTCCGGATGCAGGAGAACAAACCGGAATCAAATCGCAGGGCGGACGCCAATCGTTAATTCCGCCCTGGGAGGGCTGGACCGCCGCGGCAGCATGGGACCATGCGATTTGCCCATGCGGAACGCGCTTGCCGCGCCGGCTCGCGGGCGGCATATTTCCTGATAGGCCGTTCATTCCGGGCGGCCGATGTTCTCAGGGCGGGGTGAAAGTCCCCACCGGCGGTAAGGGCCGAAAGGTCCAAGCCCGCGAGCGCCTTCCGTGAGGGGTCTCCCGAAGGGAAGGGTCAGCAGATTCGGTGCAACTCCGAAGCCGACGGTTAAAGTCCGGATGAAAGAGAACGGTCGCTGGCAGACGCATCGCAAGGTGCGGCTGTTTGTCGTTCCGTGTGCCCTGATTCTGGTCCTTAAACCGAGGAAAGCCATGAATCAGATGCTGCAAGATCCCCAAACCGAAACGTCCCAAGTACAGCCGCCGCCGGTTCCCGCGGACCCGGCACCTGCGCATCCGCGCTTCGCCAAGCCGCAGCGGGTGGCCTTCGTGCAGGCCTGCTGGCACCGCGACGTGGTCGCGGAAGCCCGCATCGCCTTCATGAAGGAGGCGGAAGCCCGCCACCTCACCCATGTCGACGTGTTCGAGGTGCCCGGCTCGTTCGAGATCCCGCTGCACGCGCAGGTCCTCGCCAAGACGCGGCGCTATACCGCGATCGTCGCGGCCGGCCTCGTCGTCGACGGCGGCATCTACCGCCACGAATTCGTCGCCGACACCGTGATCAAGGCGCTGATGGACGTGCAGCTGCGCACGGAGGTGCCGGTGTTCTCGGCCGTGCTGACGCCGCAGCAATTCCACGAGACCGAGGTGCATTACGATTTCTTCCGCAAGCACTTTGCGATCAAGGGCGTCGAAGTCGCGACCGCCTGTGCGGAGACGTTGCACGGCCTGGCGCGCCTGCGCGGCCAGGTCGCGGCCGGGATCGTGGGGTAGGCAATGGTCATTCCGGGGCGCGCCTAGCGCGAACCCGGAATCCATTGATCGACAAGGATTGCTGCAAGATGGATTCCGGGTCCGGCGCTGGCGCGCCGCCCCGGAATGACGGTGTCAGTCGAACAGGCTTGAGACCGACTCTTCCGCCGCCGTGCGCGCGATCGCGTCCGAGATCAGGCTGGCGATCGGCAGGGTGCGGATGTTCGGCGCCTTGGTCACCGCATCGGTTGGCAGGATGGAGTCGGTGATCACCAGCTCCTTCAGCTTGGAGCCGGAGATGCGCGCGGCGGCGCCGCCGGAGAGCACGCCGTGGGTGATGTAGGCGTAGACGTCCTTGGCCCCCTTGGCGAGCAGCGCATCGGCCGCATTCACCAGCGTGCCGCCGGAATCGACGATGTCGTCGACGAGGATGCAGGTGTGGCCGGAGACGTCGCCGATCACGTTCATGACCTCGGACTCGCCCGGCCGCTCGCGGCGCTTGTCGACGATGGCGAGCGGGGTGTTGATGCGCTTGGCGAGGCCGCGCGCGCGGGCGACGCCGCCGACGTCGGGCGAGACCACCATCGTCTTGGTCAGGTCGAACTTGTCCTTGATGTCGCGCACCATCAGCGGCGCGGCGAACAGGTTGTCGGTCGGGATGTCGAAGAAGCCCTGGATCTGGCCGGCATGCAGGTCGAGCGTCATGACGCGGTCGACGCCGGCCTGCGTGATCATGTTGGCGACGAGCTTGGCCGAGATCGGCGTGCGCGAACCGGACTTACGGTCCTGCCTGGCGTAGCCGAAATAGGGCAGCACCGCGGTGATGCGGCGCGCCGAGGAGCGGCGCAGCGCGTCGGTGATGATGAGCAATTCCATCAGATGGTCGTTGGCGGGGAACGAGGTCGACTGGATGATGAAGGCATCCGAGCCGCGGACGTTCTCCTGGATCTCGACGAAGATCTCCATGTCGGCGAAGCGCCGCACCACCGCCTTGGTCAGCGGCAGGTCGAGGCCCTGCGCGATCGCCTGGGCGAGGGCCGGATTGGAGTTGCCGGCGACGAGCTTGATGGAGCCGTTTTTGGCCGACATGGACGCTTCCTCCCGCGCTTTGCTGGATACGACCTTCAACATCAGAAAATACCCGCTGGCAGCACGGTTACGACGGGCGAGGAAATATCAGGCGGAAGGCCGCAATGGCAACCCGGGATGCTACGTTTTCCCTTTGAAAATCCTGAGTCGGGCCAACGGCTTGGCCGCAAGTTGCGGCCGTGGTTTAGCGGGGGTTATTGCTCGGCATAGCCGAGCACCGATGCCGGCATATCAGGCGCGGGAGCGTCCTTGACGACGCTTGCCACCGCCGGTCCCCGCAACGCCGGAGCCGCGCCAGGCGCATCCGGCGTCCCGTTGATCATGTTGGAAAGTCCGCTGAATCCGGCCTGGGCGATCTTCCGCAGCACGAGGTCGTCGGCAGCCGCCCAAGCATCACGTGTCGCGTCGCGGCCGCCCTTGGCCGAGGTCGGTTCCTCGCCGGACAGGCGTAGCGCGCGCTGCTGGTTGGCGTCGTAGACGTCCCAGACCCAGGCGATCACGGTCTTGCCGCGCACCACCTGGGCGGAGAGGTAGCTGCGCACGCGATAGGCAGCCGTGCCCTCGCGGGAGACCACGGACAGGCTGCGCAGCTTGGATTCGCTGTCGAGCACGCCGACCATGCGGTCGAACACCTGCGGCGGTGGGCCGTCGATCGATTCGAAGGCGACCGTGGCCCCGCTGCCGGCGCTCGGCGCCATCGCATAGGAATTGGCGGCACTGCCGCCACCACCGGCGCAGCCGCCAAGCGCGGCCGCCGCCGCCAGCAGCATGACCGCCAGCACGCGCGAACCCGCGCGGCGGAAGATGAATGACGCGTCCCTCATTATGGAGGGCAGCGATATCGTTAAAATCGATTAAGGTCTAGGGCAGGCGCGACACATCCTCACCGTCATTCTTGTGTCCCGGACGCGCTGCGGCGCGCAGCGCCGCTGCGCTGAGCCGGGACCCAGATTGTCGCCGAGATTGACCTTGCAGAGGCATGGGCCCCGGCTCAGCGGCGCATCACTTACCTTCTGCGCCGCGTCCGGGGCACGAGATCTCACCCCTCCAGCGCAATGGCGTGAACGTGGCGGCCGTAATCCGGCTCCTGACGATGCACCGAGCGGCGATAGCTGAAGAAGCGCTCGTCGGAATAGGTGTCGAGACCAAGATCGTCGATCATCAGGATGCCGGCGGCCTCGAGCCGCCGGCGGATGAAGCCGGCCAGGTCGAACATCGCGTGCCCCTCGCGCACCGAGGGGATGAAGAACATGGCGTTCTCCGCATCCTGTTCGATGAAGCGCGCGACGAACTCGTTGCCGACCTCGTAGCTGTCCTGGCGGATCAAGGGGCCGATCGCGGCGATGATGCCGCCGCGCGTGGCGCCGAGCTTCTCCATCGCCGCGATGGTCGCTTCCAGCACGCCTGTCAGCGCGCCCTTCCACCCCGCGTGCGCGCCGCCGATGACGCGCGCCTTCGGATCGACGAACAACACCGGCCCGCAATCGGCGGTGGAGACGCCGAGCGCGATGCCCGGCGTCTTCGTGACCAGCGCGTCGCCTTTCGGTCGCGGCCCGGTCGGCCACGGTGCCTCGGCAACCAGCACGTCGGGCGAATGGATCTGGTGCAGGCTGATGAAGCGTTCGGGCGCAACGCCGACGTGCTCGGCCATGCGGCGCCGGTTCTCGGCGACCAGGGCCTGATCGTCGTTGGAGCCGAGCCCGCCGTTCAGCGCGGAATAGATGCCGCCGGAGACGCCGCCCTCGCGGGTGAAGAAGGCATGGTGCAGGCCCGGCACGGCGGACAGCAGCGACGAAGCAATCGTCATGAGGCCTCTCCTGCCCGTTCGAGATCGCTGAGGCCGGCAAGGCTCGTCAGCCGCGGCTCGGAGATGCCGAGCACCTTGAACATCGACCCCATGCCGCCACGTCCGGTATCGGTCAGGCGCTTGAGTGCCACCGAAATGTCGGTGGCGACGTCGGGCGCAGCTTTCTGCATCAGGGCCGCGGCGCGGGTGTCGATGCCGATCCGCTTGAGGAAGTCGCCTTGCGTGACCGGCCCATGCACGCGCGCGCCGACATCTTCGGCCGCGCGCGCCAGCGCCTGGAAGTCGACATGGGCGGTGACGTCGGCCTGGCCCGGCGCCTTCAAGGGGTCGGCGAAGGTGTGGCGCGCGATGGCCTGGAAGGTATCGCCGGCGTCGCTGCGCAGATGGCCGTAATCGATGATCAGCGCCGCGCCGTCCTGGTCGCGCACGCGCGTGGCGAGCTTCATGATCTCGCCGTCGGGGCGCCACTCGAACACGGCACCGATGGGGGCGGCGCGCACCAGGGGCGGCAGCAGCACGTCGAAGCGCGGCGTCGGCTCCGGCGCCGCGCCGAACTGAAGCTTTCCGTTGGGATCGATCTCGATCGCGCGCTCGTGCCAGCCGTTCTCGAGCCGGACCATCTGGTGAATTGGCAGCACGTCGAAATATTCGTTGGCGAGGATGATGCTCGGTCCTTCCGGCACCTCGTCGATGCTGTCGTGCCAGGCGATGTTGCGGACGTTCGCCAGCGTCGCGCTCTGCCGGTCGCGCAACACGGGATTGACCTCGACCATGTGGATGTGGAGCGCCTGGTAGAGCGGCGGCAGCACGCGAAGGGCGCGCAGCGCATCCGCCATCATGGTGCCGCGGCCGGGGCCGAGCTCGATCAGCCGCAAGAATTGCGGCGAGCCCATCTGCTTCCAGACCGAGGCGGTCCACAGTCCCAACAGCTCGCCGAACATCTGGCTGACTTCGGGCGCCGTGGTGAAGTCGCCCTCGCGCCCAAGCGGATCGCGCGAGACGTAATAGCCGTAGCGCGGGTGCATCAGGCACAGTTCCATGTACCGCCAGACCGGCATGGGCCCGGAGGATTTGATCAGCGCCTTGATCTCGTTGAGGAGCGGCTGGTCGGTCACGGCGATCTTCTCGAAATGAATCAACGAATGGCCTGGACGGGCGTCGGCGCACCGCGCCTGACAGCCCATACAATAAGTATTAGGCCGACAATAAGCATCGGTATCGACAACAGCATGCCCATGGTTAATCCGCCCCAGAGGAAACCGAGCTGCGCGTCCGGCTCGCGGAAATGCTCGCCGGCGATGCGGGTCAGGCCGTAGATCAGGATGAAGCTGCCGAGGATCATGCCGGGCCGCTTCAAGGCGCCGAAGCGGATCATGATCGCGAGCACGGTGAACAGCAGGATGCCCTCCATGCCCGCTTCGTAGAGCTGGCTCGGATGCCGCGGCAGCTGAGTCGGATCGTTGGGGAAGATCATCGCCCAGGGCAGGCTCGGGTCCGTGGCGCGGCCCCACAATTCGCCGTTGATGAAATTGGCTATGCGTCCGAGCAAGAGCCCGACCGGGGCGACGGCGGTGGTGATGTCGCCGAGCGACAGGATCGAGATGCCATTGCGATAGGCGAACCACATCACCGCGACGACGCAGCCGAGAAAGCCGCCGTGGAACGACATCCCGCCCTCCCACAATTTGAAGATCGCGGCGGGATGATCGATAAAGAAGGGCAGGTTGTAGAACAGCACGTAGCCGGTGCGGCCGCCGAGGATGATGCCGAGCGTGACCCACAGGATGAAGTCGTCGATCTGCACCAGCGACATCGGCGCCGGCCCGCCCCACAGGCGCTCTTTCTTCAGCAGCGAGCGCGCATAGAGCCAGCCGAACACGATGCCGCAGATATAGGCCAGCGCGTACCAGCGGATCGCGAACGGGCCGATCTCGATCGCGATCGGCTTGAAGGCGGGAAAGTCGATCAGCAGAAACGGCATCGCGCCTTCTATGTCCAAGCGGGATCGCGGCGGTCGGGCGCCGGCAGACGCCCGTGATTCCTCTTATGCAGGGACGTTGAATACGATTGCAAGGAAACCGGCGCATGACAAGGATACCGCCGCTTCGCCCTTGAACCGGCCCCGTCGGATTGCCATTGTCTGCGTGAGTTCGCGCAAAGTTTATCGGAGGCCCACAATGACCCAGACCAGCAACCGGTTTTTCGACGAGATCGGCCGCCTGATGAACGACGCCGCCGGTGCCGCCCAGGGCGTCAAGCGCGAGTTCGATTCCGTGATGCGCACCCAGGCCGAAAAATTCCTGCGCGACATGGATCTCGTCAAGCGCGAGGAGTTCGAGGCGGTCAAGGACATGGCGCGCCTGGCGCGCGAGGAGAACGAAGCGCTGAAGGCGCGGATCGCAGCGCTGGAGGCGAAACTGGGGGGGACCCCGACGTCGTAAAGCGCGCTCTCTCTGACCCTCCCCTGGAGGGGGAGGGTCGGCGCGCAGCAGCGCCGGGGTGGGGTGATCTCTCCACTCGAACAGTGCCCGTGGGGAGAGATCACCCCACCCCGCTCGCGCTTCGCGCGATCGACTCTCCCCCTCCAGGGGAGGGTAAGAGTCCGGGCCCTCCGGGGAGGGGCGACCCCCGGCCTATCAGCCCATTCTCCTTGTCATTTCCGCAGCTTCCGGGTAAAAGCCCGCCACGTCCGCGGCCCCCGCACCCCTGGAGGCTTGCTGCGGATTATGCCATGGGCCGCCTTGCGGCCCATTAACTTTTGCAAAAACAAGGACTTAACGACATGGCGACGACCGTCAAGGAATTGAAGGCGACCGCACGTCCGAAGAGCGGCAAGGGGGCCGCCCGGGCTGAGCGTCGCGCCGGGCGAGTGCCCGGAGTGATCTACGGCAACAACCAGCCCCCGCTGACGATCTCGATCGAAGATCGTGAACTGCGCCAGCGCATCCTCGCCGGCCGGTTCCTGACCACGCTGGTCGACATCGACCTCGAGGGCAAGAAGCACCGCGTCATTCCGCGCGACTACCACCTCGATCCGGTCAAGGACTTCCCGATCCATGTCGACTTCATGCGACTCGGCGAAGGCGCCACCATCCGCATCAGCGTTCCCCTGCACGTGGTGAAGGCGGAAACCTCCCCGGGCGTGAAGCGCGGCGGCACCGTCAACATCGTCGCCCACGCCATCGACCTCGAATGCGGCGTCGAGAGCATCCCGCAATACATCGAGGCCGATGTCGGCTCGCTCGAGATCGGTCACTCCCTGCATCTGGCCGACGTCAAGCTGCCGGCCGGCGTGAAGGCGCTGACCCGCGAGGACGCGACCCTCGTCACCATCGTGCCGCCGTCCGGTTACGCCGAAGAGCAGAAGGCAGCGGCTGCCGCTGCCGCTGCTGGTGCGGCCCCGGGCGCTGCGGCTGCTCCGGCTGCTGGTGCCGCGGCTCCGGCTGCTGCTGCTCCTGCCGCTGCTGCCAAGGCTCCCGCCGGCGGCGACAAGAAGAAGTAATCTCTCGAAGCTGGCGCGCGGTCTTCGACCGCGCGCCGAGCGGGGGCGCGCCGCGTCATGCGACTCTTTGTTGGGCTCGGCAATCCCGGCGCGAAATACGCACGTAACCGGCACAATATCGGCTTCATGGCCGTCGACGAGATCGCGCGGCGTCATGGCTTTGCGCCGTGGCGCCGCCGCTTTCAGGGCGAGACCTCGGAAGGGGCGCTCGGCACTGAGCGCGTGATCCTGCTCAAGCCCACGACCTACATGAACGAGTCCGGCCGCAGCGTTCAGGAAGCGGCGAGCTTCTTCAAGATCGCACCTGGCGACACCACCGTGTTCCACGACGAGCTCGAGCTGCCGCCGGGCAAGGTGCGGGTGAAGATCGGCGGCGGCATCGCCGGCCATAACGGCCTGCGCTCGATCTCGGCGCATATCGGCAACGATTATCGCCGCGTGCGCCTCGGCATCGGTCACCCCGGCGTCAAGGAGCTGGTGCACGGCCACGTGCTGTCGGACTTCGCCAAGGCCGACAACGAATGGGTGGCGGCACTCTGCGACGCGGTCGCCGAGCACGCCGCACTGATCGCCAAGGGCACGGACGCGACCTTCGCCAACAGGGTGCATCTTGCGATGCAGGCGAAGGGATTTTTGACCAAGGACGACAACGGAGAGAAATCGAGCTGATCTCTCTCCGTCATGGTCGGGCTTGACCCGGCCATCCACGTCTTTCTTTCTCCGCGGAGCGAAGGACGTGGATGCCCGGCACAAGGCCGGGCATGACGACTTCAACGCACGCACGCGCCCGCGGCGCGAAGACTGGAAGAAACCATGGGATTCAAATGCGGGATCGTCGGATTGCCCAATGTCGGCAAGTCGACCTTGTTCAATGCGCTGACCGAGACGGCCGCGGCGCAGGCCGCGAACTATCCGTTCTGCACCATCGAGCCGAATGTCGGCGAGGTCGCCGTCCCCGATCCGCGGCTGGAAAAGCTCGCCGCGATCGCCAAGTCGGGCCAGATCATCCCGACCCGGCTGACCTTCGTCGACATTGCCGGCCTCGTGCGCGGCGCCTCCAAGGGCGAAGGCCTCGGCAACCAGTTCCTGGCCAATATCCGCGAGGTCGACGCCATCGCGCATGTGGTGCGCTGCTTTGAAGACTCCGACATCACCCATGTCGAGGGCAAGATCGCCCCGCTCGCCGACATCGAGACCATCGAGACCGAGCTGATGCTCGCCGATCTCGACAGCCTCGAGAAGCGCGTCGATAACCTCACCAAGAAGGCCAAGGGCAACGACAAGGACGCCAAGGAGCAGCTCGACCTCGTCAACCGCACCCTGGTGCTGCTGCGTGAGGGCAAGCCCGCGCGCCTCGTCGAGCGCAAGGCGGAGGAGGAGCGGGCGTTCTCGATGCTCGGCCTGTTGTCGTCAAAGCCCGTGCTCTATGTCTGCAACGTCGAAGAGGGATCCGCGGCCACCGGCAACGCCTTCTCCAAGGCGGTCGAGGAGCAGGCGGCGAAGGAGGGCGCGGTCGCCGTCGTCATCTCCGCCAAGATCGAATCCGAGATCGCGACGATCTCGCGTGACGAGCGCGCGGACTTTCTGGAGACCTTGGGCCTCGAAGAAGCCGGTCTCGATCGCCTGATCCGCGCCGGCTACGGGCTGCTCGACCTCATCACCTACTTCACCGTGGGTCCGAAGGAAGCGCGCGCCTGGACCATCCATCGCGGCACCAAGGCGCCCGCAGCGGCCGGTGTGATCCACACCGATTTCGAGAAGGGTTTTATCCGCGCCGAGACCATCGCGTATGAGGACTACGTCGCGCTCGGCGGCGAAGCCGGTGCCCGCGATGCCGGCAAGCTCCGCCTCGAAGGCAAGGACTACGTCGTCGCCGACGGCGACGTGATGCATTTCAGGTTCAACACGTAGACTGGATCTCGTGCCCCGGATGCAGTGCAGCGCTTCTTCAGCGCTGCGCTGCAGAGCCGGGGCCCAGGAAATCTTGATTGCGGATGTATGGGTCCCGGCTCTGCGTCGCGTCATTGCATGCCGCGCCGCGTCCGGGACACGAGAGCCTCACCGCATCCCTGATCCCTGGTCCCTGATGGCGCCGAGATGCTCGTTGATGCGGAAGACGATCAGGATCAGCTCCGCGACGATGCGCGAGAACACGATGCCGACCACGACGCTCGCGATCGAGGACAGCAGCACCAGGAAGCCGCCGAACGGGCTGATCGCCATCGCAGCGAGGCCCGAGAAAATGCCGGAGAGGCCGAACAGGCAGATCAGCGCGATCACCAGCCAGTAGAAGGTCTTGATGATCGTCGGCGTGATGAAGCGGTCCCATTGGAACAGGTCGCTGAATGAGAACATTGCTCTCCCCAAAGGCAATCGCAAGGCAAATCGGGACTTCAAATCGGGCTTCGGCCGTCGATCGATCCGACTCAAATCAACGCCGATCCCAAGTATGTAGCACGAGCCATGCGGACCGGCGGGTTGAGATTGCCGCAAAGTGCGGCCACAATCTGTCATTCCCGCAAAGCTTTCCCGAGATGATCCTGACCTTCGAAGATTTTCC
The DNA here is from genome assembly GCF_025200925.1 of Bradyrhizobium sp. CB1015. Classification (GTDB taxonomy): domain Bacteria; phylum Pseudomonadota; class Alphaproteobacteria; order Rhizobiales; family Xanthobacteraceae; genus Bradyrhizobium. The sequence continues at coordinate 7,680,828 of NZ_CP104174.1, read as the reverse complement.
GCCCGGCCGGTTCGGAACGTTCGGCCCGCGCCATGTCACCCGCGACGAGATCCTGGCCTTTGCCGCCGAGTTCGATCCGCAGCCGATGCACCTGGACGAGGCGGCCGCGGCCAGGAGCATGCTGCGCGGCCTGTCCGGCTCGGGCTGGCACCTGTGCTCGCTGATGATGCGGATGATGGCCGACGGCTTCATCACCCGCGCTTCGTCACTGGGATCTCCCGGCGTCGACGAGGTGCGCTGGCTGTCGCCATTGCGGCCCGGCGACGATCTCACGCTCGACGTCGATGTGCTGGAGGCGCGGGTCTCGAAGAGCCGCCCTGAGCTCGGCATCGTCAAGTTCAAATGCACCGCGCGCAATGCGGCCGGGCTGGCGCTTGCCGAGATGACCTCGCCGATCCTGATCAAGCGGCGCGAGGGAGCTGCCTGATGCGGTTCTTCGACGACATCGCGATCGGCCAGCGCCGCGAGATCGGTGCGTACACGTTCACGGCGGAAAAGATCAAGACCTTCGCCGCGAAGTTCGATCCGCAGCGCTTTCACCTCGACGAGGAGGAGGGCAAGAACTCGCTGTTCGGTGGGCTCGCGGCCTCGGGCTGGCATGTCGGCTCGGCCTGCATGAGCCTGCTTGTCGCCGACGGCCAGCGCCTGGCGCGCGAGGCCGCTTCGCGCGGCGAGGAGGTCGCGGTATGGGGCCCGTCGCCTGGTTTTCGCGACCTGCGCTGGATCAGGCCGGTGCTCGCCGGCGACACCATCTCTTACGTCAATGAAGTCATCGACAAGCGCACCTCCGCCTCGCGCCCCGGCTGGGGCATCTTGACGGCCCGGACCACCGGCACCAACCAGCGCGGCGAGGAGGTCTATTCCATCACCGCCTCCGCCTTCGTGCCGCTGCGCAAGGGCGCATGATTTAGAATTGATCGAGCTGGTCGCGGTTCCTTCACCTCTCCCCGCTTGCGGGGAGAGGTCGAATTCGATCGCAGATCGAATTCGGGTGAGGGGGTACAGGTCTTTCGATAACCGCATCTGCGGAGAGAGGCCCCTCACCCCAACCCTCTCCCCGTAAGAACGGGGAGAGGGGGAAGAGAAAGCGAGCGAGTGTTGCCCGCGCGCTATGGACGCGATTCCGGGTGGCTGCCATAAGCCTGCGCAACATGGTGACCGCGAAGCAGTTTGGCGGAACCAGTGAGTTGCTAACTAATTATGAACCTGTCGCTGTCTATTTGAAACGAATTGGCAGACGACAGGGGACGAGGACCATGGCTGACCGCGGCGCACTCAAATTTGTTGGATTCATCTTCGCGACTGCGACGCTGGCCGTGATGCTGGTCGCCGGCATGGTGGTGAAGGGCTATGCCGATGGCGCCTACACGCTCGAAGCCTCGACCGTGGAAGCGGCCCGGTAAGAATTCGTTAATGATCGCGGCCGGCATCCGGCCGCAGCTCAGCGGCTATAGACGAACGCCAGGATGGCGATCGCAACCGCCAGCAGCCCGACAAAGCGCAGCATGATCGTGCCGAATTGATTCGGCGCGGGCCGCAACGGGATCGGGTCCGTGGTGTCGGGCCGAATGCTTTCCATCTGGAATGTCCCCTGAGCCCGGCCGTGGCTGCACGGGCACTTGGCGTTTGTCGCCGGGAAGGGGCTGGGGGTTCAAAGGGCAGTCTGGTGTCCCGGACGCGCTGCAGCGTGCAACGCTGCTGCGCAGAGCCGGGACCCATTCGGCCGCGCTGCCTCACCCTCCGCTGTCATGCCCCGCGAAGGCGGGGCATCCAGTACGCCGCGGCTTCTCGGCTCCAGCCTCGCTGTCTCGGAGTACTGGATCACCCGCCTTCGCGGGTGATGACACCTGTGTTAGAGAAACGGCTGCGTGACCCAACCCAAATCAAAACCGCCGCGTCCCTTTTCGGAACGCGGCGGCCAATGATGCGTCGCGATCAGCTGTTGCGCAGGCCGTCTGCGGCGCGCTTCCACTGCGCGACGTTGTCGGCGATCATGCGGGTCGACTTCATCGCGGCCTGGCTGAGCTGGGCGTAGCCGGAGATCTCGCGCTGGACGCGCTGGCCTTCGGCGTGGAGCAGGTCGCGCAGGCTCTCGAGCTCGGAGATCAAATTCTCGATCTCGGCGAGCGAGGTGCCGGCGACGCGCTGGATCAGCGAGTTGACGTTGTTGACGGTGGCTTCCGCGCTCGGGTCGAGCGGCGGCGCGTCGGTGGTGCTCGATGCCGGACGGCGCAGATAGGCGATGTCGTTGCGGACGAAATCGCGGATGCCGGCCTCGACCTCGGTCACGGCGGCAAGGTTGGTGTCGACCGTCTCGGTCTCGGAGGCTTCGACCTTTTCAGGACGCATGGCGTTCATCGTTATTCCCCTGTTCGCGTTGAGCGCAGCGCGAGTGTCCCCCGCACGACGACGTCTGTGAGGCAAGCCGCATCAGGGCGTCCGATTTTGACCGCAAATGGGCCGAGATGCGGCAAGGCCGGACCATTCGAGGGTTTTGCCGTGGCGTATGGTTAGGGGAGTGTGAATGCTGTCGCGGTGAGGTGAGGCCGCAGCTCGGCCGGTGCTTCACTCCCTCGCCCCGCTTGCGGGGAGAGGGTGGGGTGAGGGGAAGTCTCCGCGGGGACGGTGAGAGTTGGACTCGCGGAGAGTCCCCCTCACCCGGAATTTGCTGTCGCAAATTCCGGCCTCTCCCCGCACGCGGGGAGAGGCAAAGCTACCAGCTCTTCTTGAAGCCCGCGGTCACGCTCTTGTTCAGCGTGCCTTGCGGGGTTTCACCGACCGAGCCGGAAACGGTGACGTTGTCGAACAGCTTCTGCTCCGCGCCGACCTTGCGCAGCCATTTGTCGTCGGTGGTCGACAGCGTCTGGCCGGCAATGATGCTGGTGCCGGTGTCGGTGACGGTGACCTTGGCGGTCTGGTCGGTCTCGTAATTGCGCGTGACGTGGCCGCCGATGCCGGGGACCGCACTGGTGCCCTGCTGGTTGACGCTGTAGCCGTTCTGCAGCGTCAGCGAGGTGTCGCTCGACAGCGGCACCGACTTGGTCAGGGACGCCCCGATCTTGCTGTGCTCGGCGCCGGGATCGACCCTGGCTTCCACCGCGGTCTTGTCCCAGATCGCGCCGGCGCCGGGCGCGGTTGCCGTCGCCCAGGCGCTGCCCGAGGATTGCGGCAGGCTGCCGCCGTTGGTGGCCTTCTGCGCCAGCAGCTCGGACATCGTCCTGGGCTCGCTCGCCACCGTCATGTCGGCGCCGATCCGGGTATCCCAGAACGAGGACACGGATTGCTTCACGGTCACCGCCGAGGAGCCGTTGGCATTGGGGTTCGACGACCAGTCGAGCCCTTCCCTGGCGGCGGCCTGGGCGCGCTTCTTGGCGGCCATCGGGTCGATGCCGGTCCCCGCATCGACCGCGAGCTGGCTCCAGTCGAGCTTGTCGACGTCGATGCCCTTCATGATGTCGGGATCATTGACCTCGGGGGTTTCGGCCGCCTCGGCCTCGTCGTCGGATGCCGGTGAGGAGAAGGGCGGAATGATCTGCGCCTGTAACGTCAGCGCCGAGCCCAAGATGAATGCGGCCGCCAGCAACGGCAGCCTGGTCCAGCCAAACCCTGTCGAGAATTCCATCGTCCTGCCCGCGAACCCCAGCACATGCTGTCCGCCCCACTATAGCGGCCGCAATGACCATGCGCCATTCCGGCGCTGAAAGTGCCGATGTTTCGTTGCGGAATTGTGGCGGGTCGCAAGGGGACGCGAACCAACGGGCCGCGCGAAAGGCGCGCGCCCGATGACGAGCTCGTGATGCGACGGCATCCGGCGGGGCTGGAGGCCAGGACGTCGCGATCGCCGCGTCATCGGTCCCGAACAGCGGGGCCCGTTGGCGTCCCCCAAAAGCGCGATGATCATCATCGCGCTTCAGGTTGTTGTTTGCGCATGATCTTCTCGGAAAACCGCTTCGCACTTTGCGCTAACGCGGCCCTTCGGGTCCGGATCATGCGTTAGCCGACGCTGGTCATCTTCGGCAGATGAATGGCGCGGCCGAGTGCCTGCTCGACCAGGTCGAAGGTGTCGATCAGCACCCGCATGCTGATCAGTTTGCCGGCCTTGAACTGGGCGAACTGCGCCACGCGCAGGCTGATCGGCTTGTTGGAATCCAGGGCCGTCAGCGAATAGCGCAGCATCGAGGCGGCGGAATCGACGCCCAGCATGATGCTCTCGCGGTCGAAGCGGCGGACGTGGAAATTGTCGGCGAGCTGGCGGATGACGTCGAGCACGGCATCCTTGCCCTGGCGCGCGCCGAGGAACGGAAACATGTCGATCGGGCCGTAGAGCGCCCACTCGACGTCCTCGTCGATCAGGGCCTTGATGTCCTCGAAATGCCTGTCGTTGATCGCGCGGTGCAACGCACGCGAGAAACGCCAGAGGCTGTGCTCTGTCATTTGGGGCAGTCCTGAAGCTGGCTTGACGGAAAAAACGGCAAACAACCCCACGCGCAATCACGCGCCGGGGCTCAACTCATTTGTATACAAATAAATTAGCAGATTTCGGTCGAAACGCAATTCACGTTTTTGCAATGCACACTTGATCGCTCTTTGTGAGATTTGCAATAGAATCCCGTAATTGTCCGGGCCGCGACGCTCACCGCCCCGTGATCAGCGGCCCGATCTCCCGCTCCAGCACCTGCTGCACCAGGTCGTAGGAATCGGTGATCTCGCGGATCTCCGCCACCAGCCCGCCGCGGAAGGTGTAGAACACCGCCGCGTCGAATTGCACGACGCGGTCGTTGCTGCGCTTCCTGAAATAGGCGTGCACGTAGGTCGCGACCGCCTCGTCGTCAGCGACGATGCGCGGCGCCTTGTAGCGGATTTCCGAATAGCGCGACAAGACCGTCTGCCAGAACTCGCGCAGCTCCTGTTTGCCATGGCGCGGCACCATGTGCGGCATCACATCGCTCGGCGCGTGGGTGAGGAAGTCGACGTCGTCGGTGCAGCAGGCCAGCGCCGTCTCGACGTCGCCGCGTGTGAGAGCATCGAGCAGGTGCACGACGCGTTGGCGATTCAGCTTCTCCACCGTCATTCCGCCTATCCTCGTTTGGCCCGTGACGTCGCGCAACGGTAACGTGCGGCTTCTCACACCGGCAATCCGCAAAACCACAGGGATGTTGCAGACGTTTTGACGCACGAACGCAATGCCCGGTTCATGGTATGCAATTTCTGGTCGAGCTATGGGATGGTTGCACGAATTCGCGCTATTCGGATGCGTGGTAGCGGCAACAGCAGAGCCAGACCAAGGGCAGGGGAAGCTGTAACTCTCTGTCATTCCGGGGCGCGCCACTTGGCGCGAACCCGGAATCCATCTCGCCGCTGATCCCGGTCGCGGAATAGGGCGTGACCCATCTCACATCACCCCACCGGCGTCGCAGTTACCGTCATCGGCATGTCATCAGGGAGACGTGCCATGGCCGCCATCGCCACCGCCAGAAAGTCCCGCCTGCATAACGCGCTCGAAGGCCTCGCGCTGACCGCGACCCTGCAGAGCTTCCCGACCTTCGCCACTGCGGCCTTCCTGCTCAAGCTCTGCGGCAACCACGACCTGGTCGGCGACCCCGGCGTCGCCATCTTCGTCGCGGTTGCCTCGTTCACCCACGCCCTGATCGCCGTGACCCTGGGTCCGAGCTTCCCGCACCTGTTCAAGACCGTCTACGAGCCGAAATTCTTCGAGGCCCATTTGTCGCTCTCCGACAAGATCACCGCCTGGCGCACCCAGCCCGTCGCCTCGCTGCAACTGGTGACGATCGTGCTGCTGCTGTCGGTGATGGCCGTGGTGACGGCGAGCGTGGGGTGAGGGGAGTAAGGTCTCTGCACGTCATTCCGCCGCAGAGCGGCGAGCTATGATGCGCAATTGCGCATCTGAGAATCCACAACCACGAACGTCGCCGATAACCTGCGCCGCCTACCTCTTCTTCCACCCCCCGCGCCGCCCCGGCGCGCCGCCCGTCGACTTCGGCGCGGGTCCGAACTCCGGGCCCGACTGCCGCGAATCCGTCGGCTGGATGATCCTGCTGGTGCTGCCGAACGGTTTTGACGGCAGCGCGCGGCTCTCGCGGTAGGGCAGCGATTCCGGGCCGTGCATCTCGTCGAGATGCGGCTTGTGCACGCGGGAGCCCTTAGCCCCGCCGGCCTTGAGCGCGGTTGCGGCGCTCTTGTTCTTCATGGCGCTGACGGGGAGGTTGCCGGCGTCGCCGTATTTCTTCGCCCCAGTGTAGGCGCCGGCCTTGCCCGCGACCACGCGCTGCTTGGCGGTGGGGTCGTCGACCACGGCGAGCTCGGTGGCGCGCAGGCGCTTGACCTCGTCGCGCAGGCGGGCGGCTTCCTCGAAGTTCAGATCGGCGGCGGCCTCGCGCATCCTTGTTTCGAGATCGGCCAGCACGGCCTCGAAGTTGTGGCCGATCGAGATGACGTCGTCGGTCATGTCGTGGCCGCCGACCTCGACCAGCACGTGGTCGCGCTCGTAGACCGAGTTGAGGATGTCGCCGATCTGCTTCTTCACGCTCTCCGGCGTGATGCCGTTGGCGTTGTTGTACTCGACCTGCTTCTCGCGGCGGCGGTTGGTTTCGGCGATGGCGCGCTCCATCGACCCGGTCATCTGGTCGGCATAGAGGATCACCTTGCCGTCGACGTTGCGCGCGGCGCGGCCGATGGTTTGGATCAGCGAGGTCTCGCTGCGCAGAAAGCCTTCCTTGTCGGCATCGAGGATCGCGACCAGGGCGCATTCGGGAATGTCGAGGCCTTCGCGGAGCAGGTTGATGCCGACCAGCGCGTCGAAGGCACCCAGGCGCAGATCGCGAATGATCTCGATGCGCTCGATCGTGTCGATGTCGGAGTGCATGTAGCGGACGCGAATGCCCTGCTCGTGCAGATATTCGGTGAGGTCCTCGGCCATGCGTTTTGTGAGGACCGTGATCAGCGAGCGATAGCCCGCTTGCGCGGTGGCGCGGACTTCGCCGACGAGATCGTCGACCTGCGTGCGCGCGGGGCGAATATCAACGGGAGGATCAATAAGTCCGGTGGGGCGAATGACCTGCTCGACGAACACGCCGCCGCTCTCGTTCAGCTCCCAGCTGCCCGGGGTCGCCGACACCGCGACGGTCTGCGGCCGCATCATGTCCCATTCCTCGAAGCGGAGCGGGCGGTTGTCCATGCAGGAGGGCAGGCGGAAGCCGTATTCGGCCAGGGTCGCCTTGCGGCGGAAGTCGCCGCGGAACATGGCGCCGATCTGCGGGATGGTGACGTGGCTCTCGTCGGCGAAGATCAGCGCGTTGTCGGGGACGTATTCGAACAGCGTCGGCGGCGGCTCGCCGGGGCGGCGCCCGGTGAGGTAGCGCGAATAGTTCTCGATGCCGGCGCAGCTGCCCGTCGCCTCCATCATCTCGAGGTCGAAGGTGGTGCGCTGCTCCAGCCGCTGCGCTTCCAAAAGGCGCCCCTGGTTGTGGAGCTGGTCGAGCCGCTGCTTCAGCTCTGATTTGATCGACTTGATCGCCTGCACCAGCGTCGGGCGCGGCGTCACGTAGTGCGAGTTTGCGTACATCTTGATGAATTCGAGCTCGTCCTGCTTGTGGCCGGTGAGCGGATCGAACTCCTCGATGGTCTCGATGGTGTCGCCGAACAGGTTCACGCGCCAGGCGCGGTCCTCATAGTGCGCCGGGAAGATGTCGATGACGTCGCCGCGCACGCGAAACGTGCCGCGGGTGAAATCGGCCTGGGTGCGCCTGTACTGCAGCGCGACGAGGTCGGCGATCAGCTGGCGCTGGTCGATGCGCTCGCCCTTCTTCAGCGCGAAGGTCATCGCGGTATAGGTCTCGACCGAGCCGATACCGTAGATGCAGGACACCGAGGCGACGATGATGACGTCGTCGCGCTCGAGCAGGGCGCGTGTCGCCGAGTGGCGCATGCGGTCGATCTGCTCGTTGATCGACGAATCCTTCTCGATGTAGGTGTCGGTGCGCGGGACGTAGGCCTCGGGCTGGTAGTAGTCGTAGTAGGAGACGAAGTACTCGACCGCGTTGTCCGGAAAAAAGTTCTTGAACTCGCCATAGAGCTGGGCGGCCAGCGTCTTGTTCGGCGCCAGGATCAGGGCCGGGCGCTGCGTCGCCTCGATCACCTTGGCCATGGTGTAGGTCTTGCCCGAGCCGGTGACGCCGAGCAGCACCTGCGAACGGTCGTTGCGGTTGATGCCCTCGACCAGCTCGGCGATCGCGGTCGGCTGGTCGCCCTTGGGCTCGTAGGCCGACTTGATCTCGAAGCGCACGCCACCTTCGGACTTTTCCGGCCGCGGCGGCCGGTGTGGCGTCCACACTTTCATGGAGCCGTCGTCCTTGCGGAACTCCGGGCGGCCTTCGCGGATCAGCGATTCCAGCGCATCCGCCGTGGCCTTGACGCCGAGTGCCTCCATCTTGGACCGCGGCGGGCGCGCCAGCGCCTCGGCATCGTCCTCCTCGGTGGGCAGGCCGAGCTGCCGCGCCAGTTCCGGATCGAGCGTCGGAATCGTGGCCGCGGTTCCGTAATTGGCCTGCGGCGCCTCTTCCAGTCCCGCTCGGTGGTCGCTGGGGAAGTCCTTTGGCGTCGAAGCCCGCGCGCGATGCGCGGCGGCTTCGCCCCCGGCGCGGCGGTCGCGCGAATTGTTCGGCGGCGGCTGCAGGCCGGTGCCTGATCCCAAGCCCGCATCGCCGCGATTGATCGCGGGATTGAGCAGTTCGGCCAGCGCCGGCCCGATCGGCTGCACATCGGGGCGATGCGCCTTCGAGTTCGGAGCCTTGGTCTTCGGGGATTTGCCGGATTTTTCGGAGGATGCAGGTTTCTTCGCCATGAGGCGAATATGGGACGAGTCCGCCCCGCAATAAAGGGTGAATGCCCGTGGCCGTGCAGGCTGCTGACAGCAGGTTGGCAGCAGCCTTGCGGTTCACGCCGCGGGCAGCGGCCCCTCGTCGTCGCCGGCCGCGACATTCGGCTCGAGGATGTCGAGATGAATGCCGCCGCAATCGGTGCAGCGCATGGTCCAGTACTCGCATCCGGCGCGGCCGCCGATCACGCGGAGCACCGCGAGATCGCCGTCGCATTCCGGGCAATTGGAGAGCACTGCGCGGGCGTAGATCCGCGGCTGCGCTGCATCGGTTTCGATGATGGACATGACCGGTTTCCCCCCTTTTCGCCGCCCTGTCTGTGGTCCGCCTGCGGACCGCCTATTCGTCGTCGCTGCCCGCCCGCAGCCGGAAACGATCGATGTGGTGCTTGGCATCGGCAATCGCGGCATCGCGATCGGGCCAGGCGAAGCCGACTTCCATGGCCGGAAACAGCACGCCGTCGATGGCCACCGGGCTGAGATCGGCACGGCGGATCCGCGCGTGCCACAGCCCCTTGCCAGCTTCGAAGGATTCGATGTCAAAGCCGTCGTAGAGGGTCGTCATGAGTGTAGGTCCCACGTTTCTTTTCGGAGGGTCAGGGGACCACGTTTGCGGATTTTGGGATGTGAAGCCGTTCACAAGCAGGCGGCTTTTTTGCCGCCCGACATCAGTTCCGCGCTGCAGCACGGCCGATCTTGCGCGGGCGGGCAGCGGGTTCCGATGCCGCCCGCATGATCCAGCGGCGGAAGGCGGCAAAGTCGCGCTGCTCGGTCTGGAAGCTGCGATAGAGCAGGTACCAGCGCATGCCCTTGGGTACCGAGAGGTCGAACGGCGCCACCAGCCGGCCGGCCGCGAGATCGTCGTCGATATAGGGGCGGATGCCCATGGCGATGCCGAGCCCGTCGGCCGCGGCCTGCAGCGCCTGGCCGTAGAACTGGAACTCGGGCCCGCGAGCGTTGATCCTCGCTGTGCCCGCCGCCTTCAGCCAGATCGGCCAGTCCTCGGGTGAGTGCGCGACGCGGATCAGGCTCGGCCCCTTCAGGTCGGCCGGGCGCTTCAATCCGCCGGCGAGGCGCGGCACGCAGACGGGGGTGAGGTCGCCGGCGAACAGCGGCTCGGCGACGAGGCCGGGCCAATCGCCGGTGCCGAGCTTGATGCCGCAGCTCCAGTCCTCCCCGAACGGCACCGCGGCGCCGCCGGTGGTGAAGCGCACCTCGATGTCGGGCTCCTCGCTGCGAAACTCCGACAGGCGCGGGATCAGCCAGCGCATCGCAAAGGTGTGGCCGACGCCGATGGTGAGCACGCGCACGCTGGCGGGCGCCGTCACCTGTGCCGTGAGGCTCGCCAGCGCATCGAAGATCGGGGTCAGCCCGCTCTGATAGGCGCGGCCCGCCTGTGTCAGCACCAGGCGATTGGCCTTGCGCTCGAACAGCGCGACGCCGAGCCGCTCTTCGAGCAGGTGCACCATGCGGCTGACGGCGGCCGCCGATACGCTCAGCTCCAGCCCGGCCGCAGCAAAGCTGCCGGTCCGCGCCGCCGCCTCGAACGCCTTGATGCCGTTGAGAAACAGCAGCCGCCGCAAATGACCCACCCTCAGGAAAACTGATGCCAGGGCAAGATAACTCCGTTTGCGCGAGAGGGGCAAGCGAGGCACGTTCCCCTTCGCCTCTCCCCGCAAGCGGGGCGAGGGAGTGAAACAGTTTGCGTCCCTCACTCGCCCTCAGGAGATTCCTCTCGTGACGCCCATCATGATCGCTGCCCTCGGATTGCTGATGGTGGCTACCGCCTTCCTGTCGGGGCTGTTCGGCATGGCGGGCGGGCTGATCCTGATCGGCGTGCTGCTGGCCCTGATGCCGCTGCCGACCGCGATGGTGCTGCATGCGATCACGCAGATGGCCTCGAACGGCTGGCGGGCGTTTCTGTGGCGGGCGCATATCCGCTGGCGGCCGGTTGCGAACTATATGGTCGGCGCGGCCGTCGCGCTCGCCGCCTGGTCGCTGACCCGCTACGTGCCGGACAAGCCGACGGCGCTGCTGCTGCTCGGCATCACCCCTTTCATGGCGCGGCTTCTGCCGGCGAACATCAAGCCGGATCCCGACCGTCTCTGGCAGGGCACGGTCTATGGCACGATCTGCATGGGCCTAATGCTGATGACCGGCGTCTCCGGCCCGCTGCTCGACACCTTCTTCCTCGGCGGCGATTTCGGCCGGCGCGAGAAGGTGGCGACCAAAGCGATGTGCCAGCTCATCAGCCATTTCACCAAGCTGATTTATTTCGGCGGCATCATCGATCAGGCCGCGAGTCTCGATCCCGTGCTCGCCGCCGTCGCGATTGCAGCCTCGATGCTCGGCACCACGCTGGCGCGGCGCATCCTCGAAGCCATGACCGACCAGCAGTTCATCGCCTGGTCCAACAAGCTGATCACCACCATCGCCTGCTATTACATCGCCTATGGCGGCTGGCTGCTGCTGCTGCGTGCGCCGGTTCTGGCCGCCTTCGACAAGGGAGGTTTGCAATGAGCGAGACGGCCGATCCGCTGGTGCTGGACTTCGTCGAATGGGTGGCGCGCGAGCCGCGCGCCTACGCCGAGGTGCTCGCGACCTGGAAGACCTCGTGCCCGCGCCTCACTATCTGGGAAGATGCCGCCGAGCGCGGCTACGTCGCGCGCGAAACCATTGCCGGAATCGGGCTGGTGATCGCGGTGACGGAAGGCGGCGAGAGGCTGTTGCGCGCGAACGGGCGGTGATGCGCACCTCTGCCTCCACATCATCATTGCGAGCGCCAGCGAAGCAATCCAGAATGTCTCCGCGGAAGCAGTCTGGATTGCTTCGCTGCGCTCGCAATGACGGAGCACTGGCCAATGTCACTCAAGCTCTATGAACTCGTCGGCACCGATCCTTCGCGCCCCTTCAGCCCGTATTGCTGGCGCACGCGGATGGCGCTGGCGCATAAGGGCCTTGCGGCGGAATCGCTGCCCTGGCGCTTCACCGAGAAGAGCGCGATCGCGCCGCACGGCTCGGAGAAGGTCCCCGTGCTGTTGCATCACGACAAGCCCGTCGTCGATTCCTGGACCATCGCGAACTATCTCGAGGACAATTTTCCGGATCGCCTCTCGCTGTTCGGCGGCGACGGCGGCCGCGCCATGGCGCGCATGATCAATGCGTGGGGCGACATCGCCATCGTCGGCGGCATCTTTCCGCTCATCATCGCCGACATCCCGTACAATCTGAATGAGGTCGATGCCGCCTATTTCCGCAAGTCGCGCGAGGCGCGCTTCGGCGGCAAGACGCTCGAGGAGATCATGGCGAACCGCGATGCCGGCGTCGTCGCGTTCCGCAAGTCGCTGGAAGTGATGCGCCAGACGTTCAAGACGCAGCCCTTCATCGGCGGGGATGCGCCGAACTACGCCGATTACATCGTGTTCGGCGGATTCCAATGGGCGCGCGTGGTCAGCCCGTTCAAGCTGCTCGAAGCGGATGATCCGGTCTATGCCTGGCGCGAAAAGCTGCTGGATGCGTTCGACGGCATGGCGCGAAAGTCGCCGGGATTTGCGGTGTAACGCACGTAGCCCGGATGGAGCGCAGCGAAATCCGGGGCCGGTGCTAGCATCCCGGATTACGCTTGCGCTCCATCCGGGCTACAGGCCGCCGCTTTCCGCAAACACTCCCGGCACAGGCAGTCCTCGCCCTGGATCGGCATCGGCAGCCGTGCCGTCTCCGCCGCGCACCAGCAATTGCCCGAGAGATCGCAGCCGAATTCGCTGCCGCAGCGGGAACAGGTGAGACGGCGCGCAAGTGCCGGCGCTGACGGCATTTCTTTCGGATTTGTCATGATTTACGTCGAAGCTTCGCCGTCATTTTCATGTCGGGTTCATCTGCCGCTGCGGTATATTACGCGCCGCCCGCGTCGCAGGAAAGCACCTCCCAACGCGCGAAGGACAGATCATCGATGGCCCGCGATTCGCAAGCCGCCCTCGTCGCGCTCAACCGCTTCGGCTTCGGCGCCCGCGGCGGTGCATCGGGCGATCTCATCAACGCAAGCTCCGACCCGCGCGGCTTCGTGAAGGCGGAGCTTTCGCGTTCCAATGGCGTGCTGCTGGAAGCGCCGGGCCTGCAATCGACGCCGCAACTCGGGCAGGCCGTGTTTGCCTATCAGGACGAGGTCAAGCAGGCGCGTGAGGCGGCGATGGCCGCCGCGCCGGTCGAGACGCCGGCACAAGCGCCTGCCGATCAGAAGCCGCCCTTGCGCCGCAATCTCTCGCTGAATGCCGCGGCAGAGATCACTGGCCAAATGGCCGATGCAAAGCCCACAGGCAGCGCACCGAAGCCGGAGACCATGCAGCCGAGCGCGGCCGCGCCGCAGCCCGCGGCCAAGCCCGCGCCGCAGCCGCTCAATGTGATCCAGAAAACCTTTCGCGCCGAGGCGCTGGCGCGGTTGCAGCGCGCCACGCTCGTCGAGTGCGGCTTCACCGAGCGCCTCGTCGCGTTCTGGTCCAACCATTTCTGCATCTCCGCCAGCAAGGGCGAGCTGGCGCGGATCTGGGCCGGCGCGTTCGAGCGCGAGGCGATCCGGCCGCACGTGCTCGGGCGCTTCGCCGACATGCTGAGGGCGGTCGAGCAGCATCCGGCCATGCTGTTCTTCCTCGACAACCAGCAATCGCTTGGACCTGACTCGCGCGCGGGGCAAAACCGCAAGCGCGGGCTGAACGAAAATCTCGCGCGCGAGATCATGGAGCTGCATACGCTCGGCGTCGGCGGCGGCTACACGCAAGGCGACGTTACCTCGCTCGCGCGCATCATCACCGGCTGGACCTTTGCCGGTAGGCAAGGGCAGCTCGGGGTCCCCGGCTCCTTCGTCTTCAACGTCAATGCGCATCAGCCCGGGCCGCAGATCCTGCTCGGCAAGACCTACGATCAGGCGGGCCTCGCACAGGGCGAAGCCGCGCTCGCCGATCTCGCGCGGCATCCCTCGACCGCGAGTTTCATCGCCACCAAGTTCGTCCGTCACTTCGTCGCGGACGATCCGCCGCCGGCGCTCGTTGCGCGCCTGCGCGACGTCTTCGTCAAGACCGACGGCGATCTCAAGGCGCTGGCGACGGCGCTGGTCGATTCCGATGAAGCATGGAAGGCGCCGCTCACCAAGATGCGCTCGCCATACGATTTCCTGGTTGCGAGCGGCCGGCTGCTGGCTCGCGTGCCGGAGGATCCCGGCGCCTATCTGAACAACCTCAATCTGCTAGGCCAGCCGCTGTGGTCGCCGCCGGGCCCCAACGGCTTTCCCGATACCAATGCCGCCTGGGCCGCGCCCGAAGGCATCAAGCTCAGGCTCGACATCGCGGCGCAGATCGGCGCGCGGCTCGGCAACAACATCGATCCGCTCGACCTGCTGGAGTTCGCCGCCGCCGATGCCGCCTCGACCGAGACGCGGCGGACCATCGAGCGCGCGGAGTCGCGGCAGCAGGCGCTGGCGCTGCTGTTGATGTCGCCGGAAATGCAGAGGAGATGATGATGACCGACTGCGTCGAGAACCGGCTCCTCGCATCCCGCCGCGGTCTCCTGCTCGGCGGCGCCTCCTTTGCAGCCTGGGCTTACCTGCCGAAATTCGCCCGCGCGGCCGACGGGCGCGATCCGCGATTGGTCGTGGTGATCCTGCGCGGCGCGCTGGACGGGCTCTCGACCGTCGCGCCGATCGGCGACCCCGATTATGCCGGCCTGCACGGATCGATCGCGCTCACGGCCGACGGCGCGCATCCCGCAATCATGCTCGACTCGTTCTTCGCGCTGCATCCGGCGATGCCTGAGTTCGCACGCATGTATCGCGACAAGCATGCGGCGGTGATCCACGCAGTCGCGACGCCCTATCGCGACCGCTCGCATTTCGACGGCCAGGACGTGCTCGAAAGCGGCTATGCCGGTCCGGGCCGCGTCCAGTCCGGCTGGCTCAACCGCGCGCTGGAAGCGCTGCCGCGCGGCGAGCGCGTGTCGAGCGGGCTTGCGGTCGGTCCCACCACGCCGCTGGTGCTGCGCGGCAGCGCGCCCACCGTGGGCTGGGCGCCGGTCGCGCTGCCGCAGGCCGATGACGACACTGCGATGCGCCTCGTCGAGCTCTACCGTCACCGCGATCCCGCTTTGGCCTCCGCGTTGTCGCAAGGCCTTCAGCTCGACAAGGCGGCGAGCGGCGACGATATGAAAGCGACGCGCGGCAACGCCGTCGCACAGATGCGACAGGTCGCGCGCGGCGCTGCAAAGCTGATGGCGGCCGATGATGGCCCGCGCATCGCCGCGCTCGCCTTCGACGGCTGGGACACGCATGCCAATGAAGGCGGCCCTGTGGGGCGTCTCGCCTTCCTGCTCGGCGGCCTCGACGGCGCGCTCGCCGAGTTCGAAAGCGGCCTGGGAGATCGCTGGCGCGACACCGTCGTGGTCGTCGCCACCGAGTTCGGCCGCACCGCGCGTATCAACGGCACCGAGGGCACCGATCACGGCACCGGCACGATCGCCTTGCTCGCCGGCGGCGCGGTGAAAGGCGGCCGCGTCATCTCGGACTGGCCGGGCCTCAAGCTCGCGAATTTGTATGAGGGCCGCGACCTCAAGCCGACGACGGATCTGCGCTCGGTGATCAAAGGCGTGCTGCAGGATCAGTTCGGCCTGTCCGATCGCGTGCTGGCCGAGACGGTGTTTCCCGACAGCGCAAGCGCAAGGCCGATGAAGGGGCTCGTGGTCTGACTTAATCTCTCCCCGCCCTTCTGCGGGGAGAGGTCGGATTGGTCAGGCGCGGGCGCCTGAGCAATCCGGGTGAGGGGCAAGGCACTCTACTGCCACGAACAAAATCCTTCCGACTCGCAAGACGATTGCGATCGCGCGCACCGTATATACAATTCACACCGAACTCGCGGAGGCAGCCCCTCACTCCCTCTCCCCGTAAGAACCAGGGCTATCGCATATGACTTGTGACGTCGGCCTGCGCGCACGCCTCGTCCTTCGAGACGGCGCTGACGCGCCTCCTCAGGATGAGGCTAATCAGCGTCAGTGCTCGTTGAAACTGCTGCCGCGCACTCCGCCCTCATCCTGAGGAGCCCGCCCAAAGCGGGCGTCTCGAAGGATGGCCGCCGGGAAAAGCTCTCAAATGCGATAGCCCTGCCGTAAGAACGGGGAGAGGGAGTGAGAGAACGGTGCGTCCATTGCGAGTGAGGGGGCAGCGAAATGCGTGGCCACAACGAGAAATCCATCCGCCTTGCAAGACGCTTGCGCGTTGATCAAACAGATGCCGAGACGGTCCTCTGGAATCGCATTCGCAATCGGAGGGTCGATGGGCACAAATTCGTAAGGCAAGAGCCGATCATCGGCTACATCTGCGATTTCGTATGTCGCGAGAAGCGGATCGTCATAGAAGTCGACGGCGGGCAGCACAATGAATCCGCAGCGGATGCAATGCGAGACGAGCGCTTGAGGGAGAAGGGCTACAAGGTGCTGCGCTTCTGGAACAACGATGTCCTCGGGAATATCGAAGGTGTTCTCACCGTGATTCAGATCGAGCTCGCGGCGGGGGAGGTGTGACCTAACCTCTCCCCGCCCTTCTGCGGGGAGAGGTCGGATCGCATTAGAGCGGTTCACGAATTTATTGAATCGGAAGGGATTCCGGATCTGGGGCGAATATGATTCAAGATGCTGGCTGGGCTGGAGGCCAGCATCCCATGGTCCGACCAATTTCCAACGATTTACGTAAGCGTGCGGTATCCGCGGTTGCCAAGGGTGAGAGCTGCCGTTCTGTGGCGGCACGGTTTGGTGTTGCGGTCTCGTCGGTTGTGAAGTGGTCGCAGCGTTATCGAACGACCGGCTCGGTAGCGCCTGGCAAGATGGGTGGTCACCGCAAGCCTGTGCTTGATCCGCACCGCGCCTTCATCGTCGAGCGGATCACTCAGACGCCGCACCTGACGCTGCATGGTCTGAAGGCGGAGCTGGCTGCCCGTGGGGTTAAGGTCTCACACAATGCAGTCTGGCTGTTCCTGCGTCGGGAAGGGCTGCGGTTCAAAAAAAACACTGTTCGCGCTCGAACAGGCTCGCGCCGACGTCTCTCGTAGGCGCCAGCGTTGGCGGTCCTGGCAGACCGGACTTGATCCGGGCCGGCTCGTCTTCATCGATGAGACCTGGATCAAGACCAACATGGCCCCCTTGCGGGGCTGGGGCCCCAAAGGGGCACGCCTGCGCGGCTTCACCCCGCACGGGCACTGGCGTACCCTCACATTCCTCGGCGCACTCCGCCACGACCAGCTCACCGCCCCCTGCGTCTTCGATGGGCCGATCAACGGCCAATGCTTCCGCGCTTACGTGAAGCACCTCCTCCTTCCGACCCTGCGCGAGGGCGATATCGTCATTCTCGACAATCTCGGAAGCCACAAGTCGAGAGCCGTCAGGCAGATGATCAAGGCGGCTGGAGCCAGGCTCTGGTACCTGCCGCCATACTCGCCCGACCTCAATCCGATCGAACAGGCCTTCTCCAAGATCAAACATTGGATGCGGCAGGCTCAAAAGCGCACCATCGAGGACACTTGGCGCCACATCGGTCACCTCGTCCAGGACATCCAGCCTCGTGAATGTGCCAACTACTTCGCTAACGCCGGTTACGCTTCAATCAAAATGTGAAATGCTCTAGCGATCCGGGTGAGGGGCAGGGCACGCTGTTGCCACGAACCAAGTCCCTCCGACTCGCAAGCCGATTGCGATCACGTGCGTTGTATCTACAATTCAGACCGAACTCGTGGCGCCGCCCCTCACCCCGCCCTCTCCCCGTAAGAACGGGCGAGGGAGCGAGAGAGCGGTGCCTCCCTTACGATCGTCCGCCTTTGCAGGAGATTCAAGCAATGTACATCGCCATGAACCGCTTCCGCGTCGCCAAGGGCTCCGAGTCCGCCTTCGAGCAGGTCTGGCTCACCCGCGACACCCATCTTGACAAGGTGCCGGGCTTTATCGAGTTTCATCTGCTGCGCGGGCCGGAAGCCGAGGACCACACGCTGTACGCCTCGCACACCGTATGGGCGAATTATGCGGCGTTCGAGGCCTGGACCAAGTCGGAAGCGTTTCGCGCGGCGCATCATAAAGCGGGCGACAACAAGCCGCTTTATCTCGGCCATCCCCAGTTTGAAGGTTTCGAGGTGATGCAGACGGTGGGGCGCGGCACCAAGTAGCGTTGCCAGCAAAAAAATGCGGCCCCTGTCAGACGCGGCGACTGACGGGGACCGCTTGGGGCGCGTGATCGGTGACGGGGGCCTGACCAGACGCAGGGGCAGCGTAGCCTCGCTGTGTTACGCGCGGGTGACACGCGGAGTTATCCACAGGCCGCCAAAGCATGATCCGGAAAAGTGCGAAGCGGTTTTCCGAAAAGATCATGCTCAAAGAACAGGCTCAGAAGATCTTGCGATAGACGATGAAGCCGGAGCGCTCCGCGACCTTGTCGTACAGGCGCTGCGCCGTGAGATTGGTCTCGTGCGTCTGCCAGTAGACGCGCGGCGATCCCGCCAGCTTCGACCGCTCGTAGACGCCATGGATCAGCGCCGAGCCGACGCCCTTGCCGCGCGCGGCCTCGGACGTGAACAGGTCCTGCAGATAGCAGGACGGCTCGATCGCGGTGGTGCTGCGATGGAACAGATAATGCGTCAGGCCGAGCAGGCGGCCATCGCTTTCGGCGACCAGTGCATGCATCGGCTCATAGGCATCAAAGAAGCGCTGCCATGTCATCCGCGTGATCTCGGGCGCGAGCGCCGTCGGACCGGAGCGGCCGTAAAAGGCGTTGTAGCCGTCCCACAGCGGCAGCCATTGATCGTAATCCTGCCTGGTGACGGCACGAATGATGAGCGACATGTGAATTTCCGCGATCTCGGAGGTGCGATGAAGGGATGTCCTTCATACGTGATGATCGTATTGCCGATCAATCGCACACTCGCCTCACTCCGCAGCGCGCAAGTACCGGATCAGCTTGCGGCCGGTCGGATCGCGCAGCGAGCGATAGTAGTCGGCACTTGCCGGCGGATCGGTGTGGCGCACGAGGTCGGTCACCGGGGTGTAGCTCAGCATCCGCCCACCATCAGGCAACGCGGTGCAGACGAAGCGCAGCACCTCGCCGTTGCGCAGCTTGATGTTGATCGGCGTCGCATCGCCGACCCGCACCATCTCCATGCGCTGCGCGATGAAGGTGCCGAGCTCGTCCTCGGGCAGCTCGAACGCGCCGGTGTCGCGGCCGTGATACATCAGCGCGATGAAGGGCGGCTTGGCGTCGGCGATCTCGTCCGGCACCGCAAAATAATCGCGGAACGCGCGGTTGATGAATTCGGCCCGGGTCTCGGCATCGAGCAGCACGATGCCGATATCGACCTTGTCGAGCGCGGCCGACAGCCGCGCGGCAATGGCGTGGCTGCGGCGCTCGGCCGCGAAGCTGCCGAGCAGCCGCTCGCGCATCAGCCCGGTGATGCCGGCGGTGCCGAAAGCGGTGACGGCCAGGAGGCCGAGCTGCACCAGATCGGCGGCACCATGGCCGGAAACGCCGTGGCGGCTGAGGAAGAACAGTGCCGCGCCGATCACCGCGACAATCGCGGTCGTCACGGCGGAGGCGAGACCTGAGAGCGCGCCGGCGAGAGCCACGATGCCGAGGAGCAGCGGGGCGGGCGAGGGCGCGGGGACGAAGCGATCGAGCAGCATCGACAGCAGCAGGGCCGTTGCCGTCAGCGCCGGACCGGAGATTGCACGCCATCCGAACCGCATCGACCTGTCTCGCTCCTCCCGAACGAAGTAAGCCCGCAACACTGACTGATTGTTGCGTGACCGCGATGCGATTTCGTGCGGCGTGCTTAAGGCGCGCTTGCGGGCAAGCGTAAGGCTTTCGGATGATTTTAGACCATGTGCGCGTGCTTGATGCGCTGCTGCAGGGTCGGTGCATTCAGCGTCGACGTGCCTGCGCCCTTGCGCGTGCCGACGATGATCAACAGCGAGGCCGCGACCAGGATGGCCGCAGTCAGGGTGATTGCAACGACTACCACAGGTGATTTCATCGACGTCCTGTCGCGATGCCGGTCGGCGCGGGCCGCGCGGCGCCCTGAAGGCTGGTCCAGGATGAAACGGGAATCAGACCGGCAGGCCCATCGCCATGGTCGCCTTGGTCGACAGCACCGTCAGGGTGACGATCAGGCACAGCGAGAGCGCGGCGACGGCGAGCGAGGCCGCGACCGCATGGGTGAGCCGGGAAGACGCGACGGTAGCGGATGGGCTCTGAAAGCCCGCCGTGCCGGACGCCCGCATCATGGTCTAAATCCTTCAACACGCGAGCGAATCACCCGCGACTTTCCAGAATTTCCCAGTTTCAACCGGCAATATTGCGGCGGCGATCGCGCCGAAAGTGGCGGGATTGCGGCAAAGAAGTCCCTTGTGCCCGCTATTCGCCGGAGCGGGGCGCGCCGTCAGGCCCTCGCGGCGATGCTGGCGGGGTCGTCGATGTCGGCCGGGCGCCAGTCCATCGTCACGAAGCCGGGCGTGGCTTCGACGCGTTTCAGCCAGTCCCGGATCGCCGGGAAGGCCTGGAGGTCGAAGTCGCAGCGGTCGGCGAGGTGGGTGTAGCCGTACAGCGCGATGTCGGCGACCGTGAGCTGGCGCGCGGCGAAATAGGGGGTGGTCTTGAGATGGTTCTCCATCACCTGGAGCGCACCATAGCCGCGCTCCATCCAGTCCTCCAGCGAATGGGTTTGCAGGTCGCGACCGCCCTTGACCAGCGACAGCCAGAAATAGGCCGCGCCGATATTCGGCTCGAGCGCGTGCTGCTCGAAGAACATCCATTGCAGCGCCTCGGCGCGGTCGATGCGGTTCTCCGGCGCGAGCGGCGTGCCGACGGCGACGTACCAGAGGATCGCATTGGACTCGGCGAGATAGCGGTCCTCTCCGACCTCGAGCAGCGGCACCTGGCCCGACGGGTTCTTGGACAGGAAATCCGGCGTGCGGCTCTCGCCGCGCAGAATGTCCACCTCCACCGCTTCGTAAGGCAGGTTGAGCAGCGCCAGCGCAAGGCGGACCTTGTAGCTGTTGCCCGAGCGTTGCATCGAATAGAGCTTGTACATTCTGGCGTTCGAATCCGAGGACGAGAAGACGCGGCGCTCGTTGCCCCGCGAGGCGGCTAAACAATGATGCCGATGCGAATCCGCCGCAAGAGCCGGCCGATAGAAAAACTTCAAAACACTACCGCACTGCAATGGAGCGGAAGATCATTTCCACGCGATGAGGCAAATCAGATCACGTGTACGTCAATCTGCGGACACATCGCTCTACGAGGCCGTGAAGCACGTAGGCTATCGGATGGACGATCGGGATTAGGACGCCAGTGTTTCCGCGTCGTCATGGCCGGGCTTGTCCCCGCCATCCACGTCCGACTTGCCGCACGAAGAACGTGGATGCCCGGGACCCGGCTACGCCACACGGCTTCGCCGGGCTGTTCGGTACGGGGCCGGCGAAGCTTGAGCGAAGACGGCAAGCCCGGGCATGACGACGAGCGGTTTCCTGGCGACGCGCACCATTCAAAATTGCTCCGAGGACACGCATTGTCGGATATGAGCAATTCCGGAGGCAAAGTTGCGCAAAATTGCGGGAAATCGCGCTTCGGAGCGCGCAAAACCGTAAACTTTTCCGGGATCGGGCCGAAGTTTCTTGCGGCGCAGCGGCACACGTTTTAGGGTGGCTCATTCCCACAATCAGAGTCGTGAGGCGAAGGGCTTCACGACGCTCGCCAGGAGATGATGATGTCCTTCCTTGCCGCTGCGCTCGACCGTGTGAAGCCGTCCGCGACCATCGCGGTCACGGATAAAGCACGCGCGCTGAAAGCGGCGGGCCGCAACGTCATCGGCCTCGGTGCCGGCGAGCCCGACTTCGACACGCCCGCCAACATCAAGCTGGCGGCGATCCGCGCCATCGAGGCCGGCAAGACCAAGTACACCGCGGTCGACGGCATCCCCGAGCTGAAGGAAGCCATCATCGCGAAGTTTCAGCGCGAGAACGGCCTCGCCTACAAGCCGAACCAGATCATCGTCGGCACGGGCGGCAAGCAGGTGCTCTACAACGCGTTGATGGCGACCATCAATCCGGGCGACGAGGTGATCATTCCCGCGCCCTATTGGGTCAGCTATCCCGAGATGGTCGCGCTCGCGGGCGGTGAGCCGGTGCCGGTGGTCTGCACCGCCGCGACCGGCTTCAAGCTCCAGGCCGAGGCGCTCGAGCGCGCGATCACGCCGAAGACCAAATGGGTCATCCTGTGCTCGCCGTCGAACCCGACCGGAGCTGCCTACACGCGCTCGGAACTGAAAGCGCTCACCGACGTGCTGGTGAAGCATCCCCACGTCTGGGTGATGACTGACGACATGTACGAGCATCTCGTCTATGACGATTTCCAGTTCACCACCGTCGCGCAGGTCGAGCCCGGTCTCTACGACCGCACGCTCACCGTGAACGGCGTCTCCAAGGCCTATTGCATGACCGGCTGGCGTATCGGCTATGCTGGCGGTCCGGCGCAGCTCATCAAGGCGATGTCGACGATCCAGTCGCAATCGACGTCGAACCCGTGCTCGATCGCGCAATGGGCCTCCGTTGAGGCGCTGAACGGTCCGCAGGAGTTCATTCCCGCCAACAACAAGGTGTTCAAGGAGCGCCGCGACCTCGTCGTCTCCATGCTCAACCAGGCCAGCGGCATCGAATGCCCGCGCCCCGAGGGTGCGTTCTACGTCTATCCGTCCTGCGCCGGCACCATCGGCAAGAAGGCGCCGTCGGGCAACGTGATCTCGAACGACGAGCAGTTCGTCACCGAGCTCTTGGAGACCGAAGGCGTCGCCGTGGTGCAGGGTTCGGCCTTCGGCCTTGGACCGGCGTTCCGCATCTCCTACGCGACCAAGACCTCGGATCTCGAAGACGCCTGCAAGCGCATCCAGCGTTTTTGTGGCAATCTGCGGTAAGTCGAAGACAGTGCGAATTGAAAAGGCCCGCTTCGGCGGGCCTTTTTTGCTGTGCTTCGATTGGGTAGAGTCGGATGGACATTTGTCCGGTCGGCATCGTGCCTTGCCCCTCACCCGGATCGCTGCGCGATCCGACCCTCCCCGCAAAGAGCGGGGAGAGGTTAAGCAAGCCCGGCGACGTTGCATCGTAAGGGACGCACGACTCTCTCACTCCCTCGCCCCGTTCTTACGGGGAGAGAGTGGGGTGAGGGGCTCTCTCCGCACGCTCGATTCTAAACGCGTCCGATCTGGCACCATTGCGGCTGTTGTGGCATACACGCGCAACACGGGTGGGGCGCTCTCTCTGCTCGCATCACATCATCGCGGGAGATATTTCATGCGCCGTTCCTTCCTCTTCGCCGGACTCGCCGCCGCGGGCCTCATTGCCTCCGTCGTGAACACTGGCGCGCAGCAGCGGATGGCGCGGGTCGGCGTGCTCGAATGCCGCGGCGGCGCCAGCGTCGGCTTCATCGTGGGTTCGGTGACCCATCTCGGCTGCGTGCTGCGCGCCGACGGCCTGCCCGACGACCGCTACGTCGCGACCATCCGCAAGGTCGGTCTCGACATCGGCATCACCCAGGAGACGGCTTTGGCCTGGGGCGTGTTCGCACCGGTCGACCGGCTCGGCCCCGGGGACCTCGCCGGCAATTACGCCGGCGCGCAGGGCAGCGCCTCGGTCGGCGTCGGCCTCGGGGGCAACGTGCTGGTCGGCGGCTCCAACAATTCGATCGCGCTCCAGCCGCTCAGCGTGCAGGGCCAGGTCGGCCTCAATATCGCTGCAGGCCTGGAGAGCCTGGAACTCCGTCCGGGCCGTTAACACTTTTGCGTGTGATCGCGCCGCGCGAAGCGGCGCGATTTTACTGACGACGCACCGCAGCGAAGTTTGATGCTTGCCAAATCTCGGGGAGGGGCAGAGCATCGGCGTTTGCCGACCCAATCACGGGCCGAGCTCCACACCAAGGAGGCGGCGAATGGGACAAGACGTCAGAAGTCCCCGAGGTCCACGGTGCATCGCGCTGCTGGGCCCTTTCCAAAGCGGTAAAACCACACTTCTGGAAGCAATATTGGCGCGAACGGGCGCAATCCCGCGCGCCGGCAGCGTCGATGCCGGAACGTCCGTCGGCGATGCCACGCCCGAGGCCCGTCATCACAAGATGACCGTCGGCCTCACCGCCGCCACCACGAGTTTCATGGGCGACAGCTACACCTTCCTCGATTGTCCCGGTTCCGTCGAGTTTGCCCACGACATGCGCGCCGCGTTGCCTGCGGTCGACGCCGCAATCGTGGTCTGCGAGGCCGACGAGAAGAAGCTGCCGCAGCTTCAGATCATCCTGCGCGAGCTGGAAGAGCTGAAGATCCCGCGTTTCCTGTTCCTCAACAAGATCGACCGCGCCAGCGAGCGCATCCGCGAGACCCTCGCGATGCTGCAGCCCGCCTCGCGCGTGCCGCTGGTGCTGCGCCAGATCCCGATCTGGAAGGGCGAGCTGATCGAGGGCTTCGTCGATCTCGCGCTGGAGCGCGCCTTCATCTATCGCGAGCACAAGGCCTCCGAGGTGATCGCGCTCGAAGGCGGCGATCTCGATCGCGAGAAGGAAGCCCGCTTCTCGATGCTGGAGAAGCTCGCCGATCACGACGATGCGCTGATGGAGCAGCTGCTCGAGGACATCCAGCCGCCGCGCGATGCCGTCTTCGACGATCTCGCTCGCGAATTGCGGGAAGGGCTGATTTGCCCGGTGCTGCTCGGTGCCGCCGCGCGCGAGAACGGCGTGCTGCGCCTGATGAAGGCGCTGCGTCACGAGGCGCCCGGTGTTGCGGAGACGGCCAGACGTCTCGGCGTGCCCGAGACCAAGGACGCGCTCGGCTACGTCTTCAAGACGCTGCATTCGCAGCACGGCGGAAAGCTGTCGCTGACGCGGCTGCTCGCCGGCCATCTCGACGACGGCGCCACGCTGCAATCCTCATCCGGCGGTGCAGGGCGCATCTCCGGCATCCTCGCCGTCAACGGCGCCTACGACACCAAGCGCGCCTCGGCGGAAGCCGGCGACACCGTGGCGCTCGCCAAGCTCGATCCGGTCAAGACCGGTGACACGGTTTCGAACGGCAAGACGCCGCCCGCGGCATTGATCACGATCGAGCCGACGCCGCCGGTGCTCGCGATCTCGGTCGCCGCCACCGACCGCAAGGACGACGTCAAGCTCGGCCAGGCACTGACGCGCCTGCATGAGGAGGATCCCTCGCTCATGATCGTGCAGAACGCCAAAACCCACGACACCGTGCTGTGGGGCCAGGGCGAGATGCACCTGCGTGTCGCCAGCGAGCGCTTGCGCGACCGCTTCGGCGTCAAGGTCACCTCGCATCCGCCCGCGATCGGTTATCAGGAGACCATCCGCAAGCCGATCACCCAGCGCGGCCGTCACAAGAAGCAGTCCGGCGGCCACGGCCAGTTCGGCGATGTCGTGCTCGACATCAAGCCGCTGCCGCGCGGCGAGGGCTTCAAGTTCGCCGAGAAGGTGGTGGGCGGCGCGGTGCCGCGCAACTACATCCCGGCGGTTGAGGAGGGCGTCGTCGACGGATTGGCGCGCGGTCCGCTCGGCTTCCCCGTCACCGACGTGGAGGTGACGCTCACCGACGGCTCCTATCACAGCGTCGATAGCTCCGATCTCGCCTTCCGCACGGCAGCGCGGGTCGGGCTCAATGAAGGCCTGCCGCAATGCCAGCCGGTGCTGCTGGAGCCGATCCACGTGGTCGAGATCGTCTGCCCGACCGACGCCACCGCCAAGATCAACGCGATCCTGTCGGCGCGGCGCGGCCAGATTCTCGGCTTCGACACCCGCGAGGGCTGGACCGGCTGGGACTGTGTCCGCGCCATGATGCCGGAAGCGGAGATCGGCGAGCTGATCGTGGAGCTGCGCTCGGCCACCGCCGGCGCCGGCAGCTTCACGCGCCAGTTCGACCACATGGCCGAAGTCACCGGCCGCGCCGCCGACCAGATCATCGCCGCACATCAGCACGCGGCGTGATCGGTTAGGGAGGCACTGCTCTCTCACTCCCTCTCCCGCTCTTGCGGGGAGAGGGATGTGGCGCTGTCTCTCCACGTGTCATTGCGAGCGAAGCGAAGCAATCCAGAGTCTTTCCGCGGGGATTCTGGATTGCTTCGCTTCGCTCGCAATGACGGAGGAGGCGCTTGCATTAGCTTCATGTTGATGTATTTTACATCATTGTGTATGTATAGAATATCACATATAAGCTCTGATACGTGAGGCCAAGGTGATCACCTCGTTTCAGATGCGGGCAGCCCGCGCGTTGCTCGGCATCGACCAGAAAACCCTGGCCGAGCTTGCCGGCGTGTCGCTGCCGACCATCCAGCGGATGGAGGCCTCGACCGGCAATGTTCGTGGCGTGGTCGAGACCCTGATCAAGGTGGTCGAGGCGTTCGACCGGGCCGGCGTCGAGCTGATCGGCGAGCAGGCCCGCAGCGACAGCGGCGGACGTGGCGTTCGCTTGAAGGAGCCGGGGCCGCCGCGCCGCGTCGGAGCATGATCGCGCGTTGATCGTGCCCGGGATCAAGATGGGCTAGCGCATCGTCGCACCTCGGGACGCACGATGCTTCGGAGCATTGTGGGGCAGCGGAGCACTTTGCAGAAATGAGCATCACAAGCGATCAGGCAGCCCGGCTGCACCAGCTGCGCGAGCCGACCTTTGCCGAACTGTATCTGCCAAAGCTCGTCACCGTCTGGCGTGAAGGCTATGGCATGGCGGATTTCCGCGCCGACGTCTTCGCCGGCCTGACGGTTGCGATCGTGGCGCTGCCGCTCTCGATGGCGATCGCGATCGCATCGGGCGTGACGCCGGACCGCGGCCTCTACACCGCCGTCGCCGGCGGCTTCATCGCCTCCATGCTCGGCGGCAGCCGGTTCCAGATCGGCGGTCCTGCCGGTGCGTTCATCGTTCTGGTGGCGGCGACCGCGGAGCGGCACGGCGTCGACGGAGTCATCCTCGCCACCATGATGGCGGGCCTGTTCTTGATCGGTGCGGGGCTGCTCAGGGTCGGCACCTACATCAAGTTCATTCCCTATCCCGTCACGGTCGGCTTCACCGCCGGCATCGCCGTCATCATCCTTGCGAGCCAGCTCCGCGATCTCTTCGGCATCACGCTCGCGGGGAAGGAGCCCAGCGAGTTCGTGCCGAAGCTCGTCGCGCTCGCCGGCGGCCTCAGCACGATCAATCCGTCCGCAGTGCTGGTCGCGATCGTCAGCACAGCCATCATCGCGTCGTTGCGGGTCTGGCGTCCCTCCTGGCCCGGCATCCTGATCGCGGTCGTCTTCGCCGCATTCGTGTGTGCGATATTCTCGCTGCCGGTGGAAACGATCGGCTCGCGCTTCGGCGGCATCCCGCGCGAATTGCCCTCGCCGGCGCTGCCCGCGTTCTCGCTGGAGAAGGCAAAGGCCGTGCTGCCGGATGCGATCGCGTTTGCGCTGCTGGCGGCGATCGAATCGCTGCTGTCGGCCGTGGTGGCCGACGGCATGACCGGTCGCCGTCACCGCTCCAATTGCGAGCTGGTGGCGCAAGGCGCGGCCAATATCGGCTCGGCGCTGTTCGGCGGCATCTGCGTCACCGGGCTGATCGCGCGCACGGCGACCAACATCCGCGCCGGCGCGCGCGGGCCGCTCGCCGGCATGCTGCATTCGGTGTTCCTGCTGCTGTTCATGCTGATCGCGGCGCCGCTGGCGAGCTACATCCCTCTGGCCGCGCTCGCCGCGGTGCTGGTCGTGGTGGCCTGGACCATGGCGGAGAAGCACGAATTCGCCACGCTGCTGCGCTCGTCATGGGGCGATGCCGTGGTGCTGCTCGCGACCTTCCTGCTCACGATCTTCCGCGACCTCACCGAGGGCATCCTGGTCGGCTTCGCGCTCGGCGCGGTGCTGTTCATCCACCGCATGGCGGAGATGACCGGCATCGAGGAGCGCACACCGCTGGTGGTCCCCGATCGCCCCGATGACAGCAACGGCGATCGCGTTCCCTACGATTCCGCGCTGGCGGTCGATCGCGACGTGCTGGTCTATCGCATCACCGGCGCGTTCTTCTTCGGCGCCGCCTCCGCCATCGGCGGCGTGCTCGACGAAGTCGCCGACAAGCGCAAGGCCTTCGTGGTCGACTTCGCCGCGGTGCCGTTCCTGGATTCGACCGCGGCCAACGTGCTCGGGCGCGTCGCCGTCAAGGCGCACCGCCAGGGCATCCGGCTGTTCATCACGGGGGCCTCGCCCGCGGTTCGCCGCGCGCTGCTCACCCATGGCGTCACGCCGCCGCGCGCGCGCTACCGCACGAGCCTCGAGCGCGCCATCGCCGACATCAAGGGCCGGGCCGCCGACGAGCCCGCTGCGAGCTGACCGGCCGCGCTTGACAGAGCGGGCGCGACGCGAAATGGATCGCCTCGGAAACGACCCGAGGGAAAGATGACCGCGTCCAGGATTCCCGCAGCCTGTCTGATCGGATGGCCGGCCGCGCATTCGCGCTCGCCGCTGATCCACCATCACTGGCTGCGCACGCTCGGCATTGAAGGCGGCTATGTCATCGAGGCGGTGCCGCCCGAGGATTTGCGCGATTTCGTGCTGCGGCTGTCGCTGCGCGGCTTCGTCGGGGCCAACGTCACCATCCCGCACAAGGAAGCCGTGCTGGCGCTGTCGACCCCCGACGCGCGCGCCCGGGCCGTCGGCGCTGCGAACACGCTGTGGTTTGCAGAGGGCGAGCTGCGCTCGACCAATACCGATGTCGAAGGTTTCATCAACAATCTCGACGCCAGCGCGCCCGGCTGGGACATGGCCGAGGAGGCGCTGGTGCTGGGTGCCGGCGGCGCCTCGCGCGCGGTCGTCTTCGGCCTGCTGGAACGCGGCATCAGCTGCGTGCATGTCGCCAATCGGACGATTGCGCGGGTCGAGACGCTGGCAAAGCAGTTCGGATCGAATGTGCATCCGCTGCCGTGGGACGCGATCGGCGACGTGCTGCCGCGCGCAAGACTTCTCGTGAACACGACCTCGCTCGGCATGCATGGCCAGCCTTCACTCGATGTCGACGTTGCGCGCCTGCCGCAAGACGCCGTCGTCGCCGACCTCGTCTATGTTCCCCTGGTGACGCCGCTGCTCGCCGCCGCTACGGCGCGCGGACTGAAGACCGCCGACGGGCTCGGCATGCTGCTGCATCAGGCGGTGCGTGGTTTCGAGCTGTGGTTCGGGCGGCGCCCCGAGGTCACCGCCGAGCTGCGCGCATTGGTCGAGGCCGATCTCACGAAGTCTTGAGAATAGCGCGGGGTCTTTCGGAGTTCTCTATTCCTGGGGACAATCGGAGACCGTCATGACTGTTCAACGTGCAACCTTCACACGTCCACTGATCGCCGTCGCGATGGTGGCCGTCTCGACCTACTGCGCCTTCGCCCAGAAGGCGCCGGTGCCGACGCGCGTGCGCGGCACCATCGAAACCGTCGATGGCGACACCATGCAGGTCAAGTCGCGCAGCGGTGAAGAGGTCAAGCTTCGCCTCGCCTCCGACGTGAACGTGTCGGGCGTTACCAAGATCTCGCTCGCCGACATCAAGCCGGGCTCGTTCATCGGTGCGACCACCGTGCCGGGACCGGACGGCAGCCCGAACGCCGTCGAGGTGCACGTGTTTCCGGAAGCCATGCGCGGCACCGGCGAAGGCTCGCGGCCCTGGGACCTCAAGCCCAACTCCAGCATGACCAATGCGACCGTGGCCGAGAGCGTCGTCGGCAATGACGGCCACACATTGCTGGTCAAGTACAAGGACGGCGAGAAGAAGGTGTTCGTCGCCGACGACACGCCGGTCGTGACCTTCGTGCCCGGCGACAAATCCGAGCTGAAGCCCGGCGCCAACGTCATCGCCTTCCTGAAGCAATTGCCGGACGGCTCGTTCGAGACCAGCCGCGTCAGCGTCGGCCGCGACGGCTTGACGCCGCCGATGTGAGTGGAGCTGCAGCCACACCTTCGGTGTCGTCCCGGACAAGCGTTAGCGCCGATCCGGACCCATAACCACAGGGAGAAGTTGTTGCGCGAAGCAGGTCACTCCGCGTCCCCGTAGCCACATCCGCCTGTGGCTATGGGTCCGGATCGGCGCGCGCTTGGGCGCGCTTGTCCGGGACGACAGCGATAATTGATGCGCGATTTTCGCGCTTCAATCCTCACACCGCAATCACGTGATCGTCGATCTCGTCGATCCGGTTGACGCCGCACAGGCCCATGGTCGTGAGCAGCTCCTTCTGGATGATGTCGATCGCCTTGGCGACGCCGGCCTGGCCGCCGGCACCGAGGCCATACGCATAGGCGCGGCCGATCATGCAGGACTTTGCGCCGAGCGCGAGCGCGCGCATCACGTCCTGGCCGGAGCGGATGCCGCCGTCGAACATGATCTCCATCCTGTCGCCGACCGCGTCCACGATCTCCGGCAGCACCTCGATCGAGGACGGCGCGCCGTCGAGCTGCCGGCCGCCATGGTTGGAGACCACGAGCGCCTGCGCACCGGTTTTCGCGGCGAGCTCGGCGTCCTCGAGGTCGAGGATGCCCTTCAGGATCAGCTTGCCTGGCCAGATCGAGCGGATCCAGTCGATGTCGTTCCAGTTCAGCGAGGTGTCGAATTGCGAGCTGATCCAGGTCGACAGCGAGGTGATGTCGTCGCTGACCTTCAGATGACCGGCGAGATTGCCGAAGGTGCGGCGCTTGCCTTGCAGCACGCCGGAGACCCAGGCCGGCTTGCTGGCGAAGTCGAGCAGCTTCGATAGCGACCATTCGGGCGGCACGGTCATGCCGTTCTTGATGTCGGCGTGGCGCTGGCCGATCACCTGCAGGTCGACCGTGAGCACCAGCGCGCTGCACTTGGCGGCCATCGCGCGCTGGATCAATTCCTTGATGAAGCCGCGGTCCTTCATGACGTAGAGCTGGAACCAGAACGGCTTCTCGACGCTGGCGGCGATGTCCTCGATCGAGCAGATCGACATGGTCGATTGCGTGAACGGGATACCGGCGGCTTGTGCGGCGCGGCAGGCGTGGATCTCGCCGTCGCCGTGCTGCATGCCGAGCAGGCCGACCGGCGCGAGGATCAGCGGCATCGTCGACGGCTCGCCGAGGATCGTGGTCGAGGTGTCGCGCTTGGAG
Organism: Bradyrhizobium sp. CB1015; assembly: GCF_025200925.1. Taxonomy (GTDB): domain Bacteria; phylum Pseudomonadota; class Alphaproteobacteria; order Rhizobiales; family Xanthobacteraceae; genus Bradyrhizobium. Next base: position 7,649,761 of record NZ_CP104174.1, on the reverse strand, counting down.
ACGTCGACCAGGATGCGCTGGCGGAACTTGATCGCCTGCATGTCCTCGCGGTTGGCGCGCAGCGTCTCCTCGGCGTAGGAGCCGCGGTCGCAATAGTCGAAGAACGCCTTCGGCACGCGGCGCCGATGCAGCGTGCGAAGGTCGTCGATACAGGTAATATGCTTCATGTCGTTTCCCCGGCCCGTCATGTACCAGCAGTCTTGCATCGGAAGATTTCGGGGTCATCTAGCATGGTTGGAAGCACAGCCAAATCGTTTGCAGAACGTTTTGGAAGGAGAGCGCCAAGGAGAGCGTCATGACGAAGCCGCACGCAGGACCCTCGCCGGAAGAGATCAAGGAGAAGCATGATCTCGAGGAGGCGCTCGAAGAGGGACTGGAGGAGACCTTCCCCGGCTCGGATCCTGTCAACGTCACGCAGCCGGCGCCCAGCCGCGCGGACGGCCATGTGAAGCGCTCGGATTAGGGCGAGTTCCGCTGCTTTTCGCTGGTCACGCCGGAACTACAATGTTAACAATGTGTTACCAGGGCGGTCGCGGCACCGGTACCGTAATGATTCATTATATTTTTTGAAGCCAAGTTAGCCGCGATAGCTTTATAAGACCTCGGCAAATCAGGGATGCGGGGCCCGTTGGGGCAGCCCGTGGTTGTAGAGGGGAGTCCCTGGTTGTTGCGTTGGGGGACGAAATGAGCCGCAAATATTTCGGGACGGACGGGATTAGGGGCCGCGCCAACGGACTGATCACGCCGGAGCTCGCGCTCAAGGTCGGCCAGGCCGCGGGCCTTGCGTTTCAGCGCGGCGACCACCGCCACCGGGTCGTGATCGGCAAGGACACTCGCCTGTCCGGCTACATGATCGAATACGCCATGGTCGCGGGCTTCACCTCGGTCGGCATGGACGTATTGCTGGTCGGCCCGATGCCGACGCCGGCGGTCGCGATGCTGACCAAGTCGATGCGCGCCGATCTCGGCGTCATGATCTCGGCCTCGCACAATCTGTTCGAGGACAACGGCATCAAGCTGTTCGGCCCGCAGGGCTTCAAGCTCTCCGACGACGTCGAGCGGCAGATCGAGCAGCTGCTCGACGAATCCCTCGACAAGAAGCTCGCGCAGAGCGCGAGCTTGGGCCGCGCCCGCCGTATCGACGGCGTTCATGACCGCTACATCGAATTCGCCAAGCGGACGCTGCCGCGCGACCTTTCGCTCGAGGGCCTGCGCGTCGTGATCGATTGCGCCAATGGCGCCGCCTACAAGGTGGTGCCCGAAGCGCTGTGGGAATTGGGCGCCGACGTGGTGCCGATCGGCGTCGAGCCCGACGGCTTCAACATCAACAAGGATTGCGGCTCGACCTCGCCGGAGGCGTTGTCGAAGAAGGTGCGCGAGATGCGCGCCGACATCGGCATTGCGCTGGACGGCGACGCCGATCGCGTCATCCTGGTCGACGAGCGCGGCCATGTCGTCGACGGCGACCAGCTGCTCGCGGTGATCGCGCAGAGCTGGAAGGAGGACGGACGCCTCTCGCGTCCCGGCATCGTCGCCACCGTGATGTCCAATCTCGGGCTGGAGCGCTTTCTGCAAGGGCAGGGGCTCGAGCTGGTGCGCACCCCGGTCGGCGACCGCTACGTGCTCGAGCAGATGCTGAGCGGCGGCTACAATCTCGGCGGCGAGCAGTCCGGCCACATCATCCTGTCCGACTACGCCACGACGGGCGACGGTTTCGTCGCCGCGTTGCAGGTGCTCGCCGTGGTGCAGAAGCTGCGCCGTCCCGTGTCCGAGGTCTGCCACCGTTTCGATCCGCTGCCGCAGATCCTCAAGAACGTCCGCCACAAGGGCGGCAAGCCGCTCGACGATTCCGACGTCAAATCGGCGATCTCCGACGGCGAGAAGCGCCTCAACGGCCACGGCCGTCTCCTGATCCGCTCCTCCGGCACCGAGCCCGTGATCCGCGTCATGGGCGAAGGCGAGGACCGCGTCCTGGTCGAGGACATCGTCGACACCATCGTTTTGGCGCTGGGGCAGGCCGCGGCTTAGGGTCTTTCTTACCCTCCCCTGGAGGGGGAGGGTCGGCTCACATGAAGCGTAGCGGAATGTGAGACGGGGTGGGGTGATCTCGCCTCGCGGACAGTGTTCGTGTGGAGAGATCACCCCACCCCGCTCGCGCTACGCGCGATCGACCCTCCCCCTCCGGGCAGGGGAATCGCATTTGAGAGCTTTTCCCTGCAGCCATCCTTCGAGACGCCCGCTTTGGGCGGGCTCCTCAGGATGAGGGCGGAGTGCGCGGCAGCAGTTTCAACGAACACTGACGCTGATTAACCTCATCCTGAGGAGGCGCGTAAGCGCCGTCTCGAAGGACGAGGCGTGCGCGCAGGCCGCCGCCACAAGTCATATGCGATAGCCCTGCCCTCCAGGGGAGGGTAGAACCGGCGCATCCCAGCCATTTGCGATTGACGGTGGTTCGACCGCCGCCCGCATCGTAACTAGCACCTTGCGGCAACGGCCGCGCCGGGATTGCTGCCTTGAACAAGCCTGTCGTCGTCTCAGAGGAAACGCTGACCGAGCCCGTCGTCGTCGCCGACGTGGCGCCGGCCGCCGCCAAGGCGGCGGGGCCGGCTTACATCGTGCTCGCCGGCATCAGCGTCTCGCACTTCCTCAACGACACCATGCAGTCGCTGATCGCCTCGGTGTATCCGATCCTGAAGGACACCTACGCGCTCGACTTCGCGCAGATCGGCATGATCACGCTGGCGTTCCAGTTCACGGCCTCGCTGCTGCAGCCGGTGGTCGGACACTACACCGACAAGAAGGCACAGCCCTATTCGCTGGCGATCGGCATGGCCTCGACCTTCTTCGGCCTCTTGCTGCTCAGCGTCGCGCACCAATATCTCGTCATCCTCGTCGCCGCCGCGCTGGTCGGCCTCGGCTCGGCGGTGTTTCATCCGGAATCGGCGCGCATCGCCCGGCTCGCCTCCGGCGGCCGCTACGGTTTTGCGCAATCGGTGTTCCAGCTCGGCGGCAGTTTCGGTACCTCGATGGGGCCGGTGCTGGCCGCGCTGATCGTGGTGCCGTTCGGGCAGGGCAGCATCGCCTGGTTCTCCACGATCGCGTTTCTCGCGATTCTCATCCTCTGGCGCATCGGCCGCTGGTATGCGCCGCAGATCACGACGAAGAAGGCGGCGCCCGTCGACACCCATCCGGGCGCGCCCAGCTCGCGCCGCGTCGCGGTCGCGCTTCTCGTGCTCGTCGCGCTGTTGTTCTCCAAGCAGCTCTACGTCTCGAGCCTGTCGAGCTACTACATCTTCTACCTGATGGACCGTTTCGGCGTGTCGACGCAGGGGCGCAGATCCATCTCTTCATCTTCCTCGCGGCGAACGCGGTCGGCGCGTTTCTCGGCGGTCCCCTGGGCGACCGTTTCGGCCGCAAGATCGTGATCTGGATCTCGATCCTCGGTGCGCTGCCGTTCACGCTGGCGCTGCCCCATGCCGGGCTCGTTGCCAGCGCCGTGCTCAGCGTCGCGATCGGCCTGATCATCTCCTCGACGACGTCGTCGATCATTGTGTTCGCGCAGGAGCTGGTGCCGCACCGCTTCGGCATGATCTCCGGCGTGTTCTTCGGCGTCGCCTTCGGCATCGGGGGTCTGGGCGCAGCCGTGCTCGGCAAGCTCGCCGACCACACCTCGATCGAGTTCGTCTACCAGGTCTGCGCCTATCTGCCGGCGATCGGGCTGCTCGCGGTGTTCCTGCCCGAGCTGCCGCGGCACGCGCGTTAACGCATCCTCTCTTGCCGCGTTGCGGCTTCACACATCGTTAGGGAATGCGGCGCGGATGACGCATTTCGCGCGGCATTCTTGCAACGCTCACGCGGCGCGCGCGTGTAGGGTCAGAAAAAATCAACCTTAAAAATTAGGGTTAAGTGGCGCTTAAGCATTTGCTGGCATCGTCCTCCCCGTGAGTTTCCAGAACGTGGGGCGCCCGTATTTTGCCTCACCGGCCATAAGGACGAAGCCAATGCGTAGCGTTAAGTCTCTCCTTGCCGCGGGTGCGGCAACCCTGATTTCGTCGGTGGCGTTCGCCGCCGACATGCCGATCGCCGCCCCGCCCCCCATGTACGCGCCGCCGGCTCCGCCCGCCGACTTCGGCGGCTGGTATCTGCGTGGCGACATCGGCATGACCAACCAGAGCGCCAAGCGCATCGAGAGCACCCTGCCGGCAGGGTTCACGAGGACGACAGAGGGCCTCGGCTTCGACTCGTCCCCGCTGTTCGATCTCGGCGTCGGCTATCGCTTCAACAACTGGTTCCGCGCCGACGTCATTGGCCAATACCGGGGCAAAGCCAATCTGCACGGCAGCGACAACGTCGTTGGCCCCGGCTTCGTCGGCGTCAACAACTACAGCGGCAGCAAGTCCGAGTGGGTCGTGATGGCCAACGCCTATGTCGATCTCGGCACCTGGTGGTGCGTCACGCCGTTCATCGGCGCGGGCGTCGGCGGCTCCTACAACAAGATCAGCGGCTTCCGTGACGACGGCGTGTCCTACAACCCGCTGCTCAACAACAGCGTCGCCTACTTCGCCGATAGCGGAAAGTGGAACTTCGCCTGGGCCGCTCACGCCGGTCTCGCCTACAAGGTCAATCCCGGGTTCACGGTCGAACTGGCCTACAGCTACATGAATCTCGGCGACGCCGCGCCAGGCAACTACCGCTTGTTCGACAACAGCGCCTCGGGCCCGACCTCGATCAAGATCAAGGAGCTCACCTCGCACGACGTCAAGCTCGGCGTGCGCTGGGATCTCAACAGCCCGCCGGCCTACGTGCCGCCGCCGCCGCTGGTCACCAAGGGCTGATCGGCAAGCTTATCGGTTAGGACTTCTTAACGGCGCGGGATCCTCCCGCGCCGTTTTGCTTTGCGTATTTTTCATGGCCAGCAGCGAACGAAAGCGCCTGGCGCAACCATTGGTTAAGGTTAACAGGCGATGATCATCGCAACAGTTCGAGTCCGATGGAGCGTGGTGATGCGTAGGCTGGTGTTGGCAGCGGCGATGTTGGGGACGGTATCTGCCGCGCAAGCGGCCGACATGCCGGACCTGCCCGTGCTGCGCGGCGGCTTCACCGACGGTCTGTCGAAGACGAGCCGCAACTGGGATGGCGCTTATGTCGGCGGCAACGCCGGCTACACGACCGACGCGACCGATTTCAGCCAAAGCGTGGTCGGCCTCACAAACTACATCTTCCGCGACAGCGTCCTGCAGCAACCGACCGCGAACTGGTCGCTCTTGAACAAGACCCACACGCAAGGCGTCAATTTCGGCGGCTTCGTTGGCCGCAACTGGCAATGGTACGATGCCATTCTCAGTCTCGAGGGCACCTACAGCTACTTCAACAATCTCTACACGCAGACGAGCGGTCACAACTCGCTCGTCATCACCAACCCGCCCGGCGATAACCCGCCCGCCGGCACGACCGACAATTATAACGTGACTTTGACCGGCACCGCCGCGGCGCAGGTCAAGGACATGATTTCGCTCCGTGGCCGCGTAGGTTGGGATGGCGGTGATTTCATGCCGTATGCCTTCTTCGGTGCCGCGGTTGGGCGGATGGACGTCTCCCGCACGGTGACGAGCGACGTGACGCTCACGCAGATCGTGACGACAACGATCGCCGGCGTTACGACGACCACGTCCAATACGTATGCTGTTCCGGCGCAGTCGCAGACTCAGAGCCAGCACCGGACCAACACTTTCGCGGTCGGTTGGACCGCGGGCCTCGGGCTCGAATACTGCGTTTGGGACGGCTTGTTCGCGCGCATCGAATATGAATATGTGAGATTCTCTCCCGTCATGAACACGCAGGTGACGCTGAACAACGCGCGCCTCGGCCTCGGCTACAAGTTCTGAGCGGTCCGCTTCCTGTTGACAGCTTCGCTTCGTCCTGATGCTCTGTCACCCGAAAGTGGGGCGGCAGCGATGAAGATCTACGGCGACAGCAATTCCGGAAACTGCCTGAAGGTGAAGTGGGTCTGCGACAAGCTCGCTGTGCCCTACCAGTGGATCGAGATCGACACCCGCAAGGGCGAGACGCGCACGCCGCAATTCCTGAGGATGAACGGCGCCGGCCAGGTGCCGACCGTCGAATTCGACGACGGCCGCACGCTGGCACAGTCCAACGCCATCATCCGCTATCTCGCCCGCGACAGTGCGCTCGTTCCGCGCGACGCCTTCACGGCGGCCAAGATGGACGAATGGCTGTTCTGGGAGCAGTACAGCCACGAGCCCTACATCGCGGTGTGCCGCTTCCTCATGGTCTATCTCGGCAAGGACGCCTCCGAGCTCGATCCTGACAAGGTCAAGCGCGGCTATGCGGCGCTCGACCGCATGGAGCAGCATCTCTCGACCAGCCGCTTCTTCGCCGGCGACGAGGTGTCGCTCGCCGACGTGTCGCTGTTCGCCTATACGCGCGTGGCGCACGAAGGCGGCTTCGACCTCGGCCGTTTTGCGTCCGTCCGCCGCTGGATCGGCGAAGTCGAAGCGTTTCTCGGCCTTCCGACGGCGCGCTGAGGTTGGAATGTTCGATATGAGCGCCGAATCGGTCTCCATCCGTCCCGCGCGCCGCGACGACGTCGCCGCGATCGTTGCGATGCTCGCCGACGATCATCTCGGCCGCGCACGCGAGCGCGCGGAGGATCCGTTGCCGGCCGTATATTACGACGCATTCGCGCGGGTCGAGCGCGATCCGAATCTCACGCTGGTCGTGGCCGAGAGCGCGGGCAGGGTGGTCGGCTGCCTGCAGCTGGCGATCCTGGCGGGCATCAGCTCGCAAGGCGGATCGCGCGGTCTGCTCGAGGACGTTCGCGTTGCCGCTGATTGTCGCAGCCGCGGCATCGGCGAGCAATTGGTGCAATGGGCCGTGACGGAAGCAAAGGCGCGCGGCTGCAATCTGGTCGAGCTGCTGACGCATCAGACGCGCGTCGATGCGCAGCGCTTCTACAAGCGGCTCGGATTCACAGCGAGCCATGTCGGTATGACTGTCCGCTTTTGATCCAGCACCACGTCGCCGTTGCGCAATCAGCGAAATCGGATCGCGTGTTCGTTCATGTTAAGAGCCGGTAAACTACCCGGCCGTCGTTCACGTTGATGAAGGAACGAACGGTGCTACGCAGCGTCGGGCACCGAGCTCGGTCGGTTCGGGGATTTCGATGACAAGCTATTCCATCATCAAGGTCGGTAACGACTACGTCGTGCAGGCCAACGACAAATGCATTTTGAAGGTCGGCAGCCGCCGTCGGGCCGCGCAATTGATCAGCGATGCCACGGACTTGCTGAATGCGCTCGCTGTCGTCGAGGCCCCTGATATTGCACCGGAAGCGCCATCAATGGCGCGCGAGGCCCCGGAACTTCCTTGACGGACCTTCCCGATTCCCGTATCAGCCGCGGCGGGACACCTCCCCCCAACGGGAGGCTTACTATCTGGAAGGGTAGATCATGACTGTAGCGAAGCCCGCTTCGCGGCCGACCGTGCCGCATTTCTCCTCCGGCCCCTGCGCCAAGCGCCCCGGCTGGAACGCCCAAAATCTCAAGGACGCAGCCCTCGGCCGCTCGCATCGCGCGAAGATCGGCAAGTCCAAGCTCAAGCTCGCCATCGACCTCACCCGCGAAGTGCTCGAGGTCCCCGCCGACTACCGCATCGGCATCGTGCCGGCCTCCGACACCGGCGCGGTCGAGATGGCGCTGTGGTCGCTGCTCGGCGCACGGCCCGTCACCACGCTCGCCTGGGAATCCTTCGGCGAGGGCTGGGTCAGCGATATCGTCAAGGAATTGAAGCTCAAGGACGTCACCAAGCTCAATGCGGCTTACGGTGAGATCCCGGATCTGTCGAAGGTCGATCCCAAGACCGACGTCGTCTTCACCTGGAACGGCACCACTTCGGGCGTGCGCGTGCCGAACGCCGACTGGATCAGCGCGAGCCGCGAAGGCCTGACCATCTGCGACGCGACCTCCGCCGCGTTTGCGCAGGCGCTCGACTGGGCCAAGCTCGACGTCGTCACCTTCTCCTGGCAGAAGGCGCTCGGCGGCGAGGCCGCGCACGGCATGCTGATCCTGTCGCCCCGCGCGGTGGAGCGGCTCGAGACCTACAAGCCGGCCTGGCCGCTGCCGAAGATCTTCCGCATGACCAAGGGCGGCAAGCTCAACGAAGGCATCTTCGTCGGCGAGACCATCAATACGCCGTCGATGCTCTGCGTCGAGGATTATCTCGATGCGCTGAACTGGGCCAAGTCGATCGGCGGCCTCAAGGCGCTGATCGCGCGCGCCGACGCCAACACCAAGGTGCTCGCGGACTGGAAGGCGAAGACGCCCTGGATCGATTTCCTCGCCAAGGATGCCTCGATCCGCTCCAACACCTCGGTGTGCCTGAAGTTCACCGATCCTGCGATCACCTCGCTCTCCGAGGACGCGCAGGCGGAGTTCTCGAAGAAGCTGGTGGCCCTCGTCGAGAAGGAAGGCGCCGGCTACGACTTCGCCTATTACCGTGATGCGCCGGCTGGCCTGCGCATCTGGTGCGGCGCCACGGTGGAAGCAAAGGACGTCGAGCTGCTGACGCAGTGGATCGACTGGGCCTTCGCCGAGACCAAGGCCGCCCTCGCGAAGGCGGCCTGAGTTTTCACCTCTCCCCGTACTTACGGGGAGAGGTCGGATCGCGCAGCGATCCGGGTGAGGGGCTCTCTCCATTTGCGCCTTCGCCCGCGGCTGCCCCTCACCCCAACCCTCTCCCCGTAAGAACGGGGAGAGGGAGAAGTGCTCCGAGACATTCACCCATCCGGTCTTAAGGCCCTTTCTTTGAGGAAGGCAGAGGACACATCCCCATGACCAAACCCAAAGTTCTCATTTCCGACGCGCTCTCGCCCGCAGCCGTGCAGATCTTCAAGGACCGCGGCGTCGAGGTCGACTTCCAGCCCAATCTCGGCAAGGACAAGGACAAGCTCGCCGAGATCATCGGCAATTACGACGGCCTTGCGATCCGCTCGGCGACCAAGGCGACCGCCAAGATCCTCGAGAAGGCGACCAGGCTGAAAGTGATCGGCCGCGCCGGCATCGGCGTCGACAACGTCGAGATCCCGGCCGCGACGGCCAAGGGCATCATCGTGATGAACACGCCGTTCGGCAATTCAATCACGACCGCCGAGCACGCCATCACCCTGATGCTGGCGCTGGCCCGCGAGATCCCGCAGGCCGACGCCTCGACGCAGGCCGGCAAGTGGGAGAAGAACCGCTTCATGGGCGTCGAGATCACCGGCAAGGTGCTCGGGGTCGTCGGCTGCGGCAATATCGGCTCGATCGTCGCCGACCGCGCGCTCGGCCTCCGCATGAAGGTGATCGCGTTCGATCCGTTCCTGTCGCCGGAGCGCGCCAAGGACATCGGGGTCGAGAAGGTCGAGCTCGACGATCTGCTCAAGCGCGCCGATTTCATCACGCTGCACACGCCGCTGACCGAGAAAACGAAGAACATCATCGACGCAGCCGCGATCGCCAAGATGAAGAAGGGCGTGCGCCTGATCAACTGCGCCCGCGGCGGCCTCGTCGACGAGCAGGCGGTGGTCGATGCGCTCAACGCCAAGCACATCGCGGGCGCGGCCTTCGACGTCTTCGTCGAGGAGCCCGCGACCAAGAACGTGCTGTTCGGCCATCCCAACGTGATCTGCACGCCGCATCTCGGTGCCTCCACCACGGAAGCCCAGGAGAACGTCGCGCTCCAGGTCGCCGAGCAGATGTCGGATTACCTGCTCACCGGCGCGATCTCGAATGCGGTCAACTTCCCCTCGATCACGGCGGAAGAAGCCCCGAAGCTGAAGCCGTTCATCGCACTCGCCGAGAAGCTCGGCTCGTTCGCCGGCCAGCTCACCGAGAGCGGCATCCTCAAGGTCGAGATCACCTATGAGGGCCACGTCGCCGAGATGAAGATCAAGGCGATCACCTCGGCCGTGCTGTCGGGCCTGCTGCGCCCGATGCTCGGCGAGGTCAACGTCGTGTCGGCGCCTGTTGTCGCCAAGGAGCGCGGCATGGTGGTGGACGAGATCGTCCGCGCCGCCCAGAGCGACTATGAAAGCCTGATCACCGTCACGGTTGCGACCGAACGCCAGGAACGCTCGGTCTCCGGCACCGTCTATCACGACGGCAAGCCGCGCCTCGTCGACGTCAAGGGCATCCGCGTCGATGCCGAGTTCGGCAAGTCGATGATCTACGTCACCAACGAGGACAAGCCGGGCTTCATCGGCAAGTTCGCGGGGCTTCTGGGCGATGCCAAGATCAACATCGCGACCTTCCATCTCGGCCGCGTCGCCCCCGGCAGCGATGC